>JAYSTO010000129.1:0-5886 GCA_043719675.1 Gammaproteobacteria bacterium | reverse complement strand
CTGCAATGGGTTCATGATAACCTTCGTTAGCCATGGTGTTCTCCTTGATAGTTGTGACAGACAGTATCGCATAACACGATTCGTAGGATATTTATATTTACACACTAACTGGAATACCCCGGCGTATTTTTTTCCACCCAGCGTGTTTGCTTATTCGCTAAGGTTTCTTTTTTCCAGAAGGGGGCGTGGGACTTGAGTTCTTCCATCAGGAAACGGTTAGCCTCATACGCAGCGGCGCGGTGCACGGACCACACCGCAACCACCACAATCGGATCATTGGGATTGATTTCACCGACGCGGTGTACGATCAAGACATCGAGCAAGCCCCACTTGTCGATGGCGTGCTGCGCGATGCCATGTAGATACTGTTCGGTCATACCCGGATAATGTTCCAGTTGCATCTTCACCACCGCATCATCCTGATTCATCTCGCGCATGCTGCCGACAAACACGGTGGTCGCGCCATACTTGCCCGCTAACTGGGTTTGTGTCGCCTGGTATTGCTGTACCTCACGATACGGATCTAAGATGCTGTTGCTGATACGAATCTGCATTTACTTATCCTCCGGTCACCGGCGGGAAAAAGGCGACTTCATCATCGTCTTTGACGGGATGGTCTGCAGCGACGTACTGCATGTTCACAGCGGTTAAAATATTCAAGCCAAGGCTAGGTTGTTGGGTACTGCGCTGCCATACTTGCAGTACCGTGTACGCCTGATCGGCGGCCAGCGACAATTCACTGATACCGAACTGTTCGCGTAACCGGGCAAAAAATTTAACTTTTATTGACATAGACTGAGTTTGGCAATTGTGTCGTGAAAAAACTGTGCGTACACTCCAGGGTAACAAATTTCATTCTATATTGTAATCCGTTCGTAACCGGAACCGACCATGAGTAAGCTGACCCATTTTAATCCGCAAGGCGAGGCACACATGGTGGACGTGGCCGACAAGGCCATTAGCCATCGCCGCGCCGTGGCCTGTGGCCGGATTTTAATGCAAGCCGAGACCTTTGCCTTGCTTGAACAAGGCGGGCATAAAAAAGGCGATGTCCTGGGCATCGCCCGGATTGCCGGGATCATGGCGGCGAAAAAAACCGCCGAGTTGATCCCTTTGTGTCACCCCTTGGCACTCACCCATGTCGCGGTGGAATTCACCCTTGAAAAAGCAACGCACAGTGTCCTCTGCCACAGTACTGTAGAGACCGAGGGCAAAACCGGCGTGGAGATGGAAGCCCTCACTGCGGTACAAATCGCCCTATTGACCATCTATGACATGTGCAAGGCGGTGGATCGGGGCATGACCTTGACCGACATTGGCTTAATGGAGAAGCAAGGTGGTAAATCCGGCCACTGGCACCGCTAAATAACTAATTTATACTGCCGATACACCATATAGACTTGACGTAAATCTGGTACAGAACTTATGGCAACGCAATCTGACCTACGCCACACCGCCCTTGGTATCAGCGCAGTATTGATTGCGGCTTTACTGAGTATAGTCGCGCCCCTCTGTCTCGCCTCCGATGACTGGGTCTTAACTGACCGATTCAAGTCCCAACTTAAAGACGCGCAAAATGGCGATGCCCTGGCGATGTATGAAGTAGGCCGCATGTATGAACGTGGCCGTGGCACAGAACAGGATATGACCAAGGCCGCCACCTGGTTTCAAAAGTCGGCAGACAAAGGTCAACAAGAGGCCCGCGCAAGATTGGGTATTCTGTATTACGACGGCCTGGGTCTGCCGAAAAACGTCAACAAAGCAGCCGAGTTGCTCGTCACTGCGGCAAATGCGGGGGTCTCCAGCGCCCAGTTCTATCTGGCCCAGATGTATGAAGCGGGTGATGGCATGCCCCAAGATTCACAAAAGGCCATGCAGTGGTATCAGGCGGCAGCGGATGGTGGCTATTACCAAGCCAAAGGCCGTATGCGGGAACTAGCCCAAACACCTATAGCCACACGTAAACCGGCAAGAAAACCAAAGCCCCCGGTTCAAACTGCAACCCTTGCGCCCCCCAAGGAAGAAAAAGTTAGCGAGGAAGCAGCGCCACAACGTGACAAACCCGGTGAAGCCTTATTACGTGCCGTCATGCAAGGCAATTGGTTTAACAAGGATCAACCCGCCAGTTTCCTGCCCTCGCGCACCACCATCTGTGAAAAAGACGGTGAGCTGAGCGTGAAATGTCTTTCTAGTGAACAACAACGCAATACCGGCGCAGCAGTCATTACTTACATCCTGGAAGCAACCTTAAGCGGCTTCAATGCCTCGGATCAGTTTACCGTGCAGTACGTCAACAATGTGCTAAAAACCACAGCCGTAAAAACCGCCGCTAATCCCGAGGGTAATCAAGGGCTCGCCTTTAATGTCAAACTCGGTAAGCAGACCGCCGTACACAAACTCAATTGTGAGCTGGAAGAAGAAAATAAACTGGTCTGCGTGAAAGACAGGATAGCGACGATCACCTACACACGTTAGCCTCCCCTGACGATCATGCCCCGTGGTGGCAAACATCGGTATGCTGCTAAGCTGGGACAGCGGATCATTTTCAACAAGCCGTTAACGGTTCGCTTTATTTACTGGTGCCGTTTACCTACAATTGCCGCATGTCTATTGCAACAGCGGTTATTCCACCCCCGGCGTCTGAACACGAACTGTTGCAACGCGCCCACGCCCTGGCGGGTTTAACACTCACACAATTAGCGGCGCTGCATAATCAATGCCTCCCAACTGATCTGCGTAACGCCAAAGGCTGGTTTGGTCAATTAGTCGAACTGCAATTGGGGGCCACCGCCGCGTCATTGCCACAACCTGACTTTCAACAAATCAATGTGGAGCTCAAGACCTTACCGATTAACCGCCACGGTGAAACCAAAGAAACCACCTATGTCTGCAGTGTGCCACTGGATGGCGATGCCGCCATGTATTGGGAAGAGTCCTGGGTGTGCAAAAAACTGCAACGGGTGTTGTGGTTACCCATTGAAGCAGACCCGCAGATTGCCATCGCGCAGCGGCGAATCGGTACTGCCATCTTGTGGAGTCCCTCCACGCAAGATACCGCCATACTCAAACAAGATTGGGAGGAGATCATGGAACTGATCAGTACCGGGCGTATCGATCAGATCAGCGCGCACATTGGCACCTATCTGCAAGTGCGGCCAAAGGCGGCCAACAGCAAGGCGTTACGCCGATCACACGATGAAGACGGCGAGGCGATCCAAACCTTGCCGCGCGGTTTTTATTTGCGTACCCAGTTCACGCAACAAATACTCAAGACACACTACGCCTAGTACTGCTAACATCGTACAGAATGCTATCCACTTTTTAACACGGTAATATCTTCACCATGATAAACGACGCCGAACAATTCAAACAACGAGTGAAAGCCACCTTCGACTTAGTGGCCTCCGGTTACGATAACCCGTCACAGCGTTATTTCCCCTTTTGCGCCGACCGCATGATCCACAAGCTCAACTTAAAACCGGGAGAGAAGGTTCTGGATATCGCCACAGGTACGGGTATGGCAGCGATTGCCGCCGCGCAACGCATTCGTCCCGAGGGGCGCGTGCATGGCATTGATATCGCGGAAAACATGATCAGCAAGGCACAGTTCAATGCCAGCAAACATGGCTTGGATAATGTCGACTTTCATCTGATGGATGCCAGCAATCTGGAGTTTCGCTCCAATTATTTTGATGTGATCACCTGCGCATTTGGTTTGTTTTTTCTGCCGGACATGTCGGCTGCACTTGCCCAATGGTTACGCGTGTTAAAACCCGGTGGACGCCTGATCCTGACCAGTTTCACGCGCCAGGCCTTTCAGCCATTTACTGATCTGTTTCGTACGCGCGTTGAACAAATGGGTATTAGTTTTCCGGTAGCCTCGTGGCAACGCCTGGCTGAACCGGCGCTCTGCCAACAGGTATTGAGTCAGGCTGGTTTTACCGCCGTCACCTGTGATGTCGAACAAATGGGTTATCACTTGCAGTCGGAAAATGACTGGTGGGAAATTCTCTGGAACAGCGGCTTTCGTGGCATTGTCAATCAATTATCCACCGCACAACAAGCGCAAATACGTGTCGATCATCTGGCTGAGATCGCCAGGCTTAAAACCGACAAAGGTTTGTGGTTAAATGTGGAAGTCATTTTTACCCAAGCCCACAAAAGTCCGTTGGGGCATAGTGAATAATCATCCCCTCGTCTAATTTGTACCCCTGTTGCAACTATCCTTTGTAAAGCGATTAGCTTAGAATTCACCCCAGCGTAACCCGCACCTCAATACCATTCTTGCCATGGCCTATTTCGTACAACACCATAACGTAACAACGGTTAACCAGGTAATCTGAACCATGAGCACAGAGAATACGACCTCAACCGGTCTTAGCAGTAAAGAAGCATTAACGCTGATCGATGCCAGCAATATCCAGGCCCTCTTGGCGCAACACCAGCAACAACTTGCCGCGCTGCCCAAGGACGCCGATCCCGTGCAACGCGCCGGTCTCCAGTTAGACATCGCCAGTGCCCTACTCGCCTTACAACGCCAAGCCGAAGCATGGCAACAAGCCCGCCCGATTTTTGATCTCTTTGTGCAGCACGCGCAGTGGCAACAGGCGGTTGAAACCTGCGATGTCATTTATCAATGTGGCCAACCCGACGCCATCATTGCGCTGGGTAACGGTGTATGGTTAGGCGTAACCTTTCCGATTGCGGCGCACACCAGCGTGGCGATGCTGCACCACATCATTGACGAAACACCGCCCAATGCCGACGGCGCCGCTGTCGCCGCTATTGCCGCACACTATATTGCAGACTTGCGTTGCCAGGGCCAGGAACACACCAGCCTGACCTTTCTCACCAACCAAATTATCGCGCAAGTGGCAAAACGGCATAGCCAGATTGAATCGCAAGACATGCTGGATTTCTGGATGGAACGCTTACAGCTTAAAGACCCAGCGATCTTCCTGCCGCGCCTGGCCAAGATCCTCGATGCCATTGTGGAAGACAACTGGTGGTTTAATCGTGATGCCTTACGCAAACAATTACCCATCAATTAAAGACAGCTTACCAATGAACAATCCCGATAAACCCACGCGTCACTTTCTCAATCGTGCGCAGCGTTACATCCTAACGGGTGTGATCACTATTATCCCACTGTGGTTTACCTACATTGTCTTTAATTTTTTCTTAACCCAATTATCCGGCTTCGGTTTACCTTGGGCAGAGGCGCTGGTGACAACCTGGAAACTCTATTCCCCAAATACCGCAACGTGGTTATCCTCACCGTGGTTCACCAATTCACTGGCGATTGTCCTGACGATTATTGCCTTATATCTATTGGGCTGGATCGCCTCACGTGTTATTGGCCGCCGCATCCTGAGTTTATTTGACTACCTGATGAACTCGATCCCCCTGGTGCAAAGTATTTATGGCGCGGTGAAGAAACTGATCGCCGTGTTGGAGAAAAAACCCGATGGCATGCAACGCGTGGTGCTGATCGAATTCCCCGCCAAACATTTAAAAACAATTGGCTTCGTCACCCGCATCATGCACGACCAACACACCGGCCAAGCCCTCGCTGCCGTGTTCATCCCCACCACCCCCAACCCTACCGGCGGCTATCTGGAAATTGTTCCTTTGGATTCGCTGATTCAAACCAATTGGACGGTGGATGAGGCAATGGCGTTTATTTTGTCGGGTGGGGCGGTGGCGCCGGATCAGATTCCTTATTACAAATCTGATGTGTAAGTTTTATTTCTGTATTTTAATTTTATAAAATAATTTGAGCCGCTCACGCGGGGTGATTCCCTGTTCCGCCCTTAGGCGGGTTACTTTCTTGTGCCGACAAGAAAGTAACCAAAGAAACTCTCTCGGCAATTGCTCCTGCATTGC
>JAYSTO010000128.1:0-48911 GCA_043719675.1 Gammaproteobacteria bacterium | reverse complement strand
GAAACAAGGTCAGGTTGGGGGTATTTTCCAAAACGCGGCGCACCGCTTGTTTATATAAGGCACGATCCGCTTGTGCGCGTGTCGCACGCACGGCAGGGCCTTTGCTGGCATTGAGAATACGGAATTGGATCCCGGCCTGATCGGCGGCCTGCGCCATTAAACCGCCAAGGGCATCGATCTCTTTAACGAGATGACCTTTACCAATCCCACCAATGGCGGGATTGCAGCTCATCTGCCCCAGGGTTTCAATATTGTGGGTCAGTAACAGCGTCTTAGCACCCATCCGTGCTGATGCCAATGCCGCTTCGGTGCCCGCATGGCCGCCGCCAATGACAATGACATCGTACTGATCTGGAAAAAACATAACAGGCTATATCCTACTGAGCTGCTTAGATGTTGGGCCCGCTATTCTACGCCGCTTGCTCATCAACGCCAATTTATCCACAAGCTATTCTCTCTTTCTATGTGCCTATAAAAAACATCAACCAACACCCTCGCTCTTGCATGAGCATTTCGTTACATACATTGCTGTGTGCCATACCCATTGTTACAAAAGATAACGACAGCGGATAAATATTATCCGCTCTCCTCAACATTAGGTTAAAATGTGCGCTGCATCACACTTTTGAGCCGAAGGCCCAATAGACACCTTGCGAGCAAGCTGCTGGTTTTGTGCATTTCGCTATCACTGCGCGTTAAAGTGAAAACGCCATGTACTGACACTTGGCAACCAAATTGCAAGAACATGAGCCAGATGACTGGAAATAATAACCACAATGAACACCGATAACTTTGATATTCGTCCTGCTGCTGTAGATGCCTGGCTTAAGCAGCTGCCGCTCGCCCACATCGGGGAAACCTCACGTCAATTGTATTCGGCCATGCGTGGCGTCAATCGCCAGGATAACGTTCCGGTCAAAGAGCATTTCATTTTACTCGAGGGTATCTCGCAACAACTCACCCGGATCTTGCCGGAACTCCACAAACACTATGTCGGTAAGCCACTTCCCTTATCGACCAAGCGCCGCAAAATTTCTGATTTATACAACCAGCTGTTACGCCAAAGCATTGAAGGTTATCAGCGCATCATTGCCTCCAGCATTGAATTAGGGCGTTTTGGCTGGAAAAAAGTGATCACCACCGCGGTACATCGTATTCTTTTTTATCACAGCTTACTGTTGTGCAATTACCGTTTATTGTATATGCCATTCCCGCGCGGCACATGGCAACGACTGTACTGGCTGTATCAATTGATTGAAAAACATGATTTGCTCAACAGTAAAGTGCCCTGTCTGCGTAACACCAACGTCAAAACCACGCTTGACATTGAATTTAAAAAACTGCTGCTGATAAATTTATTATCCCCCAGTTTGTTCAAATTAACTGAACTCCATGAAGTACTCAACAATATGGACATCTGGGTAAACCACACCGCCCTGGGCGAGCGGCGTCAGCCGCACCATGCGCAGACATATGCCTTCATAACCAATACGGATATGTCACCGGGTTTGGTTGCATCCGAACCGGGCTTCCAGGCGGATGCACCGAATATTCGTTACTTTGATATCACCCCGCTAATACAATTTATTCAGCAACAGTTAAATACCGCCAAAGCGGATCAGAACCACATTACTTTGGCGCGCGACAGATCCATTGGACGGCGTAGCGCCATCGTATTACTGAATAATTGGGGTCGGCCCGCAACTCGCGACAGTGAACGCCGCAGTATTCAGGGTAATACTGAACTGGCTATCGGTATGAGCGCGATCCACTATCTTGTGTCAGAGGGGCGCGAGATGAAATCGCCTCGCACTACCGCACCGACCAAACCCATTGATACACCAAGCGAACAATTTACATTCAGCACTGATACCTTTTCGCTGGATAGTCCAAGCTCGTTCAATACTCATGGATTCGCAACAGAACGTGATGATGTCCGCGATATCTGGGATACCGCCTATTTTGATCCCGATCCACCGCCACCCTCTTGGACCGAAAGTATTCGTTTAAAGGCCTACCATTATTTACCAGCGCGTATCGTCAACATCAGCAAAGGTGGTTTTTGTGTTGCCGTGCTGCAAGAAGGCATCGAGCATATCCAAACCAGTGAGTTGATTGCGGCACGTGGGAAAAATGGTCAATGGCAGTTGGGGGAAATTCGCTGGCTGGTCTGCCCGGCAACAGGACCGATTCGTGCCGGTATTAAACGACTCAGCAGCCAGGTTAAACCAACACAACTGCATATACAGGCACGTCACCACCAAAGCCAACCAATCAAGGCTTTAATAGGTGAAGATGAACAGGGTACTGTACTGTTTTTGCCCGCACTGCCAACGCGGCTAGAGGGTAAAATACTTGCATTAGAATATGATGGCCAGTTACGACGCTTTGAACTGAAGGAGGCCATTTTTACAACGCCATCAGGTAGCGCACACTATGTAACATGGTCGGATGAAAAACAAAATTCTGTTGATTCGTCAATACAACCAGCGGCGCAGGATCGGTTCGCCGCCGTGTGGGCCAGTCTTTAAATAGACACCTCAGCCCAGGTTCTTACTGTTGCCATGCAGTAAACGCAGGTCCTGATGCAATATCTTATCAAAGGCGAATTGATCATTTAAGAACTCGATCAATGCTTGTTTTGCAGTCGACTTTGTTTGATAGGGCCCTTGATCCGGCCCGCGCCGAATGGCAAACCACCAGGCACTGCCAATGGAATAAAATCGCCCGGTGCGAAATGGAATGGACTTTGCCTCGCCATGTCGATTAGCTTGTTGCATCTTACTCACTCCTCTGTCTGCAATACATTTGACGACTTAACTTCATTGCGCCAGTAATTATAAATAAAGTTGTAATCTCAATCTGTCAGTGCGACCTGATTGTTATGTCAGGTTAAGCCTACAGCTGAATTTATATAAAACATGTTACATGTACCCAGTCTAAGAGGCCGGGAAATTTATTGCTGTGAGAAAAAAGGCCGGTTGACTGTGAGAAATTACCCCGCATTCATCTCTTTACCGCAATAAGGCATTGACTACGTTGTATCAGAAGGCAACACGAACTACGCCACTGTTCGCGGTTCCTTGATTCCTTCTGTTCTTATATTCTTAGCGGTTCAAGTGACCCTTTGATAGACCCTCTGATAGAGGATAATATGGCGCAGTGGCGGCACGGCACAACAATACGTGAGCAGACATAAAACCATAGGGTCGCATTGTGGAACTTGATGATTTAGGTTTTGAAGTAATTGATAGTTTAATTACTGCCAATGAGGTGCAACTACTGCTCGCCGTCCTTGGCGAACTTAAGCTGGAACCATTGCGCGGTGGAATTCGCAGAGTTGAGCAGCGAGTTTCTCAGGTCGCCGCTTTGGCACAATCAACACCGCTCTTGTCGGTCGCTGCGCAGCACCTGTGTGGCAAACCTCAATTGGTGCGGGCCATCTATTTTGACAAATCACCTGAAAACAACTGGTTTGTTACCTGGCACCAGGATAGAACCGTCGCCGTATCCCGGCGTTTTGAACAGGTCGGTTGGGGACCGTGGTCGCTTAAGGCGGAGGTGTGGCATGTTCAACCCCCGATGGAAGTACTCAACAACATGGTGACCATTCGTGTCCATCTCGATCCGGCGACAATCGATAATGGCTGTCTCAAAATTATGCCGCACTCACATCGCCTGGGGCTCCTTGCAAGCGATAACGTCCACGCACAAATTAACAAAGATCAGGCGGTCTATTGTGAAACAGCTGCAGGTGGCGCAGTAGTCATGCGCCCTCATGTTCTGCACTCCTCCGAAAAATCCGTAGCAACCACGTCACGACGGGTGTTACATTTTGAATATTCCAGTTATACACTACCAGAAGGTGTCACATGGGCGGCTTAAATAAAGATTATTTCTCTTTGGTACCAAATTTGGTTTTCATTGAATTCCTGAACAATTAACAGCTTGTTGAAAAACACAGAACGTACTGAGCATTCTTTAAACCGACTCACGTCGATAGCCAGAAACCTATTAATATATGGATTCCGGCTCGCACTGCGTTTGGCCGGAACGACGAATCGGGGTTTACTGTCACGTTTTTCAACAAGCCATTAAGGAGTAAATTACACAATTTACCCCTGCGCTATAAATAACAATCCTCCGAAGGTTCCTTAAATGTGACCTCCATCAAAGAATACTGGTCATTATGCACATACCATCAGACCAGTTTTTTTATATCCTGTTGATGGCATACTATTTTTCAACGGGTCGTTTTTTTACCGATGGCTAACAAGGATGTTTTTATGAAAATATCCCGGTTTTACTTGTACCTGCTGTTTGTCTTGTTGCAGGTAAGTACCGTTTTTGCAGCCCCGCCACAGCGGCTGATCATCCAGTTTGATGCTGCCTTGAGTGCTGAACAAAAGCAGACGCTCACGCAACAAATACAATCCATTATTAAAACCGACTTTTCAGTATTACCTCATAGCACTGAACAACGGTGGATTATTGTTATCAATCCACCTCTGGATAAAATACATCTCGACAAAGCCAATGAGGAAATTTCCAAACTGGAGCGTGTTAAATATGTTGAGCCTGATCAAGTTATAAATATTCGTCAGTAACACCCTGCACTCATGTAATGAATGCTGTATTTTAAAGAGCTATTTAATCATCATAAACCAAGGGAAGATTTATTATGAATAAAACTAACTATAAACAACAACACAATTTGTCAAAAACAGTATTAACCGCCGCCATGATCTATGGTTCACTATCGACACCTGTCTTTGCCGGTCACAGTGAAGACGATGTCATGAGAGGTATTTCTTCCCGGTCAGCGGAGGAAGACACGGATCGGGTGATTGTAAAATACAAAAATAATTCCGCTGTTGGCCAGGCAGCCAGCATGCCGAATGCGCAGGTCAATGCGCTGTCACAACGCACGGGCACAGGTCTTCGTCATATCCGGCGATTACATAGCGGTGCGCAATTGCTGCAAGTGGAAAACAAACATGTGGGCGTGCGGATGACGGATATCATTGCCGCTCTGATGACGGATACCGATGTGGAATACGCAGAACCAGATATAAAAATGTATCCCCTCGCCATTCCCAATGACTCCCGTTATAACGAGCAATGGCAATATTTTGAAACCATTGGCGGCCTGAATTTGCCTACGGCGTGGGATACCACACAAGGTTTGGGTGTAGTGGTCGCGGTGATCGATACCGGTTACTTACCGCATGCCGATCTGGCAGCGAATATCCTGCCCGGCTATGACATGATTTCGGATCCCACCATTGCACAAGATGGCAATGGCCGCGATGCGAATGCCACCGACAACGGCGATTGGGAACCTGCGGGCGCGTGCGCTACCGGTTCACCAGCCAGTAACAGCAGCTGGCATGGCACACACGTCGCCGGAACCATCGCAGCCGTCAGCAATAACGGTCTTGGTGTGACCGGTGTGGCATACAAGGCCAAAGTGTTACCGGTGCGTGTGCTGGGTCGATGTGGTGGGTACACGTCGGACATTGTCGATGGCATGATCTGGGCGGCCGGTGGATCGGTGGCCGGTGTGCCTGTTAACGCCAATCCCGCGCGCGTGTTGAATTTAAGTCTGGGTGGTTCGGGTAGTTGCGGCATCACCACACAAAATGCGATTAACACTGTGCGCAGCTTGGGTGCGACGGTGGTGGTGGCAGCAGGCAATGAAAACATCAATGCGAGTAATTCGAACCCGGCCAACTGTACTGGCGTCATCGCCGTTGCCGCCATCAATCGCAATGGTGGGCGTGCCTATTATTCCAATTATGGTGCGGTCGTGGATGTGGCGGCACCCGGTGGTGATGTCACCACGGGAACAGCGAACGGTATTTTATCTACCCTCAATGCCGGTCGGACAACAACAAGTACCGACAGTTATGCCTTCTATCAAGGCACCAGCATGGCAACACCACACGTTGCTGGTGTTGCTGCATTGTTGTATGCGGTTAAACCAACGATGACACCGGATCAAGTCGAGTCGATCTTGAAATCTACGGCCCGTAGTTTTCCCGCCACTTGTGGTCAATGCGGTGCCGGCATTGTGGATGCTGCCGCTGCGGTGACGGCGGCCAGCGGTGTGACGCCACCACCGGTAAACAATACGCTGGTGAAGGGTGTGCCGGTAACTGGTTTGTCTGCGGCCAGCGGTGGAACACTTTCGTTTACCTTGGAAGTACCGCAAGGTTCATCCAATCTGAGCTTTGTGATCAGCGGTGGCACCGGGGATGCTGATTTGTATGTCCGCTTTGGTTCTGCACCCACCACCAGTGTCTACGACTGCCGTCCCTATCAAAGCGGCAACAATGAAACATGTAACATCACAAATGTACAACCAGGAATCTATCACGTGGTGCTGCGAGCCTACACGGCATTTTCAGGCATGTCACTGCTGGCCAGCTACGCAACTGGCGCAAGTGGCAGTGGTTTCACGAAAACCAATTTGGCGGCGAGTAGTGGCGCTTCGCTAAACTACACACTGGATGTGCCTGCCGGTATGCGTACGTTAAAAGTAAACATGTCGGGCGGCACGGGTGATGCGGATCTCTATGTACGTTATGGCGCACAACCCACCACCAGCAGTTATACTTGCCGACCCTATCTCGCTGGCAATGTGGAATCTTGCAGCATTGCCAGTCCAACAGCGGGAACCTGGTATATCAGTGTCCGGGCCTATTCAAGTTTCACGGGGGTAACATTGGATGCGCAATATTCGCCTTAGCTCGTAAAACACAATCAACATGATGGTAAAAACGCCTTTGCCGAGCCTGACACCTGGCAAAGGTGAATCATGGTGAACCCTCTTCCGTTCTTCCCCGGTCTGGCTTACGTTTGAATCCGCGTAGGGGTTATTATGCTCACGTGGTATAGTTTCAAAAAATGAATCCGTCAATCTTAACCTTGGTAAATTACGTGTTGAAATCAGCTATGTCAACGGTTGCCAAAAAATTATTCGGCCACAGCATAAACGCAAAAATATTTGCGGTTTTTATTCTTATAGCGAATGCCGGTATTTCGAATTCTGAAGACATATCTGGTTTTAATGATCGTGGAACAACTTATAATCTTCTGGAGTACGTAAGAACCATTGATACCGGAGACGGAACATACACGATTGAATTTAAAAATGATGAAGAATCCTATTACACTAATTTTATTGTTACGTCTGAAGGTGTGGTCGCCTTTGATCCTTTATCTGACTCTGCGGCGTTGGCTTATAGTCGCATTATTCAAGAGTATGCCCCGAATAAACCACTGCTTGCCATCATTTACTCGCATCTGCATACAGACCATATTGCCGGTGCACGTATTTTACGCCGACATTTTGGTAAAGGCGTACCGATCATTGCGCATGAACGGGTGTTAAAATATTTTAAAAACAACAATACACCTTTTATTGAGTTGCCTACAGAAACAGTTACTGACAAGGGCCGAGTCTATAAATTTGGCAATCGAACAATAGACTTGCGTTATCTCGGTGACGCACACACAGCTTCGATTCTGGTGCCAGTAATCCCGGAATTACGGATGGCGTATATTTGTGATTTTGCAAACAACGATGTGGTCGGCTGGGCTGATCTGCCTGGTATTGATATTGATGAAATGCTCAAGATGCAACGTCGAGTTCTTACTTTAGATGTTGATAAAATTACTTTTTGCCATGGGCCACCGGGGACTATTCACGCCGTGAAAAGGCAGGTTGAATATTTCGAGGCGGTTCTCAAGGCAGCTACGGAGTCGCTTGAAAAAAAACTTACTGAAGACCAGGCAGCCGA
This sequence comes from Gammaproteobacteria bacterium, assembly GCA_043719675.1. Taxonomy (GTDB): domain Bacteria; phylum Pseudomonadota; class Gammaproteobacteria; order UBA6429; family Thiohalophilaceae; genus JACQBC01. The sequence continues at coordinate 41,106 of JAYSTO010000128.1, read as the reverse complement.
GTTAGTCAAACTAGCACAATATAGTTATTTTTCAAATTACAATGATTGGTTTAAGGAAAATGTTCGCGCCATGTACCGCTGGGCCAAGTCTAAAAGAGCCAAATGACAAACCTGTGTGTATCTGCGGCAAGTTATCTGAATAACTGTTCCAACACAGCCGTTTGCATAACGCGGATGACACCTCAGGCGCAAGCCCGCCTGCACACATCCTCGTGAAACGAGTTTAAACAAAGTAGACAAGCGTTCGTAACAAATATTGAGTCCCCCGCCTAGAAATTATGCCCTAAACGAAAATACAGCTTGTTAGAACCGATAACATCATCAAACCCCTTCGCCACACCCAGTGTCATTTGGATACGTAAATCATAAAACACGTCCACATCGGCATTAAATTCCGCACCGGCTGACGAATAATAATTATTCGGGCCGTCATTCTGCCAGGCTGCACCGGTTTCATAAAAGACGGCGCCGTGTATCTGATGCAGACCAAGCGGTGGCACCATCCAGCCGCGTTCAATCAAGGCAATAGGAAAACGGTATTCCGCCGAGGCCAGGCGCATGCGTCGGCCGCGCAGTTGTGCCAGGCCTTCGTCATAACCACGCAGGGTGTAATCACGGCGATTAAACAATGGATCACCCGACGCCCCTAATAAATAGGTAAACGGATTGGTGACCGTCTGGATACCACCCAAGCGAAACAGCCGCGGGTTGTTGTTGCCACGGCCTTCGACATAACGCAACGCCAAGACATGTTGCGCCCCTAAATGAATATACTCGCGCCATTCACCAACAACCACCTGCCCGGTAAAATCGCTGCTGCCGATGGCGTCACTGTCTTCATGGATAAATCGCACATCGCGGCCTTCACTGCGACTCACTGATTTTGGAAACCGGCTCGCCGAATTGTACGTTAGCGCTACAGCCAGGATATCATCGCGTGAATCAACAAACGGCGTAAAGCCATCCGCAGTCCATACTTCTTTTTCATGTTCCTGTAACGCAGCAAGGTGAAGCGCCCAACTGTCACGCAGAGAAGTAAACGGTAGGATCACTTGTGCTTGTGTGACATCTTCCTGCCGGATCCGCACCGGTGTCTCAGTCCCACTCAACGACAACTGAGTGAGTCGACGCTGAAGCAAACGAAACACTGGCCAGTATCGATCGTACAGGTAATCGACACTGCCCACCCACCATTGATTGGTCGCGTCGTAGGCCAGGTCCACACCATATATATGGCGCCGCAAGGCATCCCAACCGGCGGTCACCGCGCCGATCTCGCTGCGTTGTTCGTCGATCACTAAATGCGGAAACCACCAGCTCGGACTCAATCCAGAATACGGCGAATACGCGGTGGGGGCTGTCAGTGTTGCTTCGGGCAAGGCCGGCGTATCCGCGTTGTGCGACGTGATTGTCGGGTTATTCGTGAGTGGTGTTGCTTTTGCATCAGGCGCAGGCAGTGCATAGACATCATAACCCTGTGCACTATAACCAATATAATAGAGTGTGTTATCTATCCATGCCGGTGAAAACGCACCACCGATCACATTGGTTAAGGTCGTTTGTTGGCGGCTGGCCAGATCCAGACGGTGAATATTATAAACCCCGCCGACATCCGCACTGAATAACACCGCTTGGCCGCCGTCGATAAAACGCGGTTGGCCTTCAATCACATTGTCATTGGTAAGTTTGGACCACACCTGATCAGCTAGTGTGAATTGTTCCAGATTCCAACCGCTGTGCTCGCGCCAAACACCGGCAACAGTACTTTGTCCATCCGGCGCCCAATCCAGATCACTGATTTGCGTATCATCTTGCGATTGCCATAACACTTGTTGCAAAACACCTTGCGCATTTAAGCGATGCAAGGCCACCTTGCCTAAGGTATTGTGTACTGCCAGGATCTGTGTGCCGTCGGCGGACCAGACGGCGTGATGATAACGCGCACAGTGGCTAAGACGTTGCAGGTGACTACCACTGCTATCGACGCGATATAGATCATAATAAATGGCGGCATTGCGGCATATTTCGGGCTGCACCAACAATAGCCCCTGCTGTGGGTGTACATCCAGACGGCTGCCTGCCACCACGTCGCGTAACTTCCGCGCTGCTTTGCCCGACTCAATCAAGTACAAACCGGCACGGGTATCGCCACGAAACGCAATAAAATATATCCGCCCATCCGGCAACGTACGCAACGGTCCGGCAAAATAACCTTGTTGCGTCAGAGGCTGTCCCGCCTGCTCACCCCGTTGTTGTATGGCGTTAATCTGTGTTTGATATTTGTTATTGGTATGCAGCGAAAAATCCCCCCATATCTGCGGCAGATCTTTGCCAAAGGTCTGGACACTGGTGGAATTCAGTCGAAACGGAATGAGGTTATCAGAATAATTCGCGACCAATTCCTGAATTTTTTTATCACCGTAACGTTCATTAAGGTACTGATAATATTGCACGCCATATAAATACGGCGCATGCCCGAGCGGCCAACTGCTCAGGGGTTGATTGATTTGTTCAACCGGTTTGATGCCATTGGCCACTTCCATGCGCATCATCATGTCAAACAAACTGCTCTGCCCCCGGCCGATGCCTTGTTCCATATCCGTCTCGGTATGCGTCGCGATACCTTCGATCAGCCAGCGTGGTTGATAGACATTGGGAAACAACCAGGGATGTCGGCCAAAAACATTCTGTAGAGTGGCTGGCAGACCGCTGACCTTATCCAGGTGAATGATGTGCAAATATTCGTGGGTAATTAAAGCCTGCAACCAGCCCTTGTGATCTTCGAGAGAGTTTATCTCATCCGGCGCAGTGACATAGATGGTGAAGCGGGTGCGCGGAAACACTGTGGCAAAACCGTTCGACAAATCCCATTCATCACTGACGATGATATCGGTTTTGTGCTTTGGTGCCCAGGCCAGCCATTTGCTCAAGCGTTGATGCACGTCTTCGGCGATAGTCGCAACACGTTGCGCCAACGCCTCTTCACCGTTGTGATAATGAATCGCAAAGTGTGTACTTTCGACGCTATACCAATCCAGGCTGGGATCATGACTTAATGCGGCGTGTGCTAACAACACAGAAGCCCCCATCAACACCAATGCAACATACCAACAAATTCGCAACTGCATAAACCTTCCTTTTTTTCTTTTGTGGGCGTTCATTAATTCAGGTGGACAGTATTTGTCTGCTAATACCCTATCAGATAGAAGCTCAATTCACCAAGGCAGAAACAATTGCGGCTTGTTCGATAGACTCCACCGGCCGGCCTAACGCAAAGCCCTGCGCGTAATCGATACCAAGCTGCTGTAACAGCGGCAACAGCGCGAGGTCTTCGACGAACTTGGCAACAACCGCAATATTATAGTCGTGCGCGATGGTCGCGATATTTTTGATGAATTTCTGATTGTCTGGCGTCGCGCTCAATTCACGACTGACGTTCGAGTCTAATTTAATGATCTTAATCCCGATATCGCGGAATTGATGAAACGAGGTGGGACCGCCACCGAAATCATCCAACACAATCGAACCGCCGAATTTTTTCACGCAATCGGCGAGGCGGCGAACTGCTGCCAGATTTTCCAGGGCGATACCCTCACGAACTTCGAACTGGATTCTTCCGTTAAGTACCGGGTTGTCGCACAGCGCGATTTCCACCTGCGTCACCAAATCCTGATCTTGCAGGGTTTTTTCGCTGAGATTGAGTGAGACAATAATTGATTCAGCCTCGTTCAGCAAACCCAGTAGTCGCCGTGCGGCTTTGCGCAACACCATAAAGTCAATGGGCACACTCAGGCCAATACGTTCGGCCGATTCGAGAAACTTCCCCGGGCTAATCAATTGACCGTCGCGATCTTCCATGCGTAATAACGCTTCGTACGCGTAGGTCTTACGCGATACAACATGAATTACCGGTTGGTAAAAAAAAATAAACTGATCGTTTTCCAACGCGCGCCGAATACGCGCCTCCCATTGCACGTGTTCCTGGATACGCTGCGTCTCACCGTCAGAAGCAGAATACAACCGCCAACAGGCACGGCCGCTCTGCTTCGCTTCGTACATGGCGGCATCGGCATAGTTGACCAAATCGGATGCATTGATCGCATGGGCCGGGAAATAGGCCAAGCCAATACTCGCGGACGGGAGCACCTTTTGCCCGTGCACGATCAGCGGGTTACGCATGAATATTTCAAGCAACTTATTAGCGACCTCGGTTGCATCTTTATCGGTGGTTTCCGGAAGTAGTAGTGCGAACTCATCACCACCCCAGCGCGCAATAAAATCGGTAGTGCGCAAGTGGTCTGTCAACAGCGAAGTGACATGGCACAGCAACTCATCTCCGGTGCTATGGCCATAGGTGTCGTTGACGTATTTGAAGTTATCGAGGTCGATGAATATTAACGTCCCAACGCGGTGATAACGTTGTGCATACAGGAGCCAACGGTCGAGTTCTTTATGAAAGCGGCGACGATTCAGTAACCCGGTCACAGTGTCGTGCTCTGCCAGATGCGCACTCACATCTTTGGCCTTACGCTCGCTCTCCAAGGCGAGTTCTAACGACTGCGTTTTTTCGCCCACCTGCTGTTCCAGAGAATCGGAAAAGCGGCGTAGCCGTTCTTGGCGCAACCCGGCAAGGCGGGCAAACAAGCCGAGGAAAAGCGGTGCCGTGTCGATCACGTATAACAAGGTATTCCGATGCGCAGCCGATACCATCTGGACAAAACCGTGTGTCTCGCCCAAGTCGCCGATAGTATACAGAAACAGGATCGAGCCCACCGGGGAAAAAACACCGAAGAATGCGCCATACAAAGTATATTTGTTTGCCTCGCTCAGCGCTGCCATATTTATCTCTTAGTAATGAGGGCTATGCTAAACTGCCCGCCTGCATGGGGGAGGGAAGAGCCGTTTTTTTGTTACTATGCGATCAATGTTTTACAGTCTAGCGTATGCCCCAGGTGATGCAAATGGCCATCACGCCGCTCTTGCCATTATTTTTCAACCAGGGTACTGCGCAGGTTGTGCTATTAAAAGCGACTACGTACACTGTGCAGCCAATGAATCAACAACGCATCCCCCTGATTGTGGCGATCTTGCTCAGTCCTGTTTTCATACTCGACCCGATTGAGTGCGACGCCGCACCGCCACTTGCCTATGAACAGGCAATGGAATTGACACGTGCGGCGGGGAAGATCTTGGCCAAGCAACGCACCACCGAAACCCTGCTGCGCGACTGTGTCAGCACCTTTGCACCATTGCAACAACCCGCTACGCATGCCCGCGACCATTGGCAATCGCACAATGCCGTGATTGTTGCGCAGGCCACCCGCTTACGCGCCGACTTGGTCACGCAGATCGCGCAACAGCAAGCCACGGTTAATGCAGCGAAATATGCCGAACAAATTGATTATCTGATTGACTCCAACGTGCGTGGCATCCAGGAGAAATTAGCACAATACCCGCCTGCACAACGGCAACCACTGTGTCATCGTTTGATGTTGTCGATCACGGCCGGGGATTGGGACATCGCCAGGGCTTTGCCCGAGGCGCAGCAGATCATCACGCGTTATTTCGCTACACAGACCGATGCCCCGTGAATAAAAGGCAACGGGGAAAAGTCAAGATCGACATTCCCGCCGTACCCTATACAATCACCCCCCATGTCCGATCTCCTCAATCCCGCCCAGTGCGCCGCGATTAATCATGTCACTTCACCGTTACTGGTCTTAGCGGGTGCGGGCAGTGGCAAGACCCGCGTGCTCACGCACAAGATCGCGCACTTGACCGAGCGCCAGCATTTACCGCCGGGAAATGTCTATGCGGTCACCTTTACCAACAAGGCCTCGCGTGAAATGCGTGAACGTGTCGGCAAGTTACTCGACAAAAAAACGGTGAAGGCGATCCACATGTCGACGTTTCACACCCTGGGTTTGAATATGATCCGGCAGCAGTATGAGACCTTTGGCCTGAAACCCGGTTTTTCGATCTATGATGAAAGCGACGCGTTGTCGCTGATCAAGGAATTGATGCGCCGCACCTATGCGGACCCCGGCCAACAGGCCGAACAAACCCTGACACAGATTAATCAGTGGAAACAGAATTGTCTCAGTCCCGCGCAGGCCTTGTCACAGGCGCAGGATGATCAAACGTATCGCGCCGCCTCGACCTATACTCAATATCAACAAGCACTGCGAACGTATAACTCGGTGGATTTTGATGACTTGATCGTGCTGCCGATCTGGCAATTACAACAAGACGCCGAATACCGCGAACAATGGCAGAACAAGGTGCGTTATTTGCTGGTGGATGAATATCAGGACACCAACATGGGCCAATACGAACTGGTCCGGCTGCTGGTGGGCAAACACCGCGGGCTGACCGTGGTGGGCGATGATGATCAATCGATCTACACCTGGCGCGGCGCCAAGCCCGAAAACCTGACGCAACTGCAACAGGACTTTGCCGATCTCAAGGTGATCAAGCTGGAACAAAATTACCGCTCCACCAGCCGCATCCTGAATGTCGCCAATCATTTAATTAAAAATAACCCGCACGTGTTTGAAAAACGCCTGTGGTCGAATTTCAGCGGCGGTGACCCGGTCAAGATCATCGCCTGTCGTGATGAAGAAGCCGAGGCGCAACGGGTGATCGGCGAGTTGCTGCATCATAAATTTTCCAAGGCCACGCGTTTTCAGGACTACGCCATCCTCTATCGCGGCAATCATCAATCGCGCTTATTTGAACGGGTGTTGCGCGAGCAAACCATTCCGTATTCATTGAGCGGTAGCATGTCATTTTTTTCGTTTGCCGAGATCAAGGATATCCTCGCCTATCTGCGCATCCTCAACAATCCCGATGATGACAATGCCTTTGTACGCATCGTCAATACCCCGCGCCGCGAAATCGGCACGGCCAGCGTGCAAAAACTCGCAGAGTTTGCTGCTAAACAAAATCTGAGTTTGAGTGTTGCGGCGGCTGATACGACACTGGCGCAACACTTAAGTACCCGCGCCACCCAAAACCTGCGCGAGTTCTCACAATGGCTGGAGAATTTTTCCCGCCAGAGCGCGCAAAGTTCGCCGGATGTGGCGGTTAAACAATTACTGCATGAACTCGACTATGAACGTTGGCTAACCGACAGCAGCGCGGATGAAATCAGTGCCAAGCGCAAGATGGACAACGTCAATGAATTGCTCGATTGGTTTGCACGTCTGGTGCGCCATGACCCCGACGCCGATCTCGCCACCTTACTGGCCAAACTCGCCTTGCAGGAACGCATGGAACGCGAAGACAATAATGATTCCGGGGATCGCGTCGCCTTGATGACGTTGCACGCCGCCAAGGGCCTGGAATTTCCCCATGTCTATTTGATCGGTTGGGAAGAGAATTTATTGCCACACCGCAATAGCATTGAGACCGATAACATCGAAGAAGAACGTCGTCTGGCCTACGTCGGCATCACCCGCGCACAAAAAACCCTGACCTTGACTTACAGCCAGCAACGTAAACGTTTTGGTGAAACAGCCGATTGCACCCCGAGCCGATTCCTGGCCGAATTACCCGAGGAGGATATTCACTGGCTCAAGGGGGATGAACAAAAAGACCCGGTGGAACAACAGCTGCGTGGAGCGGCCTATTTGCAGCAGATGCGTACGATGTTGAACAAGGGCAACGCCTAAAAAATTTGAAATTCAACCGCCTCGGGTCGTTCCGGCCAAACGCAGTGTGCGTCGGAATCCATTAAAACAAGAGGCTGGGGCTACCGGCTTTAGTCGGCTTGAATAATTTTCATTGAATCATGCATTTTTCAATACGCTATTAACAAGTACCCCAATAAAAAAGGCGGCCAGACGGCCGCCTTTTTCACGTACTACCACAGCGATTTATTTGCTCTGCGACACCATAAAATCCACCGCCGCCTTCACCGCCTCATCCGATTGCGTGCTGCCACCTTTGGGCGGCATCATCCCGGCTTTACCTTGGTACCCTTTTATCGCATGGTCATATAAGATCTTATTGCCTTGGGCAATGCGTGCCTTCCAGGCCCCCTTATCGCCCGTTTTCGGTGCTCCCGCCGCACCCGTACCGTGGCAGGCAAAACAAGACGCTTGATAGATTGGTTGGCCATCGATCTTCGCACCCGCAGCCACTGGGGCCTGCGCCGCACCGGCTATTTCAATCTTGCCGATCGGTTCAATCTGTTTTTCGATCTTGGCTTGAACGGTTGGATCCGCGCTGGGATCATTGCGGTCCCCCACAATCATCTTGGCCGCCACCATGATCACGATCATGAAGACAAACAGCCCGCCAATCACTATTACTATCGTACGCACCAATGTAGAATCTTGCTCACTCACGCTTAAACCCTCATTTATAGTTAATAATCTTAACCGCCCTGACCCGGCAGTCCCAAAAAAGTCGCTCAGTATACCGGGAAATCCGCCATAGAAAAATGAGCAGCACCTATCTTAATATAGATACGCCTGGACGCGCCTTAGCGTCCGGGAGTAAGCTTACCGACCTAAAAATGCGCCCGTAGCTCAGATGGATAGAGTGTCGGCCTCCGAAGCCGAAGGTCACAGGTTCGACTCCTGTCGGGCGCACCATATTAGCAGTTCACTGTCAGTTACCGCCTCCTTCCCTGGCATGCGAGCCGCCTGCGCCGGGACTACCACGATCCCTTTTGGCCTTCGGCTAAACTAACCTGATGTAACACGCCAACTGTTGTAACACCGATTTTTCCCGCCTAACTATTTTTCCCTTGGCTTGCTTGAGCGGTCACTTTCTGAAATTATGTACTTTCCAAGTGTATGGCTAGAAGATTTTCCGGGCATTTACACAACACTGTGCACAACTGAATTACGCTGGACGCTAATGCAACCGATCACCAAAACATGTTTATTTACGGCCAGCGTTTCTTTTACAACCGCTGCGGCTTTGGTAGCGCTTTTTTACGGGTGGTTTGAGTTACCGGTTCTTTTACTAACCGCCGCTGGGTTCGGCGCATTAGCGGCCACAGTGTCGTCCATTTTTGTCTTCTTTACCGTTTCGCGCCGCATGAGAGAGGGTTCCATTCCGGTGCTCGGCCCTGTACGCGGCGCTGTCCTTGCTTTGCTGACGTTTGCACTTTGTTTGGTTCCACATGCCGCCTTTTTTACCGGCGCTGGCGGATACCTCGCTAGTTTGGCGGGCCAACTCGTACTAGGATTAATGATGCTCGGCTGGCTGGTTGTCATTGTTGGCGCTGTGATGGGTCTTGTGGTTGAATGCCTATTTTTGTCGCTTTCACTTAAATCTGACATGTAAAAATCATGCGCCCGTTAGCTAATTTATTCGAGGTCATACATGGATACACTGGTTAAACAAGAAGTCGCCGCCGCACCTGAACATCCCGTGTTGCCACATGCGGGAAAATATGATGTTCACGACCTGCGATTTCGTTGGACGATAGGAACCGATAACGCGATCCTAGAAATCGAGGCCTCTACCCATGTCGACTACGCCATACTGCGCTTCGAAGGGGTTGAGGACTTATGCATCCCGTGCGGCGATCTCATTACCAGTATTAGACTGCAAATTCAAGATACCTCACAATGCCCGTCCCAGTGGTCGCACCATGTTCCGCCTGTCCGTGTTGGTGGCACTTTGACTGAAGGTTATAGACTTCAATTTTGGGCGCAGTCTGTCAAACGTCTTAGTGAGAATGAAACGATGGATTTTTCTGCTGGTAATTAGGTACTACTGATGCCAACAGAGCTCGAGCTACATACCCTTGATGCCATGTTCCTGGTTTTTGCACCCGCGTACGCCGAGCGTTGGTCCTATCTTCTGCGCCGAAAACCGGAGTCCTGGAAAAAAATCAGCCCGATGTCAGTATGGCCAAATACTTATCTTCGTGAAGATGGCGATCCGAATTTTATGCTTAAGCCAAGGCTCGTGTTATCGGAACCGGATATTCGCCAACATATAGATACAACATGTGTCATTTTTCGCTGTGGACAACATGAAAAACATCCTGCCATTTCTCAGTTGAGTTTACGTAATACGTTCCCAAACGGCGAATGGGACTTTGATATTATTTTTGAAGGATTTGTATCGATAGTTCCCAGGCGCCTTGCGCTGGGCCTTAATCATGAAGGAGGAATGTGTGTGTTTCGAATTTAATTTTGTGTTCAAGCCGGGCGTGAATACATCGCACATCGTTTCCTCGTGCGTCCCTACCCATTATCGATCAACACGACGCTAGCGTTGCTCATATGCCAACACCTCCAGCACTTCTTACTATGCTAAAACACAGCAACGATCCGGATGCGATGGTCCTCGCACAAATGGCGGAAAACGGCGCCGATCTCACCAAACCTCACGAGCCGGATTTTGCCTTCGTTATGACCGAACCAGAAACTGCGCATGCCGTTGCTGATGAGCTTGACACCCTCGGTTTTCACGTTGAGATCTATACGCCGGATGAGGATAACTCAGACTATCAGGTGGTAGGCAAACGTGTCATGGTTCTTGATCTTCGTGTCATCAACCAGCTCAACGTGCAGTTCGAGGCGCTCGCCAATAAACACAACGCCATCTACGACGGCTGGGGTGCTGAAATTGTCGAATAATGCACTAACACTTCCGTTCAATAGTTAAGGCACTTATGTCCTTGCCTGATTACGACAATCCGGAAACGGAAGAAAAATGGTGCGATGAACGTCGCGTCGACGTTGCTGATTATCTTAAACGTGAGGGTGTCAGCCACGGTCGCATCGGCGATTGGCCCGCTTGGCATATCGCGCCGTATGTCTCGATCTGGGCCATTGAAAGCGCGAAACGCCCTGAATGGATCGGCTGGTGGGTTATCTGCGGAGACTTGCCAACGGACTACGTGTCAGCGGACACCGTCAAACACCCGCGCGATGCTGTGTGCGTCATTGCAAAGAGATGGCGTGAAGTCTCGGATTACATGAACCGCGGTGAAAAACATCCCACCATGAATATTGGCTCTCTGGGCACTTGGCCAGAACTGGGGCCATTACTTCATTCAAGGGCGCAACTTCTGGCAAAGTGGGTAGAAGATGACAGTGTGTGGGAAGATTAAATAACTGTTTCGAAATGGTAAACAGTGCCGAAGTACATGATTAAGCCGGATCAGCCGCTCCTGTGCCTCCATGCACTCGTGACATTCGTACGACCCTGTACATCAAATCAGCCTAACCAGCTGACTTCCTGCGGCAGCATCTAACAAGACGCTCAATTATCGCTCTGTAGCTCGCAGATCAGTTTTGCGTTAGATTGAACATACCTGTTGTTTGTTGTGCGCCACTACACGGAAAACTGTGTTATTCTTTTTTATCCTCCCCAGGGATTTGGCAACGTAGCTACTCAGTCCATCATAAATGAATGCCCGAAAATTACTGTCCGACTAATAACTGTTGCCCAGACTGCCTTGGCGCTGTGCAATCACCAATATAAGGAGTTGTGCATGTACACGATTAAACCGTTAGTTCCGAATAACAAGTCTCGATGGCCGTTTTTGCGTTCAAGTACCGTGGTAAACGTGATCGCACTTTGTCTGTTTACCACCTTGCCCGCCTGTGCGGAGATGCCGAAGATTACCGGCACGCCCGTGATCGATACGCCAACCTTATTACAGTGGCCCGCTGACCGGGGCGAGGTTAAACCCAATCTGAATGATCCCACCTCCAACACGCTGTTTGATTTCCACGGTGAGCTGAATAATTGCGATCTGGTGCTGTCTACTGAGGGCAACTACCACATGGCGTTGCGTGACCTGTGGCCATTGGTCACGGCGCAATTCAAAGATCAACCGCTGCACAATTCATTCTATACCACCAGTCCGCCGGTGGTGCTGAACCAAATCAAGAATCGTATGTTGGCGTTTGGTAATTTGTATGCGACGTGTTTGCCTTCGGTTGCCGTGGCGAACAAGACGGTCATCGACAAACTGATTGAGGAAGGACTGGCCGATGGTGCCCCCGCGCCCCTTTACAAGGATCGCGGTGTTGTCATCCTGGTGAAGAGGGGCAACCCCAAAAAAATCCACACGGTATGGGATCTGGCGCGGGACGATGTGCGTTTTGTGACGCCCAATCCAACACTTGAAACCGGGGCGTTTGAATCCTACGCCAAGTCAGTGTACGGCATTGCGAGTAATGACCCGCACCCGCCCGAGGGCTGGACCGCTGAAAAACTGATTGAGGTTTTATACAATGGTGCAGGCACCGCGAAGAACAAATGGCTGGCTGGTGCACGTATCCATCATCGCGATGTTCCCTGGTCAATTGCCCATGGCGATGCCGATGCCGGGATGATTCTGTATCATTTGGGAAAATTTACCAAAGACACGTTCCCCGATGTATTCGAAGTCGTCTCGCTGGGCGGCACCATCGACAATCCACAACCCTCGGCAGGCACCCTCACCGCTACGCGTTTTGCCATCCGCCTCAAGGGGACGTGGAACGAGAAACAAGCCAAGGCACGGGATACCTTGATGACAACATTTGCCTCGGAGGATTTTACCAGGATTCTGCTGCGACACGGGTTGCTCCGTCCTTAACATAACGCACGTGTAGCAGGCTGTTGTGCAAGGCCTGCTACACGTGTATCCAAATATGTTTAATCCCCGGCTTGTTTGTCCTGTTACTTTATGAAACTATTCACATTCAATTATTCAGGCGACACGTTTTCGGATTTCAACACGAACTTGATATCTTGAAGTAAGTTATTCTCAACAGGTAACTGCGCATGAAGCGATTGCTCCTTTGGTTTGTTATTCTTGTTTTACCGCCACTGATCTGGTTCGTCTTTACCGACAGTGGCCGCACAGCGTGGCACTCGCTGATTTCTGCTGATGTGCAGACGACAAGGCCCGCCGTTAGCAACGGTGAGGCTTCACCGAAGAATGATGCCCGCGTAATGCCTAACCAACCGGCACCGATAGAACCGTCGTTGCGTGTGCAAATGTCAGACTACAACCCTTCCGGTGCACCGCGCGATAATAAACGGATTTCAGGATTCATCGTTACTGATCCACAAGGCCGCCGTAGCGGAATCGAATCGCTCCATGAAACTGTATATCAAGACATACCTCATTCGAGCGCGGCGCGTATTATCGGCCCTGGACACGCTGGACAGCAGACTGAAATGATCGTGGTTACCATTAAGCCGGCCCTCGCCACCACCTATACGCTCGACATCGCCGGGAAACAAGCAGGTAATTATCGCTTGGCCGTGAGCGGGGTATCACCGGCATTGGAGTCCATCACGGAAATCTCGCAGGGTAGCGTCTCGGCGGATACGTTGGTTCACTACCAAATTGATCTCACAAAAATCAAATCGCTACCTGTCACCGCCAACCGTGGTATGGTCTCCGGAATGGCCAAGCCGACCGAGGCCTTTGTAAGTTCACCGCAAGAGCGCACCCTCCCACCGCCTAAACCTTCCGATCCCGCTGTGCTTGCAGCGGCGGAAGTGATAACCAAAGACCCGTGCGCGCATTTCTTGCGAACCTTGAAAACCGTGCCGAATGAAAAACTTACCCGTAAAGATGGCAACATCAAATCTCTCTCGGATGAAAAAATGTTTGCTGGCTGTGAAATTAAGCTTGTGACTAATAACACCTTGCTCGCCGGACTGGCTGGGGCGTTCCCCGACTTTAACGCTTACGAAGGTACCGAGCTGTATCGTCTGGGCTGGCGTAACGATAACTCGGTAGGCGGCGATGGACCGGGAACAAGCCTGTCTGGAATTGAAAACTATGCGGTTCGTTGTTTGGTTGCCAGCGATCAACCGGCAGAGTTAAATGAGGACACCGGGGAGATTATCCAAAGCGCGATTCTTGAGCTTACGATCCAATGTCGGCAGAAGTAATACGCCACCGGGTAAGGGCTGTATCTTCTCCCGTTTATGTTAGATACCTTTATCAACGTGGCAATTTATTCGGGGGTTCCAGTTCTGAATGGATGCTGGTAAAACTTATAAGTTGTCGTTCTCGCCATCGCAGATACAAAAATGATTGCAACGGACTGGTGAGCCTGTGTCACCATACTATAGTTTTTTAAGGAGATGAAACAGTATGCTTGAACTAAGACCTACCTGTGAAAATTGCAACAAGCCATTACCACCACCTTCACTCGAAGCCATGATTTGCACGTTCGAGTGTACCTTCTGCAAAACCTGCGTGGAGAACATCCTTGCTAACGTGTGCCCAAATTGCGGTGGCGGCTTCTGCCCACGGCCAATCAGACCGGCCACCAATTGGAAAGGTGGCAACTCTTTAACGACATATCCTGCCAGCACGATCGTAAAATACAGGCCTGTTGATCCAAATGCCCACAAACAATTTGCAGCCACAATCAAATCAATTGCGCCAGAGAAACGATGAGTACGCCTGACCCCACGTTCACTCTGCCTCCAATTTTTGATGTCTGGCTGTCGAAATGCGACACCGTCTCGATATTTTTTTCATCGAGTGTGTTTTAATTTCGATCAAATTTACACGGACGATGTATGGAGAAATGACAATGAAAACAATCATCCAGATCAGCATGATATTGGCTGCATTCTACAGTAATTTTATTTATGCCGGTATGCGCGAAGGTAATGAGGCCTTAAAGCAGGGTAACTACCAGCGCGCCTACGAAGAGATCCTGCCCATCGCAAAGGCCGGAAATACCCGGGCGATAATCACCATCGGCATGTTGTACTTCGATGGCAAGGCCGTCGCGCAGGATTATCGACAGGCGATGCAATGGTTTATTGAGGCCTTTGATAAAGGCGATGCAAACGTCTACAACATTATCGGGGTAATGTATCGTGATGGACTGGGAGTAGCCAGTAATCGAAAAATTGCCTATGACTTGTTTCTTATTCCACAATTGGCGGGATTGGGCAGCCAGGAAACCCAGACGCATCTTTCGCAGAACATACGCCGCGAAATGACGGAACAGAACAAAACAGAAATAAGCGAGGCCTTGTGTTACACACAAGAGTATATCCGCGAGTATGTCTTGAATTTTGGGAATATCAAAGATGTGCCAACGCACGTGTTGCCAACGGCGGAGCGACTGCGACTGCGCGACAAAAGCTGGTGGACAAAAGACGAAAAAGAAAACATGACCTCCTCCTGTCCCGCGCCCTGGAATTAATGTAAAAACTTCTTATTGACATGTATTGGGTTTCAATATAACTGCAATAATCCCAGCATGCTGATAACTATTAACAACCCGCCCATGATGCGTTTAAACAGTTGATCATTTTTTAAAATCATGTCGTGGGCCTTTAAGCCAATCACATGCCCGATTGCTGCAATCGGTAATAGCGTGAGCGCCGTCAGTAAATGCAGTTTCACCCCCAACGCGGCAAAAGTGCCCAGCTTGATGCTGACCAAGACAAACCATAATACGAACATGGTGTTGCGCAATTGGTGAAAGGCGATATTACGCATGAACACCGCAACCATCAATGGTGCACCGGACAGTGAGATGCCGGCGACATAACCACCCAGGATCAGCAGCACCTTGTCCAGCCAATCCTTGTTGCTTTTAATATCGATGTTCAGTAGCCACATCAGTGCATACAACAAGGTGATGCAATAAATAAATATCACCAGCCAATCATTGGGCAAATTGAGTAGCCCGAACACCCCCACCAGCGCCGCCGGAATGACATACACACTGGAGCGTCGCAAAAAACCCCAATCCACATTGTTAATTCGGGTGCGCAAGGTTAAGGCCGAAAAGAACAACAGATGTGCGCCGATGATCGGCAACCAATAGACGGGTTGATTATAGATAAACAGCATCAGCGGCAGGCCCAAGGCCGCTCCGCCAAAACCTAGGCCACTACGTACAAAACCCGCCCAGATAAAAACCAGCCCGGTCAGGATCATTTGCAGCAGACTAAATTCGAGAAAGATGTTCATTGCATGATCATATTGGATTTAATGAGCAACCGGGTTGCGCTGCTTTATTATTTTTTTATCCGGTTTTTTATTCGTTTGAGTTGATCACGCAGCCGTTGTTTTAAACTGTAGTTTCGCAAACCCAGCGAGGTTTGCAATGCCGTAATTTTCTGCAGCGCCTGTTCGCTTAAGGTACCAGCGGGTATCTCACCAAAATTGAGCTGCGCCTGCGCGACGGTTTTTGTGCCAAGGATTACCGTGCTCGTTTCCGCAAACGACAGTGGATAACGCGCGGCGGCGACTAACAATGAGCCTGCCTCGTCTTGTAAAAACCGGAATTGCTCTGCCATTTTAATCGTATTGGCAATGTGTGTCTGGCTGAGCTCGTGACGCTGATCATGGCTGTCGGTGAATGTGCTGCGTGCAGTGTATTTGCCGCTGAGAAAACCGGATTTCAGACTGGAACGTATGATCACCCCCATATTCTTTTCGCGCAGGCGCGGCAAACGCAGCAAATAAGGATAAGGTTCGAGTAAATTGAAACCCAGTTGCAATCCGTCTATTCGTGTGCAATCCAACACATAATCAATATCTGCGACACTCTTGAGCGATACACCGACAAAACGAACCTTGCCGGTATCTTTTAGGCGATAGAGTTCATCATACAAGGATTGTTCGCGACGCGTCGGCGCCCAGTGGATTTGATAGAAGTCAATAAAGTCTGTCTTGAGACGTTGTAATTGTTGCTCAAGCGTTGCGGTTAAACCCTCATTTTGCCCCGAATATTTCGTCGCGACAATCCATTGGTTCCGGCGGCCTTGCAAAAATTCACCCAATACCAATTCCGCCTCACCATAAACTTGTGCGGTATCGACAAAATTACAACCCAAATCCTGCGCACAGGCCAATGCGCGCAACGATTCCGCGCGATCCACCCGGCCATAACTTTCACCACCAATACCCCAGCTGCCAAAGCCAACTTCAGATACCCGCAAACCTGTTGCGCCAAATTGCCGGTATTGCATATCATCCCCTTAGATTTAAACGTCTTGCACGGCTTGTGGAAAATCCCGACAAGGATTACCCAAACCCATAAACCCTACACAGCGCTGGCGCCAATCGGGCGGAAGCTGGTGCTTGAGCAACGCGGTAAACAGAAAACGCCAATTTTTAAAGGGGCATTCATGTCTCGCGGTAAAAAGACCCCGTACAATTACGAGTCTTATAAAACTTTTCAGGATCCTATAGCCTTTATATAAAAAATGTCTGTCATCGCTTGCATCCCACTATTTCACGTGCTATTGTTACTCCGTCGATTCTGCAAAGGGTCGACATGTTTAAAGGCCCGTTTCCTCCCCCGAAACGGGCTTATTTTTTTGTGTACTCGAAATGCCTGTTGGGCTGAAGCCTAACTAACAATATACCGTCCCCTGCAAGTTCAGCCTTTATCTTCTCTGTTCATGCTAAGTATTTATGCGTTGCCTTGCGCGTTGCAGCGCCGCCTTGACTTGCGTCGGCGCCGTCCCGCCGAGGTGATTACGCGCGGCCACCGAGCCTTCCAACGTCAACACGCTAAACACATCTTGGTCAATCGCAATAGAAAATCTTTGCAGCTCCTGCAAACTCAATTGCACTAAATCCTTATTGCTATTAATGCCATGGCGCACGGCCTGGCCAACAATCTCGTGTGCATCACGAAATGCGACACCTTTGCGCACCAAATAATCGGCCAGATCGGTGGCGGTGGAAAACCCACGCGTCGCCGCGGCACGCATACTGTCCGCGTTGACTTGCATGTTCGGCACCATGTCGGCAAATACCTTCAAACAACCTTTGGTGTTATCAATAGTATCGAACAACGGTTCCTTGTCTTCCTGATTGTCTTTGTTGTACGCCAGTGGCTGGCCCTTCATCAGAGTTAATAGCGCCATCAGGTGGCCATACACACGACCGGTTTTGCCACGCACCAATTCGGGGACATCCGGATTCTTCTTTTGCGGCATAATGGATGAGCCGGTGCAAAAGCTGTCGGATAATTCAACAAAATTAAATTGCGCGGAACTCCATAAAATGATCTCTTCGGAAAAGCGAGAGAGGTGCATCATGATCAATGCGGCATCTGCCGTAAACTCAATGGCAAAATCACGATCACTCACTGCATCTAAAGAATTCTCGGCGATACGATCAAAGCCCAACAAACGTGCGGTTTCAGCACGATCAATCGGATACGTCGTGCCTGCCAAAGCCGCCGCACCCAAAGGCATAACATTGATGCGTCGGCGGCAATCGTGCAGCCGCTCCTGATCGCGTTGCAACATTTCAAACCAAGCCAGTAAGTGATGTCCAAAGGTAATCGGCTGGGCGATTTGCAAATGGGTGAAGCCCGGCATAATCGTAGTGGCGTTAGCCTCGGCCAGATCCAACAGCGCCACTTGCAAACGCTTTAACTCAGTACGAATTGTGTCGATCTCATCACGCAGATATAAGCGCACATCGGTGGCAACCTGATCATTACGCGAACGGCCGGTGTGAAGTTTTTTGCCGACAGTACCGATGCGCTCAGTCAAACGTGTCTCGATGTTCATGTGCACATCTTCTAACGCCACCGACCAGGCGAATTGCCCGTTGTCGATGTCCAGGCGTATACCCTCAAGACCCGCCACAATCTTCTGGCATTCATCGGCAGTCAGTACCCCGACTTTGGCCAACATGCGTGCATGGGCGATGGAACCGGCGATATCATGCTGATATAGGCGTTTGTCAAAGCCCACCGAGGCGGTAAAGGCTTTGACAAATTCGTCGGTGGGTTGATTAAAGCGGCCGGACCAGGGTTTGTCGTCGTCGTTCACGTGAGTTTTCGCACAAAAAAGTTGAATTGTGGTGCAGTATAGCGATTTTGTCGCGACTTGGCATCGTCCCGGCTCGTCAAGTTAACTGACTTCGGCTATCGTTAGGTAAATAGTTAACGAACCAGCGGTGCCAGCATAACGCCTGCGGATGAGCAACCTGAGAAAACACACTATGTCGAACAAAGACACCCTGCAGAACTGTTTTTTGCCAGACTTTTGTAACCTGCGCATGGTGTTTGCCGTGGTGATCCTGGCCCAGTTGTTTGCGTTTGTCCTGGCGTTGATGACCATCACCAGCGCGGATGGGGTAGGCTGGAAGTACATGAGTATGGTCTCCTTGTTTGTGCAATGGTGCGCACTGGGTAGCTGCGCCAGTTTATGTTATGCCCGGCGTTATTTGTGTCAGGTCGCAACACTGTGGGCGGCCGTACTGAGCTATTTGGTCATTTTGTTGGTGGTGGCGGTTCTCAGTGAGATAGCCTTTCATCTGGTGTATTTCGAACTGGCGCTGGGCTCCAAACATGCGCAGTTTATTTTACGCAATGTCGTTATCTCCGCCCTCATCACCGGCCCCATCCTGCGCTATTTTTACGTGCAACAGGCTTGGGAGCGCAACGTCAAGGCCGAGGCGCAATCCCGCTTGCAGGCATTACAGGCGCGCATCCGCCCGCATTTTTTATTCAACAGTATGAACACCATTGCCAGCCTGATCCGCACCCAACCCGCGCAAGCTGAAACGGCGATTGAGGATTTGGCGGATTTGTTTCGCGTGTCATTGCGTGAGACGCAGCAGCTTCATACCCTGGCCGACGAAATTGAATTGTGTGACCGCTACCTGGAGATTGAAAAGCTACGATTGGGCGATCGCCTCAATATCAAATATGACATCGACAGCTTACCCAAAGACGCATTGATCCCGCCCATCCTGTTACAACCCTTAGTCGAAAATGCGATTTATCATGGCATCGAAACCCTCGCTGAAGGCGGAACGATCCGCGTCAGCGGCGAGCAAAAGAAAAAAAACTTACACATCCGTATCGAAAATCCGTGCCTGGCGCAACGTCCCACTGCCAGCACTGGTCATCATATGGCACAAGAAAATATCCGTGAACGCTTGTTGGCAATGTATGATAAACGTGCGGCATTACACATCGAGCCTTACTCGGATCGTTATGTGATTGAGATCGTCTTACCTTACCGGAATAAACTTGATGAAGATTCTGATCGTTGATGATGAACAACCAGCGCGGATACGGATGCGACGCCTGGTTGAAGAATTAAATATTGCCAATGCGATCCACGAGGCAAGCACTGGCATGGAGGCCTTACGCATGTGTGAGAAAACCTCCCCGGATGTGGTGTTGCTGGACATTCGCATGCCTGGCATGACGGGTTTGGAATTGGCGCGCCATCTGGCAAACCTGGAGGAGGCGCCTGCCATCATATTTACCACGGCCTATGATGAGTACGCCCTTGCCGCGTTTGAAACACATGCGGTGGATTATTTATTAAAACCCATCCGTCAGGAAAGGTTAGCCAAGGCGTTGACCGCAGCGAAAAAATTGAATCGCGTGCAATTACAGCAGATTCAACAGGACATCCATGCCAATGCCCAGCACGCCGCCGCGACCGGTGGCCAACGCAGCCACATCAGTGCGCGGGTCGGCGCGGAATTGCGACTTGTGCCGATTGATGACGTGCGTTATTTTCTTGCCGAGGATAAATATGTCACGGTGCAATACACGCAAGGCCAGCTTTTAATCGAAGACCCGCTCAAATCCCTCGCCCGCGAATTTGCTGATCGTTTTTTACGCGCTCACCGTAACGCCCTGGTCGCCTTGCGTTATATCGCCGCGCTGGAATGCGACAACCACGGCCATTGCCGTATCCGTATCAAAGGTACCGACGAATTGATCGATGTAAGTCGGCGGCATCTGCCGTTTGTACGTAAGATTCTTAAGCAGTTGTAGGTGGCCCCGCTCCTGCGCTCAGTCATGGCAGTCAATTCTTTAACACCTCTCGGGCAAGAACAGGGCTGAACTATAGACACTATTAGATTAATTTGACCCCACAATTAAAAAACCCCAGTCACTGGGGGAATAGCGACTGGGGTGTAAACACCCGACTTAGGGGTTCGGGTGCATAAACTTTCCGCGCAGAAGGCAGACACTGGATAAACTGACTGGAAACTTTGACTCGCGGTTGTCTAAAATAAAGTTCCAGCGGGCGGCGTTTATTTGTTTACTACCTACTGTGCGCTTAAGATAAATTGAACTGATCTTTTTTGCAAGAAAAATTTTTACTAATGCGCAGCTTCCCAATTTTCACCCACCCCGATATCCACGACTAATGGCACGCGTAAATCCGCAGCATTTGTCATGGCAGCACGAATAATACTGATTATTTTTTCAACACTAGCGGCAGGTATCTCAAAAACTAATTCATCATGCACCTGCATGATCATGTTTACGTTGAGTTTATTTGATTGGATGTATTGATCCAGGGCGATCATGGCGTGCTTGATGATGTCCGCCGCGGTACCTTGCATCGGCGCATTGATCGCGGTGCGTTCGGCATATTGACGGCGTTGTGCATTGGCCGCCTTAATCTCCGGTAAATACAAACGTCGGCCAAATACCGTTTCCACATAACCCTGTTCACGCGCCAGCTGGCGGGTGCGATCCATGTAGACCTTAACGCCCGGATAGCGCGAGAAATAAAGATCAATATAGGATTGTGCCACGCCACGCTCAACATTAAGTTGTCGCGCCAGCCCAAAGGCCGACATACCATAAATTAAACCAAAATTAATTGCCTTGGCGGAGCGCCGCTGTTCATTGCTGACGTGATCCGCTGGCACGGCAAACACTTCCGCTGCGGTGGCGCGATGAATATCCAGGCCCTGCGCAAAGGCGTTACACAAACCTGCGTCGCCTGACAAATGCGCCATGATGCGCAATTCAATTTGTGAATAATCCGCTGCCACCAATTTATAACCTGGCGGCGCAATAAAGGCCTGGCGAATGCGCCGACCTTCCTCGCTGCGTATTGGAATATTTTGCAGGTTTGGATCAGACGAGGACAAACGCCCCGTCGCCGCCACGGCCTGATGATACGAGGTATGCACGCGTTGCGTGTTGGCGTCGATCATCAATGGCAAGGTATCCGTGTAGGTTGATTTAAGTTTGCTTAAACCTCGATACTCTAAAATTATCTTTGGCAATGCATAACTATAGGCAAGCTCTTGCAACACCGACTCGCCAGTGGAGGGTTGTCCAGTCGGCGTTTTCTCTACGACGGGCAAGCCCATTTTTTCAAATAGGATTTGCTGAATCTGTTTGGGCGAACCAAGATTAAAATGTTGTCCCGCTTCCTCATGCGCACGCTTTTCAAGTTCGAGTAACTTGTGCTCCAGTTCGCGACTTTGTTTATGCAGTTTGTCAGCATCAATCAACACACCGCAATGTTCCATGCGCGCCAATACCGGCACCAACGGCATCTCCATGGTTTCATACACGGTCTTGAGACGGGTTTGTTGTTGCAGCCGCGGCCACAACAGCTGATGCAACCGCAAGGTAATATCCGCGTCTTCTGCGGCGTACTGCGTCGCAGTGGCAATCTCGACTTGCGCAAAACCAATTTGTTTGGCGCCTTTACCGGCGACATCTTCAAAGCTCGTGGTTTTATAACCCAAGTGTTTTAATGCCAGCGTATCCATGTCGTGGCGCGAAGCGGTGCTATCCAGCACATAGGACTCCAGCATGGTGTCATGTTGAATGCCTCGTAACACAATGCCGTAGTTTGCCAATACGTGCATGTCGTATTTGAGATTTTGCCCAACCTTGGCACGTGTTGGATCTTCCAACAAGGGTTTGAGTTGCGCTAACACCTGAGCTCGCCGCAACTGCGGCGGCGCACTGACATAATCATGTGCCAGTGGCACATAGGCCGCTTCGTGTACGTTGATCGCAAACGACAAACCGACGATCTCCGCCTGCATATAATCCAGACTGGTGGTTTCGGTATCAAATGAAATTAATTCTGCCTGTTGTAAACGCGCCAACCAATGATCGAGTTCTTGTTGCTGCAACACTGTGGTGTAGTGTGCGCTGGCCGTAACTTCTGAGATAATTTTTTCTGTGACATTGTCTTGCGTGACTTTTTCTTTGTTCTGTACGTCGGTTAACCAGGACTTGAACTCCATGCGTGTATACCAGTCGCGCAAGGCCGGTAGATCAGGGGCTGTTGCGCTGAGTTGTTCCGCCGTTACTTCGAGTGGCACGTCGCACTTGATGGTCACTAACTCTTTGTACAGAGGTAAATCCGGTAACGCCGCGCGTAATTTCTCACCGACCTTGCCGGTGATCTCGCTCGCGTGTTCAACTATACCTTGCAGTGAATCGTACTGGGCCAACCATTTCAGCGCGGTTTTCTCACCGACGCCACTGACGCCGGGGATATTGTCGGCCGTGTCACCGGTTAAAGTCAGCAGATCGATCACCCGTTCGGGTGGCACACCCATCTTGTCGATCACACCTTGGCGATCCAACACCGTGTCGGTCATGGTGTTCACCAAGGTGACGT
This sequence comes from Gammaproteobacteria bacterium, assembly GCA_043719675.1. Classification (GTDB taxonomy): domain Bacteria; phylum Pseudomonadota; class Gammaproteobacteria; order UBA6429; family Thiohalophilaceae; genus JACQBC01. The sequence continues at coordinate 17,766 of JAYSTO010000128.1, read as the reverse complement.
GCGGATTCACCAATTGGGTCAGATCTTTGTCGCCGGTAGAAATCAATGTATCCATCTTATTGGCACTGGCCTGTGTCGCCAATGTGCCAATCACGTCATCGGCCTCCACGCCAGTAACGCAGATTAAGGGCAGCCCCATCGCCTTGATGATCGCGTGTATCGGTTCGATCTGAACTTGCAACTCCTCCGCCATGGGTGGTCGGTGGGATTTGTACTCTGGAAATAGCGCATGACGAAAGGTCTTGCCTTTGGCGTCGAATACCACGGCGATATGGGCCTGCGGGTATTGGGAACGCAAACGGCGCAGCATATTGATCACGCCAAAGACTGCGCCCGTGGGTTCACCTTTGGAGTTGGTCAGCCCCGACTTCGACATCGCATGAAAGGCGCGAAACAAATAGGACGAGCCGTCAACCAGGATTAATTGTGGTGTTTTTTCAGGTAAGGTCATAGGCGTCACAGTATCGCATTTCTGTACTGATCTCGCAGCTTGGTTTGTAAACATACAACACGGTAACTGGTGTTTTCGATGGCATACCGCTACACTGCCGCCACTATCCCAAACTGAATTATGCACATGGACAAACGCATTAAAGATTCCACCGCTCGCTTGAGCCCGATCAATGACAGCGCGCTGTCGCGCGAATCATGGAAGATTTTCCAGATCATGGCCGAGTTTGTTGAAGGCTTTGAACGCTTGGCGAGCATTAAACCCTCGGTCAGCATTTTTGGTTCAGCCCGTACCCCAACCGATCACCCCTATTATCAACTGACTGTCGATGTCGCCCGCGCCTTATCGGATGCAGGGTTCTCCGTGGTCAGTGGCGGCGGTCCCGGCATCATGGAAGCCGCCAATAAAGGCGCCTTTAGCGGCCGCTCTCCCAGCATCGGCCTCAACATTCAATTGCCGCATGAACAAGGCGGCAACGCCTACCAAGATGTCTCCATCACCTTCCGGCATTTTTTCTCGCGCAAGGTAATGTTTGTGAAATACGCCTCTGCCTATGTGGTCATGCCCGGTGGCTTCGGTACCCTGGATGAACTGGCGGAAATCCTCACCCTGGTACAAACCGGCAAGACCCGCCGTATTCCAATTATTCTGGTCCACCGGCCCTTTTGGGAAGGCTTGCTAGGCTGGTTTAAACAAACCCTGGCGGCCGAAAAGATGATCGATCCCACCGATCTCGACTTGCTTATGATTCGTGAAACACCACAGGACGTTCTCGATGCAATCTTTGAACATTACGAACTACGCGGCTTCGAACCCTCTGCCGAAGAAGCCGAGATGTTGTCACATCTCTAAATCGAGCTACACCGCAGGGTTATCCGTGTGTATGGCAGCAGCGTGGATGTCTGTCTGTATACCGGCCTGGGCAGCAGCGGATGCACCCTTACCACCGACCTTGGAAGCAGCACCACTGGCACCTGCCACCACGGTACAGCCCCCACCCGATCTGCCTGCGGAGTCCGACAGCCGTATTCCGGCTAAGACCGAGGTCAACATCATTAATCAAAAAGATGCCCTGATCGAAGAGCACCGGGTCAACGGTAAGTTGCGTTATGCCAAGATCACGCCGAAAAAAGGCAAGCCCTATTACATGGTCGACACCGATGGCGACGGTACCCTCGATACCCGTGAAAATAATTTTGAAAATCCACCCATCAATCGCTGGATTCTGATGGAGTGGTAACGCCCTGAAGTGAGCGGCTACTGCGGCGTACGACTAAGAGAAATAGTCACTTATCCAACACCAACCGAAACTGTGGATAACTGTGTGGAAAGGTTGCGATACCGGCTTATAACGAAACTAGCAAATCGACCTATTGACATTTACTGACAATTTTGGTCAGTAGCCTGCTCTATATAAATCAATGAGATAAGGCGGTTTTTCAGCAACGACACAAATATGCCAAAAATCTGCCCTATAACTTATTGATTTAATTCAGGTGTGAATAACTGTGGGACTAAGCACAAACAAAACCGGATGCAACATAACAAAAGAACAACCGCACATGACTGATTCTCCATCTCAATTCGCGCTACAGCGCTTGGAGGCACTTAGTGAACACACTGGTCGCTGGGTCGCCTGGCTCACCCTGGGCATGGTGTTGCTCAGCTTCGTGGTCATCGTGGTCCAGTTGGGACAAAAATACCTTGCCGACTACCCATCCATCTATCAGTTTATAAACTTCAACACCCAAAAGTCATACGAGTTGGCCCAGTATTTTCATGCCTGCGTCTTTATGTGCGGCATCGCCTATACCCTTAAACACGATGCCCATGTGCGCGTTGATATCTTTTACCAGCGGTTCTCCACCAAACAACAAGCATGGGTGGATTTAGTCGGTTGTATCGTGTTGGTATTACCCTTGTGCGTGTTTATTTTCGTCAATAGCTGGGATTACGTGATCAATTCCTGGGGCATCCATGAAGGCTCTGCCAATAGCAACGGTCTAAATCTGGTGTTTTTGCTCAAGACTGTGATGCTCGTCATGCCCGTGTTGCTCGGTCTGCAATGCTTCGCCATGATTGTGCGCAGCCTGTTAGTCATATGCAATAAAGTCACGACGTTACACACCGACCACGATGCAGGAGAGCTATAAACATGGCTGAATTCATGGTCATCCTGTTAGTCCTTGCCGTCGTCGCGGTGTTATTGTCCGGCTTTCCGGTGGCATTTGCCTATGCCGGAACCAGTTTGTTATTCAGTTTTATCGGTATATATTTTTTAGCGGATATTTTCGACCCTGCCTTTCTGAATACCACGCATAACAAACTTTTTGCGCTGATGATGAAAGATGAGCTGATGGCCGTGCCCTTGTTTGTCTTCATGGGGGTGATGTTAGAACGTTCCCGAGTCGCCGAAGATTTATTGGATACCATGGGCATGTTGTTCGGATCGTTACGCGGTGGTTTAGGTATTTCAGTCACCCTGGTGGGTATGTTACTCGCCGCCAGTACCGGCATTGTGGGTGCCACCATTGTGACGATGGGTTTACTGTCATTACCAACCATGCTCAAACGCAATTATGACCCCAGTCTGGCAGCAGGGACGATTTGCGCATCGGGCACCCTCGGCCAAATTATCCCGCCCTCGATCATATTAATCCTGCTCGCTGATCAATTGTCTTCCGAATATGCCAATGCGCAACTTGAAATGGGCCGGTTTGAGTCCGTCAATTTTGGGCCGGGTGAATTTTTTGCCGGCGCCTTAATCCCAGGTTTGCTGCTGGTTGCGCTTTACATCCTCTATTTAATTGTAATTGCCTTCTTCCAACCGGAACGTATGCCGGCCATCCCCGCAGCCGAACGCAATTTTAGTCGCAAACAATTGTATATTCGTGCCATCAAGGTGCTGTTACCACCCTTATCACTCATCATTGCAGTTCTGGGTTCGATCCTGTATGGCCTTGCCTCACCGACATTGTCCGCATCCGTCGGCGCAGTGGGTGCAATCGTATTGGCGCTATTGCACCGCCGCTTGAATATAGCGAGATTGAATGAAGTCATGCGCACCACCCTGCGTATCTCCGCGATGGTATTTCTGATCTTCATTGGTGCGGCAATCTTCACTGCAACCTTTCGCGGTTTTGGCGGCGATCAGATGGTGGCGCAGCTACTGAGTAATCTGCCGGGGGGAATTGTCGGTGCCATTTTTGTCGTGATGCTGGTGGTGTTTTTGCTGGGCTTTATCATTGATTTTATCGAGATCAGTTTAGTGGTCATCCCGATTGTGGCGCCGGTGTTATTCAAAATGGCCGCCGACCCTGCCAGTCCGCTTGATATTGACTTATTTCCTATCTGGCTCGGCATCATGTTTGCCGTCAACCTGCAAACCTCATTCCTCACGCCGCCATTTGGTTTCGCGCTGTTTTATCTGCGTGGCGTCGCGCCTTTGCAGGTAACCACAGCACACATATATAAGGGCGTAGTGCCTTTTATCTTTCTACAATTACTCGCCTTAGTTCTTGTTGCCTTCTTGCCTGAGCTGGCGACCTGGCTGCCAATGAAAATGCAGGCGCCGTAGCGTTCGCTGACGAACCGTTATCTGGTCATTTCCTATAGCATATCCATGATGCCGTTTGTCCACGTCACCGCCTCGACATTGGCAATGAAGATATGATTGGTCGTCAAAGTAGCGAATTTCACGTTCGGCCAATCGGCCAGTTCATACGCCAAGACACAGGACAGGGCGTCGCCCATCGGACCTTTGCGATACAATAAAGCGGTAACGATGTCGGTATTCAGCGGTAGTGGCGTAAGTAATTCGGTTAACTGTCTTTGCAACAACAAATCCAGGGCTGAAAATAACCCGACTGTGAAATAGCTGTCACTGGGCTTGATCTTTGCGGTATCCGCCAACAACTCACACATCTTGGCGCGTGTCATGGCCGTACGCAAAATCTCTGAAGGGCGATCATTGATCGTACTCATGGCCAACATCGAAGCCCAACTCGCCAATTTACGTTGGCCCAATAACATCACACCCTGTTGAATGGAGTCAATCTTGCGTGAAAAACCAAAGGCCGCCGAGTTAAGTAGTTTTAACATTTTATAACTGGTCGTGACATCGGTATTGATAGCCTCTGCCAGATCATCAATATCGGCATCCGGGTTATGTAACACTGACAGTAAATTTAACACCGCTAAGCGGTTGGTCGGCAAACTTTTGCCAGCGATAATTTGCGGACGGCTGAGAAAATACCCCTGGAAATAATCAAAGCCCAGATCACGGCAGGTAATAAACTCCTGTGCCGTTTCCACTTTTTCCGCCAACAGTCTGGCGTTATAGCCGCGCAACACCTTCACATGTGCAACGAGTTGTGCCGCTGACAATATTGAAATATCGATCTTAATAATATTGGCCAGTTTTAATAATGGTGCATGCGAGGCCTGATAGACATAATCATCCAGCGCAATGATATAGCCCTGGCTGGCCAAACGAGTCACCGCCGCCACCAGTTTTTCGGTAACAGGGATATCTTCGAGGATTTCCAGGATCACCTGCTTGGGGGTAAAAGGTAGCTTGTCCTCTTCGAGGAAAAAACTTTCGGTCAGATTGATCGCCGCGTATTTATCCCGTACCAATTTATCCAGGCCGATTTCCATGAAACTATTAATAATGGTGCTGGAAGTTGCCTGATCGCCATTCACACCCGCCATGGCTGGATTGCGTTGCTGTGCGGAACGGTATAACAACTCATAGGCATAAACATTGAGTTTTCGATCCAAGATCGGTTGCCTGCCGACAAAAATATCCGGCCTAGATAGTGCGGCGCCCGGTATGGACTGTGATAAGTTGGGAGGGCTGGCCATTGGCAGACACGTTGCTCGGGGAAACCCCGCTAGTCCAACATCGGCCATTGCCGTACAAAAGTTTAATTTTTTATAACCAACGCCCGGCTACTACCGGGCGTTGGCCTTGTGCTGTCTCCTCGATCAATGCCCTTACAACGCCCGCATAAATGCGACCAAATCTTTCTTTTCCCGATCATTCAGTTTTAATTCTAAGACAAGGTTGAAGAACTCCACGGTATCATCCAGGGTCAGCAACCGATCATCATGCAGATAAGGCGGCGAGTCCTTAATGCCACGCAGGGGGAAAGTTTTGATCGGACCATCCGCAGAGGCCTTGCGGCCATTAATCACCCGTTCTTTAAAGAACCGTTCCACCTGTAAGTTGTGCATGAGGTTGTCAGTGTAGAACGGCGGGGTATGGCAACTGGCGCATTGCGCCTTACCAAAGAACAGGTCCTGGCCACGTAGCTCGCTCTCATTGACCTTGCTCGGATTGAGTTTGCCAAAAACATTGAGCTTGGGGGCGGGTGGAAAATCGAGTATGGATTGCGTTTCGGCCATGAAATGGACTTGACTGCCACGCTCCAGGATATTCACACCTTTCTTCGTTGCTTGAATGGGATCGCCGTCAAAATAGGCAGCTCGTTGTTCAAACTCGGTAAAATCTTCCACGGTTTTCAGTGCGCGCTGTGAACCGAACAGTCGTTGGACATTGACACCGCGCAGCGTGGGGGTATCGATGCGATGGCGGTGCTCGTTCGGACGAATGTCTCCGACGGTGTGGGTAGCTGCGTTGGTATGGCCGTTCGCGTGGCAGTCAAAACACGCCACACCCTGATGCGCATGGAGACTACGGCGATCATCCGTGGCGTTGAACTGCGCTTGCGCAAACGGCGTGACCAACAGGCGCAGACCTTCGAGCTGCTTCGGATTCAGGATATCTTTAAACAGGCTGTAATAATTGTTCAGCGTGACAAGCTGGCCCTGCGACACATCACCCAGATCCGGCCGTGTGGTTAAATAGATGGGTGCTGGAAACTCCGGCAGGAGATGTTGTGGCAAATCAAAGTCGAGATCAAAACGTGTTAAATCACGACCGGTCTGACGCTTGGTCTCATCGATCAGTGGTTGCGGAAACACCATGCCGCCTGCTTCGTGGTGTGGATGCGGTAAAGGAAAAAAACCTGCTGGCCAAAGATTCTTGGCCTTTATTTCCTCCGGTAACATCGCGGCAAGCTTATCCCAGGTGGTGTCTTTGGGTAACCGAATGCGGACTCCCTCTTGTACCGGCTTGTCGCGCGACATGGTAACGCCCTTGGCCGGACGATCAGCAAGGTCATAACGTTCCGCGAGTAATTCCTTATGGCGTTTGGCGAACGCGGGTTTTTCTTTTTGCAGGCGCTTGACCAACGTCGCAAAATCTTCTTCGGCGGCGGAAATTTTTCCCATCCCGCCAAGCAGTAACGCGGTGGTAAGCGCAGTTATAAATAGGATCAATGGTTTTTGTTTATAATGCTTCATGACATGACACTCCTTGCCTTTTGAATCGGCAGTTGTACTCTGTTAATGACAGTGTGCTTACTGTGTGTGAGGATATAACGGTTTACCGCTATCGATTTATCATCCGACCAACGTTGCCCGCGTAACAGATCCCTGTTGTGGCAGACGTAAATCAAACTCCCGCTAAGGATAGCGCATGATTGGAACTTATTGACGGTTTCGACAGGAATTTTAATGGCACATTAAAATGTTGGGACTTGCCGCACATTCTTCCATCTCTACTGAACTTGTTTTGCTTTATTAATCCTGATACACCCCGTTCACAAAACGACACTCGCGCTGACCTGCCGGGTGAAGCTGTTCTTTCTTCAGCCAGTGTTCGCCAATCGCCGTCTGGATCTTGACCACCTTGGTTTTAACTTCAATGACCAGACCGCAGTGGGTATCGTCGCCTTCTTGCAGTGACGAGGTGAAGGTTTGTTTCTCTACTTGTTTCCCGACTTGTTGCAACTGGCGCTTTTTTTCTAAATCATCAACGCTGATTTTCGCCTTTGCATCACCTTGTTCTGCCGCCTTGCGGAACCACAGCAACGCCTGCGCGTCATCCTGCACAACCCCCAAGCCGGTAGCGTACATCGTGCCGAGATGTTTCTGCGCCGCAACATAACCTTGATCCGCCGCTTTTCGATACCAGCTCAGCGCCTGCGTATAATCCTGTGACAGGCCATAACCGTTTTCATAGATCACACCGATATCGTTCTGCGCCCGCGCATCACCCTGTTCCGCTGCCTTGCGATACCATACCAGCGCCTGCGCATAATCCTGCACCGTACCTTCGCCAGACACATACATCACGCCGATATTGGTCTGCGCCTTGGCATGTCCTTGTTCCGCCGCTTTGCGAAACCACAGCAATGCCTGCTCAAAATCCTGCTTTACGCCGTGGCCGGACACATACATCACGCCGATGTTGGTCTGCGCAATGGCATAACCCTGATCCGCCGCCTTGCGAAACCATAACAGCGCCTGTTCAAAGTCCTGCTTCACACCACGACCCACAAAATACAAAAAGCCCAGATTACTTTGTGCCCTGGCATCCCCCTGATCCGCTGCTTTCTGATACCAGGCTTGCGCTTGCGCATAATCCTGTGTCATCCCCTGACCTTTTTCATACATCATCCCAACCGTTGTCTGCGCTGCTGTTTCACCCTGTTCGGCGCGTTGCAGCAATGGTTGAAAATTTGCAGAGTCATCACTCTTCGTGTCAGCAAAACTCCACGATGAAAGCAGGGCCAGGTAAAAAGCTAAAAAGAGAGGGTAACGCATCGAATATTTTACCTGGGTAAATTAGGCGGTTCTCACGTGTCCACTATCCGTCATTCTCAGCGGATACCTCAACACTCGGGTTACCGGTTTCGTCAATGGCCACTCTAACATCTATCGGTCGGCAGCACACCTGACAGTCTTCAATATAACTTTGCGCATCCACAGAACTATCAATCAGGAGTTCGATGGCTTCGCCGCAATACGGACAATCAATACTATATGGGATAAGGTCAAGCACCGGAGGTTTTCCCTTGAAATAATAATTTCAGCTGTTGCCGAATTTTATTTGACTATTATAGAACATATATCTACCGCGCCAGGAATTTATTATTTTGTCCACATTAACCTCAGCACCTGTAAATACCCATCGGTTTGGCTTCGTTCTGGATAATGGCGGCGCAGGGGGTTCTTGCCTGATATTGTCGCTTGCTGAATGACGCTATGACAATTAGTATATCTGCATCATGGTCTAAACGGGGAACAAACATTATGTCCGACAAACTCAACAAATCCGACGCCGAGTGGCAGCAACAACTCAACGAAGAACAGTATAGGGTGACGCGGCAACACGGCACCGAACGCGCCTTCAGCGGTAAATACTGGGATTGCCATGACCACGGTCAATATACCTGTGTCTGTTGCGGTGAACCGTTGTTCGATGCCAGCACTAAATTCGAGTCCGGTACCGGTTGGCCCAGTTTTTTCAAACCGATCACCACTCACGCCATTGAATCCACCGAAGATACCAGTCACGGCATGCGGCGTGTTGAAGTCCATTGTAAAAAATGCGGCGCACATCTGGGTCATCTTTTTCCTGATGGCCCCCAACCCACCGGCCAACGTTACTGCATCAATTCAGCGTCGTTGGATTTGAAAAAATCAACGGAATAAGATTTATAGAGGTCCTGAGAAATCCTTGTTTTACTCAGCATCGCCTCCAATCGCAGAGTAACAGATTTCTCGGCAACCGCTCCCGGCGTTGCTCTAGCTCCTGCCTCCATGCAGTCGTCCCTTCGGTCGAAATGACGATTAATTTAGAGGTTCCCCAGTGTTGTTCGTCGCCTCTGATGCTTTAACACATACAGTATTATTCCACCACGATCACCTTCACCACTCGCGTATCCGCGCGGCCCTGATCATCCACAGCACGCACGGTAAATTCGCCGGGCGCGGCGACCCAGTGAAACGGCACGCTTGCAGCGGATTTTCCCAAAAATTTTTCGTTGACAAACCAGAACACGTTACGCGCATCGGCATCCGTGGTCGCAGTCAAGGGAATGGTTTGTTTACCGACGGTTGCAGAACGCAAACTGTACGCCACGCCTGTTTGCGGTGATACAATACGCGGCGGGTTGCCATGGCTGACATGATCCTGGTGTCCACACTGTGGATTTTCTTGCGGCGGTATCCGTCGCGGTATCCCGGCTTGACGGAACAGCCGCATCAAATCCGACGGCCAGAATTCGTAAATCTCCGTGCGTGAACCGGGGGCATTGTTGCTACAAGCACGGCGGCCGCTACGTATATCAATTGAGATGGCACGATGTACGTCGCAAGTCTTAATCGGCGACACCCCAGGAATAAACCAGGTGGCGATGGTATTTTTACAATGCGGTCCGGGGATATCCCCGGATAACACACACACCTCCACCTTGGCAATGTTCATCGGCCGGGCGAGTTCAGGTTCAACAAGACCACGCTGTTTAAATTTCACCGCATCAATGATTTGAAACATCAGCGGCGCCGCCGCTTCGTTACCGATAAAGGCCTGATTCTCTTCATTATCAAAATTACCGACCCACACCGCCAGCACATACGGGCCGAACAAACCAATTGCCCAGGCGTCACGATAACCGTGTGAGGTACCGGTTTTCCAATAGACCGGCAACACATCACGCGTCCATTCGTTGCGAAAGGTTTGCGCGGGCCGAGGATTATCTTTGAGTATGTCGCGTATGAAAAAACTTGCCTCTTCACTCAGCAGGCGTTTGCCTTCTGTTATCGGATCGGTAGTTACTGTGCGTAAAGGTTTGAGCAAACCACCATTGCCGAGCATGGCGTACAATCGCAGCAGATCCTGCATCGTCATTTCAGCGCCGCCCAAGGTCAGTGCTAAACCATAATAATTTTTGGAACGTGGTAACCAGATACCGGCTTGTTTGAGAAACTCATACAGATCCGGCTGTGACAGTTGTGCGGCGACCTGTATCGCAGGCAGGTTGCGACTTTTAATCAAGGCATCGTGCGCCTTGATCGGCCCGGCGAACTGCCGATCAAAATTCTCCGGGTTGTAACCGCCATAACTGGTAGGCGCGTCCTTGAGCATGCTCAATGGATGGATCACACCTTGATCCATACCCAACGCATAAATAAAGGGTTTTAACGCCGAACCGGGTGAGCGCAGCGCACGGGTGCCATTAACCTGGCCTTGTATTACATCAGAAAAAAAATCCGCTGAACCCACCAAGGCACGAACCTCCATCGTGCGGTAATCCATCAGCATCACGGCGGCGTTATGAATACCAATGCGTTTTTTAGCCTCGACGTACTGTGTGATTTGGCGTTCAAGCAGGTTTTGCAGCGGGCTATCCAACGTCGTGGTTATGCGTTTTTCAGCCGGGTGATCCGCCACTACCATGTCCACAAAATGTGGTGCGCGAAATGCCAAGGCAGATCGCAACTGTGTCGTCATCGGCAGACTCAAGGCAAGCTGTTGTTGGCGATCTTGCGGATGAAGTTCAATCCATTTTTCAAACAACCGGCTGCGTGCCTCATTCAGCTCGGTGAGGTCTTGTGCCTCACTGGTACCACGCGGGGTGCGCCGCGCCGGACTTTGCGGGATCACGGTTAATGCCAACGACTCCGCTAAATTTAAGTGATCGGCATTCTTGTTGAAATAAATCAGACTGGCCGCACCGACACCATCAATGTTACCGCCATAAGAAACCAGATTGAGATAGGCTTGCAATATTTCATCTTTGGAATAATGACGTTCGAGCTGGATCGCCCGCAACACCTGTTCCAGTTTGCCAGCCAGACTGCGTGAATCGATGCGGTAACGCACGCGCGCCACTTGCATAGTGATGGTGGATGCACCGATACGCCGATCACCCCCGCCATAGGTTTGCCACGCGGCGCGTAACACCGCAACCGGATTAACACCCAGATGATAATAAAAATATTGATCTTCTTGTAACAACGTGGCGGCAACCAATGACGGCGCCATGTCTTGCAGCGGAACGAAGAGTCGATAGGCCTGGTCATTGGCCAGGGTCAGGCGCAGTAAGCGCTGTTGCCGATCATACACCGCCTGTGAAAAACTCACCCCGTCCAGTAACGCTGGCTTGGGGATCAATCCCCAAGCCAGCATTGACGTCAGCAAAATTGCCGATAGCCATTTTATCCTGCGTTTATTTATTCGCTTCAACAATGATCTTGCCGCTGACACTGCGCCCCTGGATGCTGCGGTCATACATGGCTTCCGCAAACACCGGTGGCACCACAAAGCTGCCTTTGTTGGTGGCTTTGATGCGGTACACAAACTCTTGCGCCGAGTCACTCACCGTACCGAAGATCACCACGCGGTCTTCGCGAATATCCACGTATTCCGGCGTCCAGGTTGACTTGGGACTGGTGATCGGTGAATACCACGTTACCGGCGCGTCAGGGGCAGCCATACCGTCCGCTTCGCCGCCTTCACCTTGGTAGGGCTGTTCTTCCTGCGGTTCAGTACCGTCTTCGTTCAACGGCGGTTGCTCCGCTCCCTGTTCATTCGGATTCTCTGCTACCGGCTGTTGTGTTGGTTCGCTCGGTCGTGCGGCACGATTACTGGTACCGCGCGTCGCCTCCATCACCACTTCAAAACCACCCGGCAATAAATCGACAATCGCCACATTCTGCACGCCACCCTTCTCCACGGAGCGCAGTTTGACATGCACCTCGATCTCTTCACCCATCGGTATGCTGCTAACCACTTTACCTTGTGCATCGCGGTATTCTCGCTGCACCTCAAGCCGTTGTTTGATCTCCTTGTCTGCCACACCCAAATCAAAACCGGATTGCGTTACTTGATAGAAGGTATTAAATGGACTTGGACTTTCAATCAACAGCTTTTCCGCCTGATCACTGAACTCCGCGTGCGGGAATAAACCTTTGGGCAATACCAACGGTTGCTTCCCTTTTACGCGGATTTCCGTCATGGAGATCTCCGCGGCCTGTGCCATGCCGATGGAATTGGCATAGGCATCCAGACCCAGGATCAGATACGCCGATGAAATGGTATTGTAATTACCTTGTGTCAGCGGCGTGACCAGCGCAACGATCTCATCACCGGACACCTTCTTCAGCCGATCCGGAAAATGCCGCGCCAACAGATAAAGCAATTGCGCATCACGCACCGTACCGTCGTAGAAAAACGCGTAATCGGTTTTCTGCGCCTCACCCAGACGCGAATCGCTGATCAAGGATTCGGCGGCGCTGTCCTTCTTCAACAATTTATACGTCGCAGCGAGATAGGCCCCGGTTAAATCCTTTTTCCATAACTTGGCCTGCTTCTCATCCAATTGGCTGCGCAAGGTGTTGAGGTAATTGGTGGTCACCACACCATTACGGGTCAGGATATAAATTGCGTAGGCCTGAACCCGTGCTGCCGATAATGAATCGGTATCACCACTTTGCAGGTTCTTCAGATAGTCCAGACCGCGTTGCAGGATATCCGCTGGCACCGCACTACCCTTTTCTTTGGCCTCGGTGAGATAGTGCAAGGCATACACCGTCTGCATTTCCGAGACATGTGAGTTGGCCGCCCAGAAACCAAACGCCCCTTCGGCATTTTGCCGCGCACGCAGGGTACGTATCGTCTCATTAAAGATCGCATCGACCTTGTCCGGCGCGTAACCGAATTCTGGTTGCTGACGCAGGATGATCGCCGGGAACGCACGACTGACCAATTGTTCGGTACACAGATACGGATAGGTATTGAGATAACCGATCAAACCGCGACTCATGCCCAACGGCATCGGCGAGGCGGTGGCTTCCAATGTGCGATATTGCGGATAGATCTTGCGGGGCACGGCAACTTGCGCCTGGCCTGCTTTGAAGTGGCCGCTGCTCACCGTGGTCATGAACGGTACCGGCGGACGCACGCTCAGATCCACCGAGGCCTTGCTGCGTTTATCCGCCATTGATGCGGTAAACGTCAGGTTACCGGAACCCAACACGGTCTTGGCACGCAGTTGATATTTGATCGATGACTCCTTGCCTTCACCAATCTTCAATGCCTGTTTGGTTTGACCGATAACCTCCAGGTGTTCGGAGGTCTTTAATTCCAGACTAATCTCGGGGTCGTTACCCGAACCTTCCACATTATTAGCAACACCGACGCTGACCTCGAACTCATCACCGGGCGCAACAAACGTCGGCACATTGGGGCTTAACACAAAATGGCCACGAATGAACGCCTTCTTCTGCGCCACACCAATGGTCTCCGCTGACACGGCCACCGCCATCACCCGCAGCGTGCCATTGAAATAGTCCGGCACGTCATAGATCAGCTCGCGTGACGTGTTATCCGCGTCAATAATGCCTGACCAATAGACTATGGGTTTGTCACGGCGACGCTTAAATGGATTCAAGTTTTTACCGATCGCATCCAAACCTTCCTGATCCCCGCCCGGCGCGGATAGCTGTTGCGTAAGCTTGTACTCCGGCAGGATCAGATCCAGGATCTGCGCTGTCTGTACTTGCAACGCACGTTTCTTAAAATAATGCGCCAAGGGGTCAGGCGTTTGATAATTGGCAACCTGTAAAATACCTTCATCCACTGCAAACACCACAATCTTGCCAGGCTGTTCGGTTTGATAACGGATGCGGTATGGTTCACCGGGACGCGCAATCTCGGCGGCGTTGAGCTGAATTGTGTTAATGCGTTTTTCACGGCTGATGGAAAACGGTACCACCCCATAACTCAATGGACTCATGAAGATTTCCGGGGAATCCATCGCGCGCAGGAACGACACACTGACGTAACCGTTACCTTCCAGATTACCAAGCAAACGAATACGCTGGATCGATGCAGTGGTGGTGGTCTTAAACCAACGATGGGTGTAGACCCGATCCCGTTCGATTGTGATCAGGCCCGCGCCGGTATAAGGTGCCTTGATCTCCAGTTCGATCTCCTCACCAAGGGCATAATCGGTCTTGCTGAGCTTAATCTGCAACTCGGCATTTTTTTCCAGACTGCGGGTGAGGTTGGCACTGCCTGCAACACTGAACTCAACACGCGACAGTTCGATGTCATCATTGCCGCGAATAATCACGACATAATCGCCGGGCTGACCGGTAGGTAACGCGTAATGCAGCCCTTGCGCAGGGACATTCAGCTCACTTTTGCTGACTGGGATCTCTTTGCGCACCGATTGATATTTGAAGGTACCGTCGGATTGCTGCGTCAGTACCGAGACATAACGTGACTCGATCACCTGGGCCTTGAGGTTGGCAACGGCGATCTTTTTCAACGCCGGATCAATCGCGATAAACTCAATACTGCGTTCAGAACCTTTTTTGATGTAACGCAGATTACCGTCGGTTTTATAACCTATCAAATGTGCCAGTGGCGAGACCAAGACACTGCTTTCTGAATTCACGCCACGACCGCCTTCGGCCTCATAACCTTCCGCTAAAAAGCTCAGTCGATAGGTAGCCTGTGCAAAACGTTCCAGATTCAGATCAAAACTGGCGTTGCCGTCAGCGTCGGTTTGTTGATCGGGCAGACGTTCATTCACGCTGTTTTTTGCGCGCGCCGGATCAAAGAAGGAGTACTCTTTATGCGCACGGAAGGCAGGATACGCAGGCGTTAAGGTGATGTTCGCGGCGACACGTCGATCCGTCGCGGCGGTACCAAACAGATTTTTCAGTGTCACGTCGGCTTTTAAATCCTTGGGTGACACCCAGCCTTCCAGCCGTTCCTGCGAAAACCGCGTACTGATCTTTAAGCGATCCGGCAGGAACTCTTCCACACGCACGGTGGTTTGGCCCAGCAAGTTGGCGCGGTGGCTATCACGTACCAAATAAATACTCGCCTGATAGTTGCCGGTCGGTGAGGTCTCTTCAGTTTTATAACTGAGTTCTTCAAACCCCGCCGCAGATAAACTGATCTTTTTCTTTTGTACTTCCTGGCCACGTGCATCGGTGATCACGGTTTCCAGCGGTATGCCCGCCAGTGATTCTTGCCAGTTTGCCGCCTTGATGATCGCGCCGACATGAAACATGTCACCGGGGCGATAGATCCCGCGATCAGAAAACAAATAGGCATTCAGGCCGTCGCCGCTGGCGCTGGTGACTTCACCGCCGATATCAAAGCGTGAAAAATTTAATTGCCGATCACCTCGTTGAAACGGCAAAAAGGAAAAATCATCGCCGCGTCGCACCAGATAGACCGTTGGGGTTTTTTCCCGTTCAAGACTTGCCAACGTAGGAAAACTGACATGGCCAGTGGCATCAGTGGTATCACTCACTATCGGCAGACCGTTTTTACCCAGGACTTGCACCTGCGCACCTGCCACGGGCTGGCCGTCATTAATCGATTGCACAAACACATCGTGGCTACCATCCACATTATCCTTCACCAGCACACCCAGGTTGGTGACCAGAATCAAGCGTGAATCTTCCACACCGACAGGATGTTCATGCGCGGCGTCCATCCCCTCAACTTTGTAGAAAAACAAACCGCGCTTACCGGCCGCGGCGGCTTCCTGATTCATGTACTTGGACAAATCAAAGGCAAAGTACTGTGTCTTACCGTGTTCTAATTTTTTCAGATCACGGATCTCGGTGAAATATTCCGAGATATTTTCCGGTGAGAACTGATAATTATTAAATTGCGGGCTACGAAACTGTCCGCTCGACTGGGTGATGAGGTGATTAATCTGCGTCGGCAAAATACGTGCGACTTGAAAGCGCACGGCCTCGATATCCCGCGCCAGCATCGACACCTTCTTTTCGCCACTGTGGCTCAAGATAGCGCCGTCATACATGATATTCAGTTCCTTGGGAAAGTCCGGCACGGCGGCAATGACATCAAAGGTCTTCGCCAGGATATAACCGCCGAAGGATTCAATGCCCTTATCCAGCTTTATATATATAGAACGACCGACTTCCGCCTTATATTTGAAACTATGCAACGTGGCATATTCGCGGTCCGTCGGCAGCGGCGTGAGCACCACCTTCTCGGCGGCCTTTAAAATCTCCGGTCCGATCTCCTCGGCTTGGTAGTAATGATAATCTTTCTGTTCCGGTTGACCCTGTAGCGCAGGCTTGTTCCTGGGCAGCACGTACACGGTGAGATTTTTTTGCAGGCGTGACTCTTCAACACCGGCAGTGGTCTGAATCACCAGGACTTGTTCAGGTTCGTAACGTTCATTGCGAACCAGGGTCAGCTGCGCCGATTGGATGCGGAAAAAGTTAAACATGCCCGGGATAGTGACTTTTTTCTCCAGTTTCTTTTTTAACGCCGGTCCGCCGAACATGGAATGTACGCCATCCTCAATGACCAGTGTCATTGAACCGTCTTTGGCGGGTATCTCAATGGGATCAGAATGGATGTACGCCTCACCCTTGAACTTGTTGTACGACACCGTGAACGGGTAGGTTTTTGCGCCCAACCCCAGAAACCCGGCTTTTTCCCCCGCCATACGCAAGCTAACGCGCTTTTCAAAATCCGCCGTGTCCACCGCGTGACTGAATACCGCCGTTGCCACTACTTTTTTGATCTTTGGATTTTTTGGATCCTGATAAAATTCAATATTGGAAATCGAAGCCGTGAATGCCGCCGAGGCAAAGCGATAACTGTAGTCACTCAGGCGCACGTGATCCGGAAACAAGGATTTATCCAAGCGCACCACATAGTCCTGCCCTACCGCCCAGTCTTGGGTTGGGGTAAAGCTGAGTTGGCTGTCGCTGTCCCAACGCCACTCACCATTGATGGCGGGCGACAGGCTGATACCCTGGGTAACGGGTTTGCCGATTTGATCAAGACGCGCTGATGAACCACTGAAGCTGATTTGCAATGTATCCGGCGTGGCATTTTCCACTAAACGTGTTGCCGACGGGGAGGTGCCGCTGAGGGTGAATTCAATCTTTTTTGGCAGGCTTTGATACCAGACATATCCGGCAAGACCCACGACCAGTAATACCGCAACCGCTACTGCCGCTTTACGATAGTTGCGGGCGTGTTGTTGGGTATGTGCGCGCATTTTCTGCATTCGCTGCGCGGCTTGCGCAGTGATCCCGCTGGCGGCAACCCGTGCTCGAACTTGCCCGACCCACGCGGGAGGTGTCCAGGAAAGTGCGCCAAACAGACGGGTATAAACACGGCCAATACTGCTGAATAGCCCACGAATTGCCGTTGATATTGTAGTGATGAATTGGCGCATTGGTTGTTCCTTTCAGACACACTTCCGCGATGGACGTGTTGATGAGTTATTGTTAGATAAAAACAGACGCCGATCCTCGGCTAAACCTGAGGCTCTGTCAACGGAGGATGCTGTTGAAAAATGATTTTTTCGTGATGAAAAAAGTATTCTCTACTTCACATCTTTGTACAGCCAACACTGCCAACTAAAAACCATATTCCTTTTCAACCC
>JAYSTO010000127.1:0-16492 GCA_043719675.1 Gammaproteobacteria bacterium | reverse complement strand
GATGCCTGCACCGCATTTAAAATAATATTCACTAAAACCTGTTGCAGTTGATTTGCATCACCAAACATAAACAGGTTTTTTTCAATGTCAGTAACCAGATGAATGGCTGATGCTGACAACCTGTGTTTTAATAATTTTATAGTGTCATCAATCAGCTCCGCCATGTTAAATCGATGGTGTTCCGGCTGCTTTTCACGGGCAAAACTCAGTATCCCTTGTACAATCCGCGCACATCGTTTACCTTCTTTTTGTAGCAAATGAATGTCCGTTAACAACTCTGGAATTTTACCTTTCAATTCGGACTCAATCAGCGTTGCCAATGACATAATATTCATCAGTGGATTATTTATTTCATGGCCTATACCAGCAGCCAGCTGCCCAATGGATATCAGTCGTTCAGATTGAGATGCAATTCTCTCCGCCTTGTCTCGTTCTTGTTCTGCAAGCATGAGCTTATTTGTTAAATAGTTGAATGCCTTGCCCGCATGGCTTATTTCGTCCTTGCCCTTTTCATTGTACTGGCTTGACGTGTCGCCATCAGCATAACGTGTTATAGCATCCGCCAATGCATGTGCTGGCCGTGTCAGGCGCCAGGCCGCCCAAACTGAAATCATCAGACTAATGACCATTAATACTCCTAACAACAGCCAAATCGATTGGCGCATATCATGAACAGGTTGGATTAACGCATGACTGTCCGCCTTGATTATTAACAACCACTTGACATTGGGTCGCGTAGCAAATGGCGATAGGGTACGATAAAAGTACATAGTCCCGTCATCACGAAAAACGGTGCCGTTCCCTTTTGCCGATTTAATATTTTGCCATTCTTGCGGACTCAATTCGTTCTGGAAACGATATTCTGAGTGCATCTGGTCGGCAAACCGTTGTCGACTATCCCTATGATAAAGATAAATACCATCACGCGGCGTCCCATCGTTCAACTCAACTAAAAACGCACGGCCTGGGTAACCACCCAATGAAGCCTCAATAGCGGAATCCAAACGCGAACCCCACATGTTAACCACGAGTAAGCCGTTCGTTTCATCGACTTCATCTTTAATCCTGGCGGTGTAGCGCACCATCGCGGGACAAAAATCGCTGTTACCGCTTAATTGTCCTAGTTCAAAATCCGACATAACCACATCATGCTGGCCGGATATGGCATCCTTGAAAAAAGCCTTATTGGATTGATCAGAGACAAATAAACGCCGATAGTCTTCATCATATTGCTTTGCTTCAACCGGTTTGCCTTCTTTGACTTTAACCAAGGTTTTACCACTGCGATCCATAAAGCGTAACGCCTGGATACTAGGGACAGCCTTTTGGTAATTGAGAAAATAATCCTCCAGTGCCTCAGCACGCGACCGGTAAAGCGCTGGACTGACTGTTCTGCCCAGTGGTGTATTCACCATACCGGCAAATTGGCGTAGTGTCGGGTCCTGGGCCAGGCCGCGGGCGATTGACTGTTGATTGTCAATGATCAAACCGAGTTCGCTTGCCATCTTGTCGAGCGTGACTAGCAACTCTTTTTCGGTACGGGTGCGGATTTCTGATTCAAGGTGATCCACTACCCCAAATAATAAAATCAGGAGTGGTACCGTAGTGAGTACGGTCAAAATAAGAAAGAATTTGTGTCGAAGTTGCATGGCTGCAGACCCTTTGATGGTGCAGTTTGCAGTACTATTAGGGTCAATGCAACAGTAATATCAGTACTAATAAAGGGCTATTTATTAGAATATTCGTGTCAGCTAATATAGCAACCGACAAACTCGCCAAATAAGTAACAAAATGCAATGAATTTCAGTGAATTATAGCGAGGTAGCCAAGATAGAGTTTATTAGCGACGACTATTTCGCAATGGCACCTGCGCACAACGCCAACAGCATCCCCGGATTTAAGCCTAGCAACAACACCGCCATGCCATTAATACTCATCATGATGCGCATATCGGTTGTACACTCCAGTGCCTGGCTGTCCTGTGGTTTGTCAAAATACATTAACTTGACTATACGGAGATAATACACCGCACCGATAATGGAGAAAATCACCGCCACCACCGCAAGCCAAATCAGCTGAATGTCAATGACCGCCTTGAGTACCGCGAGTTTTGCCCAGAAGCCAACAAAAGGTGGGACACCTGCCATCGAAAACATCAGGATCAACATCATAAAGGCAAACCAGGGACTACGTTGGTTGAGACCCCTGAAACTTTCTAATTGTTCCGCCTCAAAGCCAAAACGGCTCATGATGATGATCATGCCGAAGGCACCCAAGGCCATAACCGCATAGATCAGTACGTAAAACATGGCAGCGGCATACCCTGCTGGAGTACCCGATATCACACCCAGCAACAAAAATCCAACATGTGAAATAGTTGAATAAGCCAACATCCGTTTAATGTTGGTTTGCGCGATCGCAACGATGTTACCAATCGCCAGGGAGGCAACGGCCAGGATAATGAGGATATCGCGCCAGTCCGCATATAAAGGCTGCATGCCATCCACCAATAACCGCATTAACATGGCAAACGCAGCAATCTTGGGTGCTGTACCAATATAGAGTGTCACGGCAGTCGCAGAACCTTGGTAGACATCAGGTACCCACATATGGAAAGGTACCGCACCCAGTTTGAATGCGACACCCACAATAATAAATATTAAACCAAAGACCAGCACGATGTTGCCTTGGTGTTTAACGATTTCGTGACTGATCACACCAAGGTCCAAAGAGCCGGTGATACCGTAAAGCATTGACATACCATACAGCAACATGCCAGAGGCAATCGCACCGAGCACAAAATATTTCATAGCTGATTCAGAAGCCACTGCCGAATCACGCTGCAATGCAATCATCGCATACAGCGACAAAGACATCAGCTCCAAACCAAGATACACCGTCAACAGGCTATGAGCGGAAATCAGGATCATCATGCCCAACACACCAAAAAGACCCAACACATAAAACTCGCCAAAACTAATAATATCGCGCATTTTCAAATAAGATTTGGAGTACAAGAACACCGCAAAGGTAGTGGCATAGATGAAGACCTTCAGGATATCACCCATGCGATCCCGCACGAACATGTCACTGAAGGCCAACTGTGGTTTATCCACTGCCGTTACAAATGTGCAGATCAAGACCGCAATCAGGCTCAGTTGCGCCAGCATGTAAGTAGTGCCACGGGTTTTTTCCGTGACAAACAGATCAACCAGCAGGACTAAACAGACCGCTGATAAGAGCACGATCTCAGGTAAAGCCAGCTGCAGATGACTGATCGCAAAATTCATTGTTAACCACCCGTAACCAGTAACTTACTTTGCGTAATGTGTCTAACCAGATTGGTGACACTGGCATCCATCACTTCCAATAACGGTGCCGGATAAATGCCAAAGAACAACACCATCACCGCCAGGATACCAAGCACCAAAAACTCACGCCGATTGACGTCGTGTAATTTTGCCACCGCTTCATTTTGTATCGCACCAAACAACACACGTTTCACCATCCACAAGGTATACGCGGCACCGATGATCAGTGTTGTCGCTGCTAAAAATGCGTACCAGAAGCTGGCCTTGAAGCTGCTGAGAATCACCATGAACTCGCCGACAAATCCCGATGTCCCGGGCAGGCCCGCATTCGCCATCGCAAAAAACAGCATAAATGCCGCAAACACAGGCATCGTATTTACGACGCCGCCGTAATCCTTGATCATGCGACTGTGCATACGGTCATACATTACACCAACACAGAGGAACATCGCCCCTGAGATAAAACCATGCGATATCATTTGCACGATGGCACCTTCGATACCCATCACCGCGCCAACGTAATTGCCTTGTTTCTCGGCAATATCCCAAATAATAAAAAATCCAAGAGTAACAAAACCCATGTGCGAAATGGACGAGTAAGCAATCAGCTTTTTCAT
Organism: Gammaproteobacteria bacterium; assembly: GCA_043719675.1. GTDB lineage: Bacteria > Pseudomonadota > Gammaproteobacteria > UBA6429 > Thiohalophilaceae > JACQBC01. Next base: position 12,564 of record JAYSTO010000127.1, on the reverse strand, counting down.
ATCCTGCTGCACCAGCGCGACAAAACCGATATACACCACGGCGATCAATGACAACAGTATCATTAACCAATCCAATTGATGACTGGCATCGGGAGTGATTGGCAGGGAGAAACGTAAAAAACCGTAGGCGCCTAATTTCAGCATGATCGCCGCCAGCACCACGGAGCCACCCGTTGGTGCCTCAACGTGTGCATCAGGCAACCAGGTATGTACCGGCCACATCGGTACTTTCACCGCAAAGGCGATTAAAAACGCCAGAAAAATCCAGATTTGCTCCTGCTGAGTCAGTGGCGTGGCGTACATTTGCAATATTTCAAAATTGCCGCCCTTATTCGCCAGATACACCAAGGCGACCAACATGAACACCGAACCAAAGAAGGTATACAAGAAAAATTTGAACGTCGCATAGACGCGATCCTTCCCGCCCCAAACGCCAATGACGATAAACATCGGAATCAGCATTGCTTCCCAAAACACGTAGAACAACGCGGCGTCCAACGCAGTAAAAACGCCAATCATCAATCCTTCCATGATCAAAAATGCCGCCATATATTGCGCCGCCTTGAACTGAATGACCTCCCAACCCGCGATCACAACGATGACGGTGGTAAACGTTGTCAGGACAATGAGTGGTAAGGATATTCCATCAATACCCAGGTGATAATAAGCGCGTAACGACCCGAGATTAAACCACTCATACAATTCAACAAATTGCATCTGCGCTGTACCAAGCATAAACTTTTGATAGGCCAGCAAAGATAATGCAAAGGTAACAATACTGAACACTAAGGCCAGCACCCGTGCCTCAGCAGAATTTTTATCCCCGCCCGTGGCCAATACCAGGATACCGCCGAGTATCGGTGTCCAGACGAGTAAACTGAGGAGGTAATTTTCAAACATCCTGGGCAACCTGTATCATTAGAGTTTTATTATGTTAAGTAATTTCAGCGCCAAACCAGGCACAAAAATAATCAGCAAGCCCACCAGGCCAATGATCATGACAAAGGCGTAATGATATAAAAAGCCTGACTGTATCAAGCGCATCACACGTGACAAACGGCCAATCGAATTGGCAGAACCATTCACCAGGGCACCGTCAATGATGTGCATATCACCTGCCTGCCATAAAACCCGCCCGATGCCACGACCTGCCGCGGCAAAAACCGATTGATACAATTGATCAAACCAATATTTCTCAACCAGTATTTTATGGATAACTGAAAATTTATTCTCAAACCAGACCGGGACGCGTGGGTTAATTAAATAACAATACCAGGCAACCAGTACACCCGCCAATGCCAATATAAAGGGCAACGTGGTCATGGCGTGCAGCGCCATATCCACCCAATTATGCACGGGCAATTGTGCCAAGACATCATGTTTGGGCAAAACAAAGATTGCACTGCCGAAGAATTTACCAAACACCATCTCTTCGACAAAAAACCAGGCGACCACCACGGATGGAATCGCCAAGGCAATCAGCGGCAAGGTCACCACCCAAGGAGACTCATGCAAATGTTCACGGGTGTGTTCATCCATGCGTTCCTTGCCGTGAAATACTAAAAAATACATACGGAAGCTATATAAGGCCGTCACAAACACCCCGAGCAACACCGCCGTATACGCAAAACCCGCCCCTGCAATATTAGAATGCTGCACGGCCTCAATGATGGAATCCTTCGAATAAAAGCCCGAGAAAAACGGTGTACCGATCAATGCCAGACTACCGATTAACGAGGTCAGCCAGGTGATACGCATATATTTACGTAACCCACCCATTTGCCGCATATCCTGGTGATGATGCATCGCGATGATCACTGAACCCGCCGCCAGGAATAATAGCGCCTTAAAAAAGGCATGGGTCATCAAGTGAAAAATACTCGCCGCATACGCAGAGGCACCCAACGCCACGGTCATGTACCCCAGTTGCGACAAGGTTGAATAGGCCACCACGCGTTTAATATCGTGTTGCACCAGGCCAAGCAATCCCATAAACAAGGCGGTGATCGCGCCGATGATCATGACAAAACTCAATGCCGCCTCTGATAATTCAAACAGCGGCGACATGCGTGCCACCATAAAGATACCCGCAGTCACCATGGTTGCCGCATGGATCAAGGCAGAAATGGGGGTTGGGCCTTCCATGGAATCCGGCAGCCACACATGTAACGGGAATTGTGCCGACTTACCCATTGCACCAATGAATAACAAAATACATATTACGGTGATCACCGACCACTTATAACCCGCGATGATCTCGATGGTTTTATCGCTGACACCATCCACATTCCGAAATACCGTGGCGTAATCCAAACTGCCGAAATACAACAACACCGCTGCAATACCCAAGATAAAGCCAAAGTCCCCAACCCGGTTGACCAAAAACGCCTTGAGGTTGGCAAAGATCGCCGATTCGCGGGTATACCAAAAGCCGATTAACAGATAGGAAACCAGGCCCACCGCTTCCCAGCCAAAAAATAACTGCATGAAGTTATTGGCCATCACTAGCATCAACATGGCGAAGGTGAACAAGGAAATATAACTGAAAAAGCGCTGATAACCCGGATCATCGCGCATGTAGCCAACGGTATAAACATGCACCGTAAACGAAACAAATGTCACCACCACCAACATCACCGCAGTGAGTTTGTCGATCAGAAAACCAATTTGAAAGGTAATTCCTTCGCTGATCAACCAGGTGTAGACGGATTGATTGTAGCTGGCGGCGCCATCAAACACGTGATGCTTAAAGACATACAATGATAATAAACATGAAAGGCCAACACCAATGATGGTTACCCAATGCGCTCCGGCACGGCCAATGGTTTTGCCAAATAATCCCGCCATGATCGCAGCTGCCAGCGGTGCCAGCACAATCGTTAAATAGACGTTGGTCATGTTGTCAAACATCCATCAACCCTTCATCTGATTTAAATCATCGACGTTGATGGTGTGTTTGTTACGAAACAACACCACCAGAATCGCCAACCCGATTGCCGACTCGGCAGCGGCAACCGTCAAAATAAAAAATACAAATACCTGTCCGGCGCTATCCCCAAGATAACGCGAGAACGCAATGAAATTCATGTTCACCGCTAACAACATCAATTCAATCGACATCAACAGGATGATCACGTTTTTACGATTCAGGAAAATACCCGCAATACTCAACCCAAAAAGTATCGCACTCAAGATCAAATAATCAGACAAGGCAAGCATGCTATTTCCTTTCCTCGGTTTGCATTTCGATAATACGTAATCGTTCATCACGTTTGACCGCAATCTGTTGAGCCGGGTTTTGATATTTCGTATTTTCTCTACGCCGCAGGGTCAACGCAATCGCTGCGATGATTGCCACCAGCAAGATAACCGCGGCAATCTCAAAGGGGTAGACATAAACTGTATACAACACTGCACCTAATTCTTTGGTGTTGCTATAGCCAGCCGCATGCCGCGCGGGTTCGGCGATCTTGCTCAGACCGAAGGTCTCAGGTCCCACTACCAATACCAGTAAGGTTGTCATCAATACTGCAATTAAAATTCCAATCGGTAGAAAACGGATAAATCCTTCACGCAAACGAGCGATATTGATATCCAGCATCATCACCACAAACAGGAATAACACCATCACTGCCCCGACATACACCAGGACTAACGCCATCGCCAAAAATTCCGCCTCCAGCAACAACCAGATGCCCGCGCAGGAAATAAAGGTAAGTACTAAAAATAAAGCGGCACGCACCGGATTCCGTACCGTGATCACAGCCGTGGCGCTGGTCAGCATCAGCGCGGCAAACAGATAAAATAGAATTTTTTCAACACCCATCGGTTTATGTCTTTATCTCAGTGGTTAACGGTAGTGTGCATCCTGGCTGCGAGCGGCGGCAATTTGTGCCTCATACTTGTCACCCACGGCCAGCAATTTTTCTTTAGTCATATACAAGTCGCCCCGTTGCTCACCATGATACTCATAGATATGCGTTTCAACGATGGAATCCACCGGACAGGACTCTTCACAATAGCCGCAGAAAATACATTTAGTCAGATCAATATCGTAACGCGTAGTACGGCGGCTACCATCGGCGCGCTGTTCTGATTCAATCGTAATCGCCAGTGCCGGACACACCACTTCACACAGTTTACAGGCGATGCAACGCTCTTCACCATTCGGGTAACGCCGTAACGCATGCAAGCCGCGAAAGCGAGGCGATATCGGTGCCTTCTCGTCCGGGTATTGCAATGTTATTTTACGCACGAAAAAAAAGTGCCGCAGCGTCACCATTAAGCCCTTAAAAAGCTCAATCAGAAACAGACTTTTAATCACACGCCCGGCACTACTCATGTTCGTCACTCATCTTGTGTTATGCCACTGCGGCCCACCAGGGACCCACTTTAGCCAGTACCAATCCGGCCACCACGACGATCCAGATGATGGTAATGGGAATAAACACCTTCCAACCCAACCGCATGATTTGATCGTAACGGTAACGCGGAAACGTGGCGCGAAACCAGAGAAAACAAAACAGAAAAAATAAAATCTTCAAAATAAACCAGTGCATGCCGCCAGCCAGCAGCCAGCCCAGATACGGCGTTGCCAATGTTGCATCCGACACCCAACCCTGCACGGGTGACAACCAGCCGCCCAAAAACATCACCGCCGCCAAGGCCGAGATCAGAATCATGTTGGCATATTCCGCCAGAAAAAATACCGCAAAGGCCATGCCGGAGTATTCCACATGAAAGCCCGCGACAATTTCGGATTCCCCTTCCGCCACATCAAAGGGTGCGCGATTGGTTTCCGCCACGCCAGAGATAAAATAGATCACAAACAACGGCAACAGCGGTAACCAAAACCAATTGATAAATCCCTGTTTACCACTTTGCGCCGTAACGATTTCACCCAGATTCATACTCCCGGCGGCCAGCAACACACCAACCAGTGCAAACCCCATCGCAATTTCATAAGCAACGATCTGCGCTGAGGAACGCATCGCACCGAGCAAGGCGTATTTGGAATTGGACGACCAACCCGCGATGATCACGCCATACACCCCCACCGAGGTAATAGCCAAAACATACAATAAACCGGCGTTCAAGTTTGATAACACTCGGGTCGCATCAAAGGGGATCACTGCCCAAGCCGCCACCGCCGCCGCCAACGCAATTACCGGTGCCAGCAAAAATAATATTTTGTTGGAGCCACTGGGAATAATGATCTCTTTGAAGATCAGTTTGAACATATCGGCAAAGGGTTGCAACAACCCATACCAACCCACTCGGGTGGGCCCCATTCGCACCTGCATATAGCCGATAATCTTGCGTTCGGCATAGGTCAGATAGGCCACGCAGACAAACAGCGGCAGGGTAATCATCAATATGTGCGTCACGATCCCTGCCACGGGTTGCCAACTTTGGTAGATTTCAACTAGCCATTGCCACATACGCTGCCCTTACTCTGCCTGTACATCCACGCCGGTATAACTCAACCCAAGGCTCATGTTCGCCGGGGTACCCTGCGGAATTAAAACACAATCATCGGGAATCGCTTCCACTATATATATAGGTAAACTGACGGTTATTGCGTGTTGTTTTACCTTTGCCGTTTTTTTATTGAGCAAACCGAGTTTCGCAGCGGTCGCACAATTGATCGCCAGCATGTCATGCGCGGCATCCTGTGTCTGCTGTAAGGGTTGCGCACGACGCACCAGCATATCCACGGAATACATCGGGATATAACCAAGGCGCAGTAGCTTGGGTTTGTCGGCATTCATTTTGACGGCAGCTATTTCGCTGCGCGCACTGATCGTAATCTTATCCGTCAAGGTATCCACCACATCACGAATTTCCTCGGAGGTGACATAGTCAAAGTCCGCCAGTTTCAGGAAATTACCCATCACCCGCAATACCTTCCAGCCTGGACGCGATTCTGCCAGTGGTGAGACATTACCCGTAAAACTTTGCCAGCGCCCTTCCACATTCACATAAGTACCGGAGGTTTCAGTAAACGGCGTAATTGGCAATAACACATCGGCGTAACGGCGCATCGTGTCTGTCACGAAGGGGCTGAGTGAGATCACAAAATCCGCGGCCTCCACTTGTTGCAATGCCATTGCCGCATCTGCACAATCCCATTCCGGCTCGACATTGAATAACAGCAACGCCTTCATCCCTTCGGTCATCATTTGCATGGCATGTTTGCCCGGCGTCACGGCAGCGCCCGCGGGGCCACGGTGCGGCACACATCCCGCCAACCAGGCACCGGCACTGTTTCCACCTTGCGGCAAATAACCTAACTGCGCGGCCGACAATTCGGCAATAAGATTCGCCAAGGCACGCAACGCGGCAAAATTCGGTTGCGCCATGGCCTGCATCCCCAGCAACACCGTAGCGTTGTTCGCTTCATGCAAATGTTGGGCGACATGACGATGCGCGGTCGTGACCGTTGCACTGCTCAGCACCGTCTGCAATTGCGCTGGAACAGGTTTGCCAGTAAGTTCCGTTAATACCTTGGCCACAGCAGCCAGTTGTGCAGGCATGTCGTCCGGATGCACCACCATATTTTCTGCCAAACGAAAATTTGCATCGTAATCAACACAATTGATCATGCTGATCTTGGCGCCGCGCTTGGTAGCCTTACGCAGGCGGTGTGCGATCAGCGGTTGATCTTTGCGGGTATGTGACCCGATCAACAATACCGCATTACTATTTTCCAGGTTGGCGATTGCCTGACCCAGATATGGAAAAACTGGCGCTATGCTCTGATCACTAAAATCCAATTGTTGCAAACGGTGATCGATGTTGTTGCTGCCCAGACCGCGCAGCACTTTTTGCAATAAATATAATTCCTCTAAGGTCGAACTGGCTGACACTAAGGCACCAAGCTGATCCGCACCGCTGGCCGCGATGACCCGTTGCAAACCTTCACTGGCATAACCAAGCGCGGTCTCCCAATCCACTTCGCGCCAACACTCACCTTGTTTGATCATCGGTTGTTGCAAGCGATCCGCGCTGTATAACCCGGTATAACTGAAACGATCACGATCCGCTATCCAGACCTCATTAATGGACTCATTTTCACGCGGCAATACCCGCATCACGTGATTACGCCGCACGTCCAGTTCAAGATTAGAACCGACACAATCATGTGGTGCGATACTTTCCAGTGCCGTATTTTCCCAAGGCCTACCGGTGTAACGGTAAGGTTTGGAGGTCAGTGCACCAACCGGGCATAAATCGATAACATTTCCCGACATTTCGGAACTCACCGCCTGCGCCATGTAGGTTGCAATTTCCATGTGTTCGCCGCGCCCGGTGGCTCCTAACTCCATCACCCCGGCAATCTCCTGGCCGAACCGAATACACCGTGTGCAGTGAATACAACGTGTCATGTCGGTGGCAATCAATGGTCCGATATTTTTTTCACATACCACTCGTTTGTTTTCTTTAAACCGCGATAGATCCTTGCCAAAACCCATCGCCAGATCCTGTAATTCACATTCGCCGCCTTGATCGCAGATCGGACAATCCAGCGGGTGATTGATCAATAAAAACTCCATCACACTCTTTTGTGCATCGATGGCCTTGGCAGACTTGGTATGCACCTTCATCCCTTCAGTCACCGGTGTTGCACAAGCCGGCACCGGTTTAGGGGCCTTTTCGACATCCACCAGACACATCCGGCAATTCGCCGCAATCGATAATTTCTTGTGATAACAAAAACGCGGAATCACAAACCCTGCTTCGTCCGCCGCTTCAATGACCATCGTGCCCGGCTTGACCTGCAAGGGTTTGCCATTAATTTCGATGTTTAAAAAATCATTCATTTGTTTATTTTATCGTTGTAGTTTCACACCATGCACTTACGATGCATGATGTGATATTCAAATTCGTTACGGAAATGTTTAAGAAAACTCATGACCGGCATGGCCGCCGCATCACCGAGCGCACAAATCGTGCGGCCACCAATCCGGTTCGCCACGTCATTTATTAAATCCAAATCTTCGGGATGGCCTTCACCGTGCTCGATGCGGTGCATAACACGCGCTAACCAGCCGGTACCCTCGCGGCATGGCGTGCATTGCCCGCACGACTCTTCGTAATAAAAATGAGATAACCGTGCCAGGGCGCGCACCATGCAGGTTGAATCATCCATGACGATGACCGAGCCTGCCCCCAACATACTCCCCGCCTTCGCCAGCGAATCGTAATCCATATTGGTCTGCATGATCACCTCCGCCGGTAATACCGGTACCGAGGAACCACCGGGGATCACCGCTTTTAACTTGTGGCCTTTGCGCACACCACCGGCCATCTCTAACAATTTCGCAAACGGTGTACCCAACGGCACTTCAAAGTTGCCGGGATTATTAACGTGACCCGTAACGCAAAAGATTTTGGTACCGCCATTATTCGGTTTACCCAATTCCAAAAACCACTTGCCGCCGTGTTGCAGGATCACCGGAATGGACGCCAGGCTTTCAGTGTTGTTGATTGTCGTCGGACGTCCGTATAAACCGTACCCGGCCGGAAACGGTGGTTTGAATCGCGGTTGGCCTTTCTTGCCTTCCAGCGATTCCAACAATGCGGTTTCTTCACCACAAATGTACGCGCCCGCACCCAAGTGATTGTAAAGATCAAAATTCACACCGCTACCAAGTATATCCTTGCCCAATAGTCCGGCCTGATAGGCCTCGGCGAGCGCCGCCTCACACCGTTCGTATGGCTCCCAAAATTCACCGCGAATGTAGTTGTAACCGACCGTCGCGCCGATGGTATAGCCCGCAATGGCCATACCTTCGATCAACTGATGCGGATTGTAACGCATGATATCGCGATCTTTGCAGGTACCGGGTTCGCCCTCATCGGAGTTACAAACAATATACTTTTGTCCCGGCGCATTACGTGGCATGAAACTCCACTTCAAACCCGTGGGAAAACCCGCCCCACCGCGACCACGCAAGCCCGAGGTTTTTATTTCTTCAATGATCTTTTCCGCCGGGATTTTTTCCTTAAGGATTTTTTTCCACATCGCATAACCACCGACGCGCAAATAACTCTCCAGCGTCCAGGGCTGGTCAAACTGCAGCGTGCGAAAACAGACTTCGTTCGTCATGATGGTTATTTAAAATCCGCTAAGATGCTGTCAATTTTTTCCACGGTCAGCTTTTCATAATACTCGTTACCGATTTGCAGCATCGGCGCATTGACGCAAGCACCCAGGCATTCCACTTCCTTCAAGGTGAATTTGCCATCCGCCGTGGTTTCACCCGGCTTGATCCCCAATTTTTGCTGCAAATGAGCCATTACTGCATCCGAACCACACAACATGCAGGAGATATTGGTACAGACACAAATTTTGTATTTGCCAACGGGTTTCATTTCATACATGGAATAAAACGTCGCCACTTCATAGACTGCGATGGTAGCCATATCGAGGTATTCAGCAACCGCCTCGATTAATTCATGCGTTAAATAACCACCGTTCTGCTCCTGCATAATACGTAGTGCCGCCATTACTGCCGAGCTCTTGCGATCCGCAGGATATTTGGCAATCCATTGATCGATTTCGACCTTCGACGGCGCAGTGATTAAATCGAGTTTGTGTTGATCCTTCTGGCGGTGTGCAAACATCAGCGATCAATCTCCCCAAATACAATATCCATCGTCCCAATGATAGCAACCACGTCAGCCAGCATGTGGCCCTGTGACATTTCATGCAGCGCCGACAAATGCGCAAAACCCGGCGCACGTATCTTCAAACGATACGGTTTGTTGGCCCCATCCGAGATCAAATAAACAGCAAATTCACCCTTAGGATGTTCTATCGCTGAATAAGCCTCACCGGCGGGCAAGACGTAACCTTCGGTGAATAATTTAAAATGATGAATCAGTGCTTCCATGTCCCCTTTCATTTCCTCCCGATTAGGCGGAGAGAGTTTGTGATCAGCGAGGATCACCGGACCGGGGTTCTGCCGTAACCATTCAATACACTGGCGAATAATGCGATTGGACTGGCGCATCTCTTCCACGCGCACCAAATAACGGTCATAACAATCGCCGTTCGTGCCAACGGGAATATCAAAAGCCATTCGATCATAAACTTCATAGGGTTGTTTCTTGCGCAGATCCCAGGCAACACCGGAACCACGCAACATGGGACCGGTGAATCCTAACTGCAAGGCACGCTCTGCGCTAACCACACCGATATTCACCGTGCGTTGTTTCCAAATGCGGTTGTCGGTTAATAAGGTTTCGTACTCATCGACGTAACCGGGAAAACGTTGGCTGAAATCATCAATAAAATCCAGCAGTGAACCGCTGCGGTTTTGATTCTGCTGTTTTACTGCGGCGGCGCCGCGATAACGGGTCTGCGCATATTGCGGCATACGTTCGGGTAAATCACGATAGACACCACCTGGCCGGTAATACGCCGCGTGCATCCGCGCACCCGACACCGCCTCATACATATCCATCAAATCTTCACGTTCGCGGAAACAATACAGGAACACGGTCATCGCACCCACATCCAAGGCATGCGTGCCCAACCACATCAAGTGATTCAGAATCCGGGTGATCTCATCAAACATCACCCGGATGTATTGCGCCCGCTCCGGCGGCGTGACGCCCAACAGTCTTTCCAGCGCCAGCACATAGCCGTGTTCATTACACATCATCGACACGTAATCGAGCCGATCCATGTAAGGAATACTTTGATTGTAAGGTTTGCTCTCGGCCAGTTTTTCGGTCGCGCGGTGCAGCAGACCAACGTGTGGATCGGCGCGCTGGATCACTTCACCGTCCATTTCCAACACCAGCCGCAACACCCCGTGTGCTGCCGGATGCTGCGGCCCGAAATTCAAGGTGTAATTACGAATCTCAGGCACCGGCTTTGCCTCCTTGCTCCCGATCACTGTAACGGTGATCGTCACGCAACACCCTGGGTTGATTAATGCGCGGCTCAATGCTCACCGGTTCATACACCACACGCCCTTGCTCCGGGTCATAACGCATCTCGACATGGCCGATGAGCGGAAAATCTTTACGGAACGGATGACCGATAAAACCATAATCCGTGAGAATCCGCCGCAGATCAGGATGACCATCAAAGACAATACCGAACAGATCAAATGCCTCGCGCTCAAACCAATTGGCCGAGGCCCACAAGGACACGGCAGAATCGACTATCGGTGGCTCACCATCGACAAATATTTTCAAGCGCAGGCGGTGATTGTTGGCCACCGACAATAAATGATACACCACGGCAAAACGCGGCCCTTCCCAGGAGCCATTACCATATTCCGAATAATCCACACCGCACACATCCATCAACTGCTCAAAACCAAACTCGGCATCATCGCGTAATGCCTCGCCAATCGACAGCAAACAACCCTTGTCGATGATCACCGTCAGTTCACCGTGCGCCACTGAACAACCGGAAATACGTTCACCAAAACGTTCCCGAATTCGTTCAGCCAGGCTGGAATAATAAGGCGACATGCGAGTACTCGTGATTGGTTTGGTTTTGTTATGCCCGGGCAATCGTATTGGTGCGCCGAATCTTGTTTTGTAATTGCATAATACCGTACAGCAGCGCTTCTGCCGTGGGTGGGCAACCGGGTACATAAATATCCACCGGCACGATCCGATCACAACCACGCACGACTGAATATGAATAATGATAATAGCCACCGCCATTCGCACAAGAGCCCATCGAGATAACCCAACGCGGTTCCGGCATCTGGTCGTACACCTTGCGTAACGCGGGGGCCATTTTATTTACCAAGGTACCGGCCACGATCATTACATCCGATTGCCGTGGGCTGGGACGAAAAACAATACCAAAACGATCCATGTCATACCGCGCCGCCGCCGCGTGCATCATTTCAACGGCACAGCAGGCCAGACCAAAGGTCATCGGCCACATCGAACCGGTTCGTGCCCAGTTAATCAATTTGTCAGCGCTGGTGGTGACAAAGCCTTTATCCAGGATGCCTTCTATTCCCATTCCAGTGCCCCTTTTTTCCATTCATAGATAAAGCCAACGACCAGGATCGACAAGAAGATCAGCATGGCAATAAATCCAAACAGGCCGATGGACTCAAGCACAATCGCCCAGGGAAACAAAAAGGCAATTTCCAGATCAAACAGAATAAACAGGATGGCAACCAGATAATAACGTACGTCAAACTTCATGCGCGAATCTTCAAACGCCTCGAAGCCGCATTCATAGGGTGACAATTTTTCTTTATCCGGCCGGTGTGGCGCGATGACAAACCCCAGGGTAATCATTAGCCCGCCGATAATCAGCCCGATCACGATAAATAACAGCACTGGTAGGTAATGCTCTAACATTGCAATGACCTCACGCCTCTGGTTTATTCTTCTCACCGATAACTGCGGTGAGTCAAGCTAGGTTTTTATAAGTATCAAAAGTGCAGGTGAGTCTAGGTCAGACCCATACTGAGGTCAAGTTCACAAAATTTAAAAATCGCGTGAAAATACAGCAAGTTAAATGAATTTTAGGGGGCATAAAAAAAATCGCTGACAAATCAGCGCTCAATAACG
>JAYSTO010000126.1:0-16513 GCA_043719675.1 Gammaproteobacteria bacterium | reverse complement strand
TTCCCTTAAGATAAAACTGGGGTCGTCGCCTTTACTACGTGTAACTGCTATTCCGCGGTTGAGCGCAGCGATAGCCGCCAAGAAATGGCCTGGATCATAGGAATAATCGGTACAATAATCTGCATAGACACGAGCGAGGCAATACCAGATTCCACCCATATATTCGGCCTCAATAAAAACATCATAGCGATCTTCAGGGTTAAGTTCGGTCATGCGCGTGAAAGCTTTGATTTGTTCTTCTAGCCGGGTTTTTTTGTCGATAAGATTATCTTCTGTATCGCGGTAGACGTTGTACGCTTGGGCCAGATAGAAGTCGTATAATTCCCAGCCATTGATATTGTCTGGGTCCTCGGTCATTAACTGATCAAGATAGGGCTTGGCCTCCGCCGGACAGCCTTTGCTGAGCAGTTCAAGCGCGGTGTTTTGCAGCTCTTTAAATTTTGCGGCAGACATTGCTTGTTTCCGAAATCAATGTAGTGACAATATCATAAGACGCGAGTAAATTAACTAGCGCCCTATACCTTTTACCATCATAGGCATAGCAGCAACACCCTTTGGGTCAACTAACCAAAAATTATCTTTTCCGGTACAACGTGCTTTAATAATGCTGCGCTCTTGCTCTGGTGATATTTGTGCACCACCTTCGTCATTGTTATATGTTCCTAGCGCGATGATGTTATCCTTGAGTACAAACGCTATGCGTTCTGGCGACGTGTTGTCGCGCACGATATACCATGTGGACCCTTTAGAAAAAATTAAATTATCGCCAAATATGTTTTCCAATGGAGTCTGCCATTGTCTTGGTGAAAGCTTGTCTCTCCAGCGCCAGCTAACGGTGGTTTTGCTGCAATCGATCACAAGTTCCTTAGAAATGGCGTTAAACATTGGTATGAAGACAGGAAAAGTCTCAGCTGTTTGTCGTGCCATTGTTGTGCGAGCAGCAGCTGGTGTGCGAAGGCGCCAACTTTTAAGTATCGTATTCATCACCATCAGGCTTTGTTCGTGAGGCGGAGCGGGCGCGACGAATTGTCGGTTGTTGTTCTCCATGGCCAGAGGATCCGCGCGCCGTGCATAGCTGTTCATCTGGTAGTATACAAAGGGCACGTTGTCTGATTCATATAAACCGGCAATACCGCTGACGATGTGGTAGTTCTCATGCTTGGATGGCTTGTCATCGATCTCGGGATGTTCGCGAAAACCGGCATATTGTGACGCATAAGGCCCGATAAAATTCGGTGTGAGTTCGATGTGTTGTGTTTGTTGTGGTGTATCGTCGTGAACTAATACCTCCCAAGGTTGTTGTTTTTTATCGAGTAGCTTGATCCTGGGATCTAAAGTTTCGGCCCCATTTTTGCCCATACGCAAGGTATGGGTCACGCCGGGGATGGAGTTGAGGTGGAATGAATTCGTAAAGCCATAAGCGGTCTTGCCATCGTCTGCAATGAATCCATAAGGGAAACACAGCCCCGATTCCTCCGGTATATCATAAAGTGGGCGAGGGCGAATGCGTCCAGTCAGGTCTTTCATTCGCAGCTTGGCGGTTTCTACGGTTTCATCTTTTTTTAATTGAAACCAAAATCTATAGATACGGCCATCGATCCAGCGGTAACCCCAAATGCGACGTGGGCTGTGGCGAAAATAGCTATCAGGAATATTCAAGTCAATTTCACTTGATGTATAAAACTCTTCTTGCTCTGCCTTCATTGCGGCCCCGGCTTCTTCCTGCGCAATAATCTGTTCTATTTCGCTGCTACTTTGGGATAGGTTGGGTAGCGTTTTTTGATATTCATCTTTTTTCCGCGCTATGCGACGTTGCCGCTCAATTTCAACTTTATCATTCATACTTTTGTTATATTGCTGGATACCGTAGCGGTCACCTTCACGCAATTTACCTAAGGTAGTCACCGGTTGGTTAAGTGCTACCGCCACCGTGCCGGTGTCGTAGGTCAATTGAAATCCCTCCTGCGATTTTCCTACCAGACTAGAGGCAATGTATTCATACACATCCCCCTCGAATCTGGATTTGTACGTTGCCCACTCAGCAGCCCCCGGTAGATCGATGAGATGGCGACCAACACACTCCGTTTTGTGACCAACTGGGGTTTTATGTTGCGGGTGAGTGACGAGTATCGGGTCGTAGTTTATTTTCGAGGAATTGACTTGTTCATAGTTATTGCTTGTTTCTGATTTTTCGTTTGTTACCAAATGTGCTGCGGGTTGGGGTACAGGTGTACAGTGGGTCTGGATATATTGTGCGGAAATCTTGCTGTCTGTGTTTGCTGCCCACAAGCGCATTAGATGAAAAGGGCCAAACCGCCAGGAATCACCGCGGCAAGAAAATGATCGGGAAGGTTGAATAACTTCTGGACGCCAGCTTGGATCATACAATCCAAGTAGAATATCCATGTTGTAAATACGTTCGTCTAAGTCAGGTGCCCCATAGGATGTGCGGCCTTGCATACCTGACAAGATAAGGTAGTACCTAAAAGGTGAGTCCGGCGATGGTGCCGGTGCCATAGGCAATTCGATGGGCCTGGGCAAAAACAGCACTGCTAATGATAGGCCAGCAAAAAAGCTGCTAAAAAACCAGGCCAATTCCCATCGCAATATGTTCAGCAAGCGGGGGTATTTTTTCAGACGGACCAAGAATTGAGCCCATCCGGCCAGAAATCCGAGTAACAAAATCACCCCAATGCTTGCAATTGCACTGTCGAACACATACAGAGTCCAGCCATTTGGCAGAGGCAGGTCAAATCCGCCAAGTGCTGCAATAAGGGCACATAGTGCAGCAATGATTGCCCCGATAGTCAGGGAGAACTTCTCAAAATGCTGGAATTTGCTCAGTGTAGGTTGTGTAATGGTAGCCATCGTAATGTTTTCTCATAAAAAACTTTTGTGCCATACCCAGCTATTAGAGGTGGGGTTTGTCTGAATTGGTTTTTTCTATAGAGGTATTGAGTATGATACCTATCCCATGTAACAAATTATACAAAAAGATGAATGATATTTTTATGTTTAGTGATAAAGCTGCGGCACATTGACCAAAAAAACTTGACCACTTTAGGTCGAAATTGATAGGGTAGGAGACAAGCACAGACAGATTGTGTTTATTCGACTATTAACCGGGCGCTATTGAAAAATGATATGAAAAAAACACTTCTATTTTTGCTAATGTATTTATTTTGCGCCTTAAGTTATGCAGAGGAAAAACTAAAAACAAAATATATATACAAAAAGGATGCTGTCGCATACCGAGAAATAATAGATGAATATTGGGATCCAAATAAAAATGTAACGATGATAATTGATATAAAATCTGCACGGGGATATTTCTTATGGTTCTTTGAAAAAGAATTAAAAGAAGAAATTCGAGATGCCGGAACTGATAATGCTTATAAAGTAAAATATCATAACCTTTACGCCCACCTTATGCTACATGATCATGGCGGCTTGGTTGAGATAGCGAAATTCCAGGATTTTGGTAACGAGGTTTATTTCCCTGAATTTGAATATCCTTATTGCCTGGTAGATGATGCTGACAATGATGGTGCGCCTGAATTCTATCTTACTTATTTTGGTCATTCTGACGGGTTGGACGATAAGCCGCTAAAGCTGATTATATATAGCATCAATAAAACTGTTAATTCTAAGTATTCAAAATCAAAAGCTACAGCCTGGTATCCAGGGGGTAATGAAGATGCCGTATATCATGTTGAGTATGATGTTAATTGGAAGAAACTGCCTAAAGACGTACAAGCAAAAGGTATAAAAATATTAAATAAACTTAAGGAAAAATATTAAGGGTTCAATCATCGTATGTTTCTATAAGCATATTGAAATATTAACAGGTCAAGCTCCGCTACCCGAGGAGTTTGGTGATGGCACCTCGTTCTTGTGCGTTTCCTGGAAGAGAGGAACCCTCGTGGATTACACTGATTGCCTTCCTCGCCAACATTCCGCACTTGAATCAAAAAGTCTGGCTATCACATTTTTATGTTAAAGTCATCGCAGGAAAAATCACATGAAACCAAAGCGCACCTTGTTATCCTGGAGCAGCGGCAAAGACAGCGCGTGGTCGTTGCATCTGTTACGGCAAGACCCGGAAATCGAGGTGGTGGGGTTGGTCACGACCATCAATGAGGAATTTCAACGGGTGGCCATGCACGCCGTGCGCGTCGCGCTACTGCAACAACAGGCGGCGGCGGTGGGATTACCACTGTTGACAATCAGTCTTCCACATCCGTGTAGCAATGCCGATTATGAACGCATCATGCTGGCGTTTATTGCCGATATCAAACATCAGGAGGTGACGCACATGGCGTTTGGCGATTTGTTTTTGGAAGACATTCGTGCCTATCGGGAACGGCAATTAAAAGACAGCGGGATTACGCCGCTGTTTCCCTTGTGGGGTATCCCAACGGCTGATCTGGGCAGGACCATGATTCGCTCTGGGCTCAAGGCGGTTTTGACCTGTATTGATCCTAAACAACTGGCCAGGGAGTTTTGTGGGATGAGTTATGATCAGACATTGTTAGCCAATTTGCCGCCGAGTGTGGATCCTTGTGGTGAGAAGGGCGAGTTTCATACCTTTGTTTATGACGGACCGATGTTTCAACATTCGATACCCGTTACTGTCAGCGATATCATCGAGCGGGATGGTTTTGTTTTTGCGGATGTGTTGCCAATCCGTAACTGATGCGGGTAGTTTGGTAAATGCGCAACGGTAAGTCAGGACAACGTTGCTTGAAGGAGAGTAGTCATGAGTTATTACATCATTAAAATTGCCATCACCACATTGTTGATCGTGGCGATCTCAGAAATTGCCAAACGCAGTTCTTTTCTGGGCGCGGTGCTGGCCTCGGTGCCGTTGGTGTCCGTCTTAGCGATGTTGTGGCTTTATCTTGACAGCAAAGACGTCACCAAGGTAAGCGACCTGGCAACCGGTATTTTCTGGCTGGTGCTGCCCTCATTGGCCTTGTTTATTGCACTGCCGCTATTACTAAAACAAGGCGTGAATTTTTATCTGAGCATGGGTATCGCGATTATCATTACTGTGCTCTGTTATTGGCTAATGGTTACCGTGTTAGGTCATTACGGGGTAAAACTGTAATCTGCTAGCTGTGAATAAAATCGACAATCCGTTTGATCACAGTATCATCGCGTAGAATGCGCCGATGACCTAATCCCTCAGTAATATACAGTTGTGCATGCTTGCCACCTGACTCGGCAAGCTGCTGCGCATGTTGCCAGGCGACATCCGTATCTTCTTTGTCATGAACAATCAATACCGGGAAGGACGCAGACTGGATGTTCTCACTGGCGGAAATACGTTGCCACAAATGCTCACCGAAGTCTTTCTCGACCTGCTGAATAAACGCGGTTTTCACCTTGCTGGATACCCGAAGGTGCCTGGCAAAGCCATCAACCAAATAAACCGCGGAACTGGGCGCACTGATACAAACAAGTTTCTCCAATACCAGTTGTTGGTGGGCAACGCTGTATAAACTGACCAGGCAACCAAACGAATGGGCGATGATTACCTTTGGTTTGCCATATATCGTGGTGATCTTAGCCAACACATCACTGATCTGGAAAATGGTTGTTGACGTTCCTGCTGAACGGCCATGGCCGGGCGCATCAAAGGCAATAACGCAATAACCGGCTTTGAGTAACGGGGCGACAAAGGCGCCTAACTGTGTGGCGCGTCCACTCCAGCCGTGCATCAACAACACAATAGGATCGCCGGTCTTACCCCATTGATAAACCGCCATTGCGCCCAGTGCGTGCAGCAGAGTAGTGCGTGTTGCCGTTTCACCCCAGGCTGCTTCACGAGGCGGTTCATTAAAACGCGGTGAGGTAAACCACAGACGATACATCCAGCGTACGGCAAGCCAGGGGGCGAGAACGCTCAGGAATCGAAACGTAATACGTAACAGGCGCAGGGTGACAGGTGGGCGAGGCATAGACTCATTCTAGAGGGTAGGATGCCAAGGTGACAACAGAAAGATGAGGTTAAAAATGATATTCCCTCATGACCGATAGCATAGTAAAGTTCACGAATGGAAACGCAGGAAGTATAAACGTGAGTGAAATAAAAATCGGATGCTGAAACAACCGGGTGAAATGACCTTTAAGATTACCGCCGTACTCATCGGGCTATCCGCTGTTTTTGAGTTAACCGCGGTGTCGACCAGCATGCCCTTCTTTGGCATTATCCTGGTTACGCCAGCCGTGATGTTATACCACCTGACCTACATGATCTTATTCACTGCACTGGCCTTTGGTTTGTGGTATGCCAAGCGTTGGGGATATTACGTTTTATGGCTGACATTGATCTTGTATGTGACTGACCATCTTCAGGCGGTAATAAATTCTGAGCTGTTGCGTGAGTACCTTGTCTTGCAATTACAAGACTATGATCGGATTTTAAAACTGCTACAAATGGATCTGGCGTTATTAAAACAATCCGGGATGTTGGATTTTTTGGTTTTTATGCTGCAAGTAATGGGTTATACGATAGCGGCGTGCTGGCTTGGTTTTGGTGTGTATGCGTATCAGCACCGCCGTTATTTTGGGATCGGTCATGAATAAAATCCTCCTTACTGTGCTGCTGTTAAGCATGAGCAATGTGTTCATGACCTTTGCCTGGTATGCGCATTTAAAAAACTTAAGCCACAAACCCTGGATAGTCGCGGCCTTAATCAGTTGGGGCATCGCCTTATTTGAATACCTGCTGCAGGTGCCCGCCAATCGCCTGGGGTATGGTGTCATGAACCTCGGCCAGTTAAAAATCCTGCAGGAAGTCATCACTTTGTTGGTGTTCGTGCCGTTTGCGATATTTTATATGAAAGAAAGCATGAAGCTCGATTACCTGTGGGCCGCGCTGTGCATCCTGGGCGCGGTGTTTTTTATTTTCCGTGAGCGGTTGATGGCGTGATTTGAATTTAGGGAAACAGGGATAAATTTACATCCCGGATTAAACTCAATCGCGAATAGGCAGCCGTCCTTCGATGAGGTCGTGTTGATTTGAAATCACGCCGGTCACGAAGTCGTTAAAGGCCCTGATGCGTGTTGTTTTTCGTAAATCACGATGCGTCAAAAGCCATAGATCCATGCCGGTTTCCGCAACGGTGTCCGGCACGCGACGCAAGCCTGGTTCCGTATCGCCGATAAAACAGGCAAGCTGTGACATCCCAATCCCCATCTTGACCGCTTCGAGGCGTACCAGCGATAAGTCGATACGAGAGTTCACTTTCGCTTGTGGGAAGTTGGCGGATAGCCATTCTGGTTTGTTGGTGGTCTCGTCCTGATCGAGTCGAATTACAACCCTTGAATCGGGAGCACTGGTATCGGGATGTCTGGATAGATAATCCCTGGACGCATACACAGCCATACCCAATCGGCAAAACCGCCGCCCGAGGAGGTATTCAGGCGGATGATTTGTTACGCGGAGCGCTATGTCCGCCTCGCGTTTATTCAGATTCATCAGGTCAGTCGAGGCGATGATCTCCAGGACAATTTCCGGGTGTTGCGCAGTAAAAATTGCAAGGTGAGGTATCAACAATTTGTTGAGAATGGCATCTGACGCCGTAATGCGGATTGTACCGCTTAATCGCGCATCTCTCCCGCTTACACGGCGTTCGAGCGAGGCGAATTCATCTTCCATCCGTTCCGCCGAACTCAGCATTTCTTCTCCGGCCAGTGTCAATACATATCCAGACGCTAATCGTTCGAATAAACGCACCCCCAGTCTTTTCTCGAAGGTATTTATTCGCCGGGAGATCGTAGAATGGTCTACTTTTAGAGATCGCGCCGCACCGGAAAACGAACCCGTGCGGGCCACTGCAAGAAAAAACCTGACATCTTCCCAATCGATCATGTGTGCATTATTGCACACCGCGTGTGCGTATATCCAGAATTCACGGGCGGTAACGTATTCCGTAACATTCACGCATTACATACCACAAAGGAAAACCACATGAGTGCATTCGTGATCGCACATTCCACCGTGCTAAATCCAACCAAGTTCCAAAGTTATGCAAAACTTGTCCCGGCAACGCTAAAGCCGTTCGGGGGCGAAGTTGCGTTACGAGGGAAGGTTGTTGATATTCTTGCCGGGCAACACACCCATCAATCCGTTGGTGTTATCCGGTTTCCTGACACCAAGGCGGCGAAAGGCTGGTACGCATCGGCGGCTTATCAGGCATTGATCTCCGAGCGGGATCAAGCCGCAACGATAACCGTGCTTCTTTATGAAGAGCCACAGCCGTAATTATTAGGAGACCAGTCGACATGGGAATTTCAGGACAACGTATCCTTATTACCGGCGGCAGCTCCGGAATCGGTCTTGCCATTGCCAGGACACTGGCGCTCGCTGAAGACGCCAAGGTTACGATCGTTTCGCGTTCAGCCGGCAAATTAAGCGCGGCACGGGCGGCGTTGGACAACAAGGTAGCCACACGTGAACTCGATGTGACGGATGAAGCGGCGATTGTACGGTTCTTTTCTGACTTCGGTACCTTTGATCACCTGGTTACCGCCGCCTCGGCGGTTGCGATGGGTCCCGCGCTGGAGATGCCCACTGCTGCTTTTCGAACGCTGGTGGATTCAAAACTCTACGGCCAATTTTTGGTTGCACGCCATGCGGCGCCGCACCTTTCACCGCACGGTTCAATCACCTTTTTTTCCGGAACCGTGACACAGAAACCCATGCCAGGCGCGACCGCCTATGCAGCGGTCGGCGCTGCCGCAGAGGCGATGGCACGGATGTTGGCATTTGAGCTTGCGCCGCGGCGGGTGAATACGATTGTTCCGGGCGTCATTGATACACCCGCTTGGGACTCCTTGTTCGACGCGAATACAAAGTCCGCCGTGTTTTCGCAGATCGCAGCATCGCTGCCCGTGCGCCGACTTGGCACGCCGGATGATATTGCGCAGGCGGTTGTATTTCTCATCCGCAACGGCTTTGTGGACGGCGCATCGCTGGTGGTCGATGGCGGACACCGGTTGGTTTGACGCCGCCGGGACGGACAAAGCAACATGCTGCCAGATCATACCTACACAACACCAAAACAAAATTTACCGCACCACAACGACGGAGACACCAATGAAACTCAAAAGCAAATTATCCATGTCATTAAAGGCACTGCCGGTTAGCATGCTGATACTGGCGTTAGCCGGGGTAACCGGTTGCTCCACCACCGGCCAGATGGATTCGACGGCAAGTAACGTGGAACAGGCAGGAAAGGCCCGCGGCACGGCGGTTTCCGCTGAGTTTCCCTATAAATCGAAATATGTGGACGTGCTGGGATCAAGGATGCATTACATCGATGAAGGCACAGGCGATCCTATTTTGTTTATTCATGGCCAACCCACCTCTTCTTATCTCTGGCGCAATGTGATCCCTGAGGTGAAACCATATGGGCGGGTGATTGCAGTGGATCTCATCGGCTTCGGGAAATCCGACAAACCGGATATCGAATACCGGTTTGTCGATCACGCACGCTACGTCGATGCCTTCATCAAGAAACTGGGACTCAAGCAGGTGACGCTGGTTATACACGATTGGGGATCCGCGCTCGGTTTCCAGTACGCGATGAGGAATGAAGGCAACATCAAGGGTCTTGCCTTCATGGAGGCGATCATACTGCCTATCCCCGGTTACGAGGCAATGCCCGAACAGGTCAGAAAAATGATGCAGGCGTTCCGGAGCAAGGACACCGGCTGGGAGTTGATCGTTAACCAGAACATGTTCATCGAAAAGCTCATGCCATCAATGGTGATGCGGAAACTAAGCGAGGCAGAGATGAATCACTATCGTGCGCCGTTTATAAGCACAGCCAGCCGCAAGCCGATTTGGAGGTGGCCGAATGAGTTACCAATTGGTGGGCAACCTGCGGATGTCGCAGGAATTGTCACCGACTATGGCAAGTGGCTGCAAAACACCAGTGTGCCAAAACTGCTCATTTATGCAAAACCAGGCGCCCTGATTACGGAAGAAATGAAAATATGGTGCGAACAGAACCTCAAGAACCTTAAAACCTCATACGTTGGCGAGGGCCTGCACTTTATTCAGGAAGATCACCCGCGTGAAATCGGCGCTGCTATTGCTAATTGGTATCAGACACTTTGATATTAGAATAAACCGCAGCAGGATTATGCGCTACACTAAGAACGAAACAAAGACAACACACTGTAGTATGGAGTGTCTGTTCATGATGAAGGACAAGATCAAAAAGGGTGTAATACCCTCTGGTTCCGATGCGGCACGCTGCCGCTTGGGCACCCGGCCGAAGAATGACAATGGTTATTTTGAACAGCTGACCAAAGTCGTTTTCAAGTCGGGACTCAATTGGACGATGATCGATAATAAATGGTCGGCCTTCAGCAAGGCGTTCGCCGGGTTCTCGGTGGACAGAGTCGCGCACTATGATGTTCCGGAGATTGAGCGGCTGATGAAAAATACAGAGATCATCCGCAACTACCGGAAAATCGTTGCTACCGTGGACAACGCCAAGGAGTTCGTCCGCATCCGCGAGGAGTTCGGAACATTCCGCAAGTTTCTGAATAATCTCAGCAAAGGCGGTGAAGAATTTCTCAGTGCTAGCCTGAGCAAGCGGTTTGCTTTTTTGGGAAAGTCAGCAACGCTGTTCTTTCTGCGCAGCGTGGGGGAAGAGATGCCGGAGACGATGCGTGGGCGTGAAAGTGGCCGATAAAAAGAAGATTTGTGTTCGACTGCTGGCGCGTTGGGAAGATAGGATGCGGCATGCGCGGGTTAAGTGATTCGTCAGAGAGCAGGCATGGGATCTGAAAATATAATTGTGAACATTCCTAAAACCATGGAAAAGTTTTTTGGCTGTTCCGGGAAAATGCTTAAACCATCGCCCAGTACCGTCGCTTCATTCATAAGGAAGATTCCAAAGGGGAAGGTGGCGACCCTCAATGTGCTTTGTGAAATGTTGGCAAAGAAATTTAAGACAGAGGTAACTTGCCCCACGACCACGGAAAAATCGCTATGTTTGGCCGCAACCGAATCGATCACAAACAAAACTCTGCTACCCTATTGGCGTGTTCTGAAAAAGAATGGCGATCTAATCCGAAAATTGCCCAGCGCTGGCGAATATCAGGCGGTACTTCTGACAAAGGAAGGTCATAAGATTGTTGCAAGCGGTAAATCAAAAGCGCTGAAAGGGTTTGAACGGGTTTTGCACCGGTTTTAGCAGGTGGAAAAATGGATCCAAAAATGGAAAAACGATATCAAAAATATGTTGCAGCTTGGCTGGATCGCGATGTTGAAGCGGTTGTATCATTTTTTGCCGATGGTTGCGTCTATGAACTGGAAAAATGAATTGCAACAAAAAACGGGAGGGGGAGTTTTTTTGTTGTGCGAATTTGATTGTGGTAGCGGGGACAAAATTCTAATCACGAACTTATTATTTATTCCAATTTCCGGTTATACTAAGCATGCTTGGAATGTCAAATCGGCATGAACGCCTCAATTGCCGAATCAGTGACCAGGGGAAACAAGGTCATGTTTAGGGGAATGTAAATGATAAAACGTCTCGTATTGTGGAAAGTCATTGGCGACTCTACCGGCGAGAAGATGAACAACGCCATGAAGCTGAAATACCTGCTGGAGTCGTTGAATGGAAATATCCCCGGCATGATTCAGCTCGAAGCGGGCATTAATTTTGCGGATTCGAGCGATGGTTCGGATGTGGCTTTATCCATTGAGTTTAAAGATATGGAGGCATTGGCTATCTTCAAACATCATCCCGCGCACGAAAAAATAAAGGCGGCGGTATCCGCTCTGCGGGAGGAACGGAGAGTGGTTGATTATAAAACTGGATATGAATAACAAACCGGTGTTTTATCTGACGGATATTTCCGACGCAGAGAAATATTCAGGAAACCAGTTGGCGGTCTTCGTGAATTCCGATGCTCTTACTGACGGGAGATGCAGAAGATTGCGCGGGAAACTAATTTTGCAGTCATCTTGGAGAATAAGGAGAGCGCCGCAGTGATCGACAAAAAATTTGCTGAACATTTCGCGAAAGACTGGATCGACGCATGGAACAGCCATGACTTGGATCGCATTCTTTCCCACTATTCAGACCAGTTTGAGATGTCCTCGCCCTTCATTGTTCAGATTGCGGGCGAACCTTCCGGTACCCTCAAGGGCAAGGCGGCGGTGGGTGGCTACTGGGCTAAGGCCTTGCAACTCATTCCTGATCTTCGCTTTGAGCTGCTTGCGATCTTGGCAGGCGTTAACAGTATCACCCTCTACTACAAGGGCCCCCGCGGTCTGGCGGCGGAAGTGTTTCATTTTGGTTCCGAGCAGAAGGTAGTAAAGGCCTACGCGCATTATGCATTGTGATATAGCATTCTCAACATTCAAGCTGACACGCTATCCTGTGTCTTTAGCTGGTGTTATGCCGCCTACTATTTTTGATCGTCACACAACCAGGGATAACTAACAATGGGTGCCTATTCAATCTGCAAGAACGGCAAGTTGTATGTGTGGGATACTGAGCGATTATGGCAGCACGCAAAAGGCTTACCGATCAGCACTGTGCCGTTGTCGAGCATTGCAAATTTTGACGATGTTTGTTGGTTCAATGCCAACCGCACAAGGCCAACCTGCAGAGCGGTTGCTGCGCATGCAAAACGTATTTACGAAGCCGATTTATCCCAACCGATTATCCTCTCGGCGACGGGTATCATGATGGATGGCATGCACCGTGTTGCTAAGGCATGGATATTGGGCATGGAAGAAATACAGGCAGTGCAGTTCTTAGCGGATCCACCAGTGGATCAAATACTCCCATTGCCCGAGAAGAAAAAGCGGCATAACATATCATCCAATCTGGTTCATGATGCTGGGACATCGAACACGAGGTAGCACTGAATAGGGCATGCACACATGAAACACACTTTTTTGTTTGTACTGATATTAAGCACTCTGTTGGGTTGTGCCGCCTTGAGGCCAGCCCCCGTGGAGCTAATCGTAGCGTTGCCAGTTGTCCGCGTTGGTGATCCGTCGCCACCAAATACAGAGTTTGTGACATTCTATCCCGCTGGTTTCACATTTCAGGTCAAACTCAAAACAAGCGGATCACTATTCACGCCTGGGAAACAAATTGAGTCTCAGGCAGCCCTCGTAAAAGATTTATACCTCTACAAATACTGGGCAAGCCACGACGGAAAAACGTGGAAAAATTCCCATGAATTACTCGGCGTTGAGTTTGGCGGTGGTTTCGATGCCACAGGCCTGCAAGTAAACATAAAGTTAGAGGCGAAGTAGCTGCATGCTTGACTTTCGTTTCAATAATAAAGAGAGCTTGAGAAAAAAGTTGTGTTTAGAGTTTATGTTAGCGATTAAAAAATCCATCCGACATATTCAACGAGGACTCTATGTTTAATATATGCAGTATTTACCCACGAAAAAATGGCTACCGATTCGACTTTGATTATTATCTGAATATACATATGCCGATGTCGATAGGCAGGCTTGCCGGGGCAAAAGGATTTCAAGGGGTTTCTGTTGAGCGCGGCATTAGTATTGATGAGCCCAAGATTGAATCATCCTATGTGGCGATGTGCCACTATTACTTTGACTCGCTGGAAAACTTCATGGCGGCATTTACGCCGCATGCAGCGGAGTTGCAAGGCGACATAAAAAATTACACGGATATCGAACCGATTATTCAGATAAATACCGTTGAAATAACGAAATAAGCCGTACCTTGTAGAATACGAGAAATTATTAAATTTAGAATAGGCCCTATCACTGTCACGTTAACTGGAGGGCAAGTTGGCGACACCCAGACGATTTCTTGATCAGTTCACCGCTATCCTGCTCGACATGAACAGTACCTTCATGTTTGGTGAGGATCGCTTTGGTGCTAACGAGGATTTTTTTGTGACATACCAGCAACTCGGCGGTGCTACGCAGGTATGTCACAGGATTACCAAGACCCGTTGCGGATAGATGATTTCCCCTCGTTGCGTGAAAGTCTTGAGCGCTACACAACAACCGAGAACACAGAGCTAACCTTACTCGAAGCCGTGTTTTCGCATCATGAGTTGGGTCATATTCCTGACGCCTACGCGGCGTGTTTACAACGTTTGAGTCAGACACATCGGCTTGGGGTTGTATCCAACATTTGGGCGAAGAAAACTCCGTGGCTTGCAGAGTTTGAACGAATAGGTGTCAGTGATCTGTGGGACGCAGTGATTTTTTCGTCGGACAGCCGTAGCATAAAACCGTCACACACACTTTTTCATGCGGCGATAGACAAGATGGACGTACCACTGGCGGAGATCACTTTTGTAGGTGATAGCCTGCGCGTTGATATGGTACCTGCCAGGTCTTTCGAGCTTACAACAGTTTGGCTACAGGCTGATATACAAACACATTCGCTGGCCGATACTATTGTGCCGTCGCTGCTCGAACTAGAGACATTGATATAAGGATGGGGGTATTAACGCATTTCGCAGAGTCATTTTTTATCAACAAAGGAGACGACGATGAAAAGAACGATGTTATTAAGTGTCACAGCAGGTGTGGTGTTATTTGTCTGGGGTTTTTTTTCGTGGGCGGTACTGCCTTGGCACAACAGTGCAGCCAATAAGTTTGTCAATGAAGCGGCCATCTCGCAGGCGCTCAAAGACAACGCGCCGCAAGCAGGGGTGTATTTTTTACCGTTCTCTGAAAAAGATCACGGACCCAATCAGGTGGGTGCGTTTGCCAATGTGTTGCCACAGGGTACGCCGATGAACATGGGCAAACAAATGGCGACAGCGTTACTGACAAACATTATCTCGGCCTTGCTGGTGTTGGTGTTATTGAGTACCACCCAGGATTTAACCTATTGGAATAAGGTTGGGTTTTTCGCCCTGACGGGTTTGATCATCGGGTTTGTCAGCCACGCGCCGTATTGGAATTGGTTTGGTTTTTCCACGGCGTATGTCGCGGTGATGATTCTGGATATTCTGATTGGCTGGACATTGGCCGGGCTTGCGATAGCCAAATTCAGCAAGTAGGGCGGGTACTAAACCCGCCCATTCATCCAATGGCATCGTCAATAGCGGCGGGATTTTATTTTGCGCGAATCCCCAACGGGTTATTGGGATCGACATTGGCCTGAAACGGTTTTTTGCGGTCGATGTCCGTGAGCTGATAGACCTTGCCGATCCAGTTGTTGATCACGGCCTCGGCGGAATCATGCCAGGTGTTATCCAGTCTGGCACTGACCAAGTCGTCGGGAAACTCCGGTAACTGCTTGCCCTGTTGTTTGGCGGCGATGAGGTGGTCTTTGAATTCATCCAGGACCGCTTCGGCTTGCTGTGAAAAATAATTTTCCGGGAAGGGCGGATAATCCGGGCGCTTGTTGTCGATGAACAGGTTCACTTCGCGTTTGTATTCTTTGAGCAAACTGATGATGTCGTATTCGGGGTGACCCTGAAAGAATATGATCCGGAACAAATCCTCACTCACCGCCAGATGCACACCGGCCTGTTCGCTTTCTACTAACACATGTAACCTCGCTGCCTCAAATTGTTCACGGGCGATCTGATTAAAACGCGAATGCGGAACATCGAAGCGCGTATTAACACCGACCACCAAGGGATGATCGCGATCAATGACGCGATGTGAATACACGCCCCAGCGTTTGAAACCCAAAGGTCGGCGTTTTTGTTCATAACGGAACTGCAGGATCGCGTGAGTCGCCAGACAGGAACAAAGCGTGGAAGTCACATTGTCATAGGCCCAGTCGATGACCTTGATCAGCGGCTTCCAATACAGCTCTTTACTGAGATCGGGGTGAATCGGCGGTGCGCCGGTGATAATGAGCGCATCCAGCCCCTGTTGTTTAATCGCCTCAAAACTCTCGTAATATTTTTCAACATGCGCACGACCTTCAGCGTTACGCGGTAATTCCTTTAAGGTAAACGGATGTAAATAAAATTGCGCGATCTGATTGCTTTCACCGATCAAACGGAAAAATTGCCGCTCGGTGGCTTCCAGAGCGGCATCGGGCATCATGTTTAACAGGCCAATGTGTAATTCACGGATTTCCTGTTGCAGGGCATAATCACTGGGCAGGACAATTTCTCCTTCCTCACGCAGGCGATCAAAGGTGGGCAATTTGGAATGGGCAACGAGTGGCATGGTTTATCCTTTGGCAACAGGTTCGCGCGCCAGGGCCTGTTCAATGAGAGCAAGAAACTGGCGTTCATTTTTTACATGGCTTAATTCTTCTGTGCTAATGGTGTATCCATGGTGCTGCGCGATGGCCTCATAACGCGGGATGCGTGAATAAAATAATTGCGGAAACACCCAGCGTACAAAATCATCCGGGTTGAGCAAGGCGGTGTAATCAAGCCGCTGTTCCTGCATGTACAGGCGCAATTGTTCATCAAGAAAGGTTTCACGGTAATACAGCGGCTTGGGGCTGGTGGTGGCGCGACGGATCAATTCCTGTTCATCTTTGGTGCTGGCCTTTATATA
>JAYSTO010000125.1:0-16542 GCA_043719675.1 Gammaproteobacteria bacterium | reverse complement strand
CGGTGGTAGGTTCATCCAGAATTAAAATTTGCGGATCGTTAATCAAGGCACGTGCCAGTGTCAGTCGGCGTTTCATACCGCCAGACAACGTATCAATTCGCACGTTAGCTTTTTGCGATAGATTGGTGAAGCTCAACAATTGGCTGATGAGTCTTTCAAGTTCGCTGCCGCGTATTCCGAAGTAACTCGCGTGGGTACGCAAATTTTCCAGCACGGAAAAATCCGGATCGAGATTATCCATCTGCGGCACCACCCCAATGGCACGGCGCATCTCGCGCGCCTGCGCGGGTATCGCGTAATTCATCACCTTGAGCGAACCGCATTCGGGTTCAGTCAGGCCCAACATCATTCGCAAGGTTGTGGTCTTGCCCGCGCCATTGGGACCAAGTAAACCAAAACATTCGCCACTGCGTATCTGTAATGAAATCGTATCGACAACGCGCTGGCCATTGTATTTTTTACAAAGGTTGTCGGCTTCGATAATATAAGCGGCGTCTGTCATGCTGTTAGCTGTTGTTGCGTAAAATTCGTTACTGCATCATGCAAGAGTGGCAATTTACCATAAAATAAAGTGCCCCGCCTCATCAAGCCAAATCAGGGTGGGCGCAAAATGTTGCGCACTCACCCATGTTTTAACTTGCGCCGGGGGCACCACTTCACCATTAGCGTGTCTCTGCGCTTTCGGTTCCGCAGCTATGCAGTCATATTCAAAGAGGGAAACAGTTGCTTAATACGTCGGCATGAGAAGCTGCGAATTGAGCGTGTCAATATACGCAATGCCTGGACACCACGACATTTTTTTGCTGCGTCAAGCCGACGCTCAGTCGTTATTAGAAGTGTATTGGCATGCACTAGTTCATCTTGCAGCCAGGTTCGTACAGAGTTTGTGGCTACAACTGAGTCAAAACTTAGCGAACTTAACCCTTCGGCACGAGCGGCATAGAGAACCTCTGCTGGAATATTGATGAGTCCTGCATCTAAGTCTTCACGCAAATCCCTCATCGTTGAGCACCAACCGAGCAAATCAATTAATTCTGGCACATCCTTCGCACGCAACTCGGCGCCTCTTGCTATCAGCATTAAATCAATTGAAAGTATAAAAGTCTCACGATGATGCTCACAAAGTTCTACCCTTGATGACAAAGTACCATCAATAACTCGAAGGCGATCACGGCGCATAACGTTAATTAACAAGAGCACGTCCCTTATTGCAGTGTCTCCCTCTTTATTTCGCATATCTGTCATGAATGCCTTGGCTAGGCGCATTAAATCATCCTCCCCGTAACGACCCGTTTCAATTGCCAAAACGACTTTGTCTACCACTTCCAGTGGTTCACATTCAGAAGGTCGATCACCATCAAGCAAATCATCTATTTGCTGAAGAAAGCAGAAGCCAGTTCGAAGGACGCGTTGCGTACGCCAATGGGGAAGACTGTCGTAAATGAGTGCGAGCGCAATTAGCCAATAGCGTTGATGCCGTCGACCAAAGAGCCAAAAATTATGAAAACACATTAATTCAATATCAATGGCAGCAAGCACCTCATCACGTTTGGCCCAGACACCTACAGTTCGCCAAGCCAAAAGAGCGAGCAGTAGGCCGGCAATCACGTCAAGAATATGGTGCTCATGAATCAGCGTCGTGCTTAACGCGATTGCAATCACCCAGCCAAAAAGAGCAATTCGACCAGGCAATTGCACTTTAGGCGCGAATGCAAACGCCGAGCTAAATGCAAAGGCCACGTGAAGAGAGGGGAAAAAATTTCCTTCAAGGTTTAGGAAATCTGCGATGCCAAATACTACGCCTGCCAGGCCCTCAGCATGTCGTTCCGGAAACGTGGTGTAGATTGGGAGTACAAGAAAAAATACCGTGCTGACAATCATTTCAGCAACTAAGGTCGCGAACAGCGGAAAGAACTCGCGCCAATCGCGGAGAACAAATGGCGCGAGCCCAAGGAGCACATTCAGGGACAAATAAACGAGTGCGGCCTCAGGCATAAATGGAATGTAATTTTCAAACGGAAGCGTCACCTCAAAACGCCATGGAATGTTCGAGCTTAATGCGCTCGCACCCCCATAGAAAAAAATAAAGAGAATAAAAAAAATTATTGCAAGACTCGCCAAAACCCCGGCGTTGACGCCGCGAGGGAGGTCGATAAAAGGCTTAAGCACTTGGGAATCATTGGTAAAACATGGAAACTCAATTAGCTTCCTTGGCCCACGCCATGCCTCCATCCACACGCGAAAGAATTGAGGCTGCGGTGAACCTGGGGTAATCAGCTTCTTAAGATACCTCCACGGGGCACGCGGATTTTGGTGATGCGCCAGATGGGAGTGATAATTCAGGAAAAATGCGCGCCCAATTGGCCCGACACTGAGGTTCCATGCGCCATTGTGCGAGTCTAAGGGTGAAAAAGCATGATCCGTGTATTGAAGAGAACTCCAGTTAAGAGCAAACGCCGCGTAACACACAAGCCATCCTGCAATAGATAAATCAAGCCCCCAGAAAAGAAGTCCCTGAAGTACAAGCGACAAGACAATTTCAAGTCTAGCCAGAATTGGATCTACGTCGTCAAGTGCGGCAAGGTAGGCGAGTGAGCTGGTCTGTTTTGCAACTTTTGAGTTACCTTCACGGAGCGAGCTCACGCGAAGCATGCGGGGTAATACCAGATAGGCAAACACACTCATTGCTGTTACTGCCCAGTAGATACCGGTATAAATGGCATACCATTGAGAATATTTTAGCCACTTCACGTCGCCTTCATGGAGCACATCGAACTGCTCGAGATATGAGCGGTTGTTTTTGTGATGCGTCAGATGAAAGGCCCGCTGCAGCGATAGTCCCGTTGGAAACCACGCGGCAGCGATCCGGCCAGCCCATTCATTCACGCCCCGCCGCTTGGAAAAAATACCGTGAACAGATTCATGCAGTAGTGAAAAGAGCGTGTTCGCTGTAAATGAGAATACTATTGCGCTGGCAATGATGACGAACAGACTCTCGCTATGAGACGCAAAAAATAGGAGCGCAGCACTTGCTATTGATGCGAGACCTAACAAAGCAAGGTTTAACTGCTCCGGAATCGGGTACTCACGCTCAGTCTGATCTGACACAGGAATCCCTCACTTAAGCACAGGTAAAGATCGTAAAAAATTACTGAGTGCGCACACACCAGGGTCCTCGATACCATCGACATTCAAACGCATATCTTGAATAACTGCGTAATCTTTGCGGAGAAACGAAAAATAGAACCAACGCGTAAGCACAAGTCGCAACCGCCAAAACATTCCGCGTCGCAACGTACCGATTGAACTAAAGGCACGCACCATATCGCCCTCTTGGACAAACCCGAAGATGGCACTAGATTTTATTTTGCCTAGATCACTTTCCACCAGCATAATCGTGCCGTAGCATGTTTGACGAACGCGAACTCGATTATTCGCCAAATATTTTATTATCCAGCTCGACAAGCCACCACCCGGCAAAACGTGAGTTGAATAATTAAAATGGATTACGCTATCGTCGGATTTATAAAATTCAGGCGGACTTATTAATGCACGATGATGAATAGTGCGCATGTGAAGAATGTCAAAACCATTTACCACAATAGCGCGCCAGTCTGTCCTAAGTACAATTGGCGTCCCAGATATCCATGCGTACTCATCAAATGCCTCCGGGCAAGGCAAGACTGGTGGAACACCGCGCCCCGCAAATAGAAACACCAAACCGAAACGCTCAGCTACTGGCCAAACTCTGCTTTGTCGACTTGGACAATTGGTTTTCCCGTGGATTAGCCCTTCGTGATCAATCTCTAAGTGATGAAGCGGACATCGCAGTTTTTCACCTACAACTTTTCCATTCCGCAGATGAACGCCCATGTGTGGACAATGCGCATCGAGCGCCACAAGCTCTTTTTTTTCGGTCCGGAAAATTATGAAAGGGTTGTCCGCAACACTTCCATCTATTATTTTGCCACATAAAATATCAGAAGAACGCGCAACCACATACCATGTGTTCGGCCAGATTGGCAAAGAATCATGCCCCGCTACTGGCGCGAAGAGAGCCAATGTCGAACTCACTTATTAAGTCTTCTGCCGTGCGCACGCCCGACTAAAAAAGATAGGAGTATCAAAACAACGCCGGCGCCAACAGCGCCCATCAACATGAATCTACGTTGCGCGTCAAGCACGGGGTTGTCAAACATATTCGCTGAGTAATGAAAATTTGCGATGAGCCAACGGCCATCACGCCGTATCATCGTTCCAGACCAACGCGCATTGACATCGAACACATCACCGCCAGCGAGCGAATAATGATCTTTACTTGATCCGAATGCAACTGCCATATTACTGCCGTAAAGGTGAGATAGCTCATCGGCTTCGAACTGTGTGCGAAGGCTGGTCACACGGGGATTGGCCCCTTTCATCATAGCCTCAAAATATTTTCTAATGCCGTCTCGCCCTTGCGCAACATCTCCATTCATCGTAGTGAAGACCACATCATCAGTGACGTTCTCTATAACGGTGCCGATATCCATCTCATTCAATGCCTTTTCCATTATTGCCTTTAACTTGCGAAGATCTTGGTGCAGCTGTTCGGACGTCGGATCGCCTGAGCCTGGGTCTGGCCGTATCGAAACGAGTTGTTCCACTGGAGCAGTTGCGTTCGTTTTTTCAGCATGAACTACACCAGGCACCAACAATGACGCAAGAAAAAAGCCGCCCACAAGTTTTCTAATGTGCAAGAAAACTTTCGAAATGAATAGTATAGCGTAGTCCGATTTCTGGGATTTATTAAAACAATTATTTCGCTTCCACATAATGTTTCTCCTAATTAAGATCAAGCGGGAATATCTCTAAAAGCACCAGTTTAAATAGCTCACACACCTTGCTCCAGTCGATGATAACGATTCGGCACAAGCTCAAACACTTGTTGCTGGCCGCGCCCACACCAGTCCACAGTTACCGAAAGCGGTTCTAAAGCTTGCACAGCATCTAAACCGAAAAGCAGGCGATGCTCGTTTTGTGCAGAGAACCCATTAACGGCAACTTGTTCGCGCACTTGCCGTCCGGTGGGGCCAATGAGGACAATCTTGCTGCCTAGTGCGTCACGATTACAAGTTTGACCATTGCCAACTAAATCTATCCCGATCCATGCCCGTAGCTGACTCACATTACGGTAGAGCGTTGCCGGGGCAAATTGGCGTGTGACCAGCACATCCAATGCGCCATCGTTGTCAAAATCCGCCAGTGCGATGGCGCGGCTCACGCCTTTTTCACCCCAACCAACCTGCTCGGCCACATCAACAAAATATTGCCCTTTGTTCAGATATACGCGATTCCGTTCAGCGGGGAAAATACAGCGCCCACGCAAGTCTGCCCATCTGTCAGCGTAACCATGCACTTCGGGTCCGGTGAGCGCAATTTTCTCGTTCCAATACCAGTAATCCGGGCAGGTGTTCTGCGGGGCATTCGGTTCGTAGGCGATATCAATCATACCGTTAGCCTGCAAGATGTCTATATGTCCATCTCTATTCATATCGCCTGCCGCAGCGCCCCAACCAAAGCGCCGCTCATTCAGTGCGCCGCGTGGCATGGCCTCATCGCGAAATCGATCCTGCTCATTTGCAGTAACGCCACCATTCAACCAAAGCAAGCTTCCCTCGGCTTGCAACTTATGGTGCACATTTGATACATACAAATCGGGCCAGCCGTTACCGTCAAAGTCAGCGGTCGTCGCATTCATGCCTTTATAAGTGTCGCGCCCTATCGTACCCACCAATGTCCCAGTGACCGCCTGCCAGCGACCATCATGGCGATTAAGTAGTAATTGGTCGGGGCCAAAATCATTGGCAAGATAGAGGTCGGGCCAGCCATCCCCGTTGAAATCGGCAGTACCAATGGCCAGCGTCCAACGTTGTCCATCAATACCTTGTGTGCCGGGGTCTTGCCGCGTAAGTGTGTTGCCCGTGTTATGCCACAGTTGCACACCACCGCCATTGTTGGCGTTGTACCAGGTTCGGTGCATGAAGTTGAGCATTCGACGGTCGCCGTCATACTCTGGCTGCGGCAAAGCAAACACGTTGAGTGGTGTAGGTTGATTGTAGCCAGACAAAAAGGGGTTGAAGCCTTGGCCGACGATAATGTCTAAGCGACCATCACGATCCCAGTCAAGCGCGTTGGCTGCAAGCGCTACGCTATGCACATTGGCCAACCCCCACTTCGCGGTGGCATCAACAAAAGAAAGTTTTCCGGTTTGGATCAACTGGTTTTCTAATAAGCGCAACTTTCCATAGCCGACCAACAAAATCAAGTCTTGGTCACTATCATTATCAATATCCAGCCAAAGCGCACCCGAGGGCAATCCCTGCTGTGTCGGCTGCGCAACAAACTCATCAAACACCGGTAGTGGCGCACGTTCAAAACGGAATCCGCCACGGTTGAGATAAAGCGCTGCACGGTCTTGCGCCCGCTTGAGTGGGTAAGTGAGAAAAATATCGGGCAAGCCATCATTATTTACATCAGCAACTGCCACAGCGTCTCCCACTGAAAGCACCCATTTCCCAACATGGGCGATACGCGGATCCAATTTCTGTAATACGTCACCTCGCTCCCCAATCAAACCAGACTGAGCCACTGGGATTTCTTGCAGGGTAAAGCCCGGTGTAACTGGACTATGCGACAAAGAGCGCAGCAACCCCCATGCACCCATGCTGCCTATTACGCCCAGCAGTAATAAACGCGGCCACCAGCTTAGCAGTCGCTTTAAATAGGCCCAACGCTCTTGCGACAGGCTTTGTCCATGTAGCCATAACCAGCGCCCGATGTACCAAACTGAACCGGCAAAAAACAATGTGGAAAAACTCTGCTTTAAATGCAACAGCAAATCCACCAGCACGATGACAAAAGCCATTGCTAACTGACCACGCTTGCTCGCAGGCGACGTTGCAGGATCGGGCAGCATAAAAAAAGTGAACAGATAAAACGCCGGCGAGGTCAATGCACCCAGAAACAACGTTTCCGGCGGAACATGATGACGAGTCAACCAGGCACGCAGTGCAAGCTGAACCGTATAGAACCCCAAAAAACCCAGCATCAACCACAGCCGGTGTACGCGGAAAACAAATACCAAGAACGCCGCCGTGACAATAAATGCCGCAACCGCGAGATTTCCTCCCCATTGATACGCTGGCGAGGCTGAAATCATGCCTTGGCCAAGCAGCAGCGCGGCCGTCACGCCAAACATCGTAGGGTTAAATATATGTCGGCCGTTGTGAGTGATGAGGTATTTACCCGCGACCGTTAGAAATACGGCTACCAGCGGCAACCATAGGCCGTGCGCGTAATTGACTAAAATTGACAGGCCCACGCCGCTGATAGCGGCAGACAGCGGAAACAAGGGTGGAGCGCCACGGCGCAACAGGGTATGACACAATTGATCGAACGCCACTGTCACCCCCACAGTCAACGCTATTTGCAGCGGGCTGCGATTAAAGCCTAATGCGGTAATACCAAGCACCACATAAAGACTCAGCAACAAAAGGAAGCGCCAGCGCGGATCTGCCCACGGCGGCAGATAGGAATAGAGGGGAACGGGATACGCAAGCTGTGCCATAAAGTCAGATCACTCCAAAATCCACATACGGCACGCGATCATCAAGCGCAGCAAATGCCGCAGCATACTCGGGATAATGTACCGCAAATAACAAGCCTGCAGCTTCAATACGGCGATAGCCAGCCAACACGGCCGCCAATGGGTCGCGCTCGTGCAACCCACAGACCGCATAGTGCCAGGGACCATTTCGCAGGGCATTGCATACTGTAGCAAGCAAGCAGGCAAACAAATCAGGATCGTCACCCGCAACAGCCAGCGCGGATAAGTAAACATAGGGCACGCGCTCGCCCTCTGCGGGCAAGGACTTCAGCGGCGATAGCCGCGCCAGCAAGTTATACAACGGCCTGATCCGGGATAATCCTTTTGAGTATGACTCAACATGTAATTGGCGTAACATGTGTTGATCCCATATTGCCAGCGTGGCCAGCAGCGTATCACCGCACTCTGCCAACCAAAAATCCTCGATGCGTAAGCGTCCGATACCAGGTGCAGTCAAAGCGGCTCTATCCCACACTGGCGCAAACTGTCGCCGCGCATGCTCGCGCTGCAAAAACTCCGTCACACGCGGTAAATCAGCAACGCCGGCACGACGCACTTTCACGCCCGGTATTTTCGCCACGCGACGCGCCATATCCAGATGCAAAGCCGGGGTGAGCATGCGGCCCATAAATTGATAATGAGGCAAGCCAGCACGTGCGTTAGTCAACGCGTTCAGTGCTGCCGTATTGCCGTCTAAAATTACTGTGGAATAAAGGGCGACAGGATCGGCTTTGTGTAGTGTACGTAAAAAGCGAAACCCACGTGCTAATAACATGCTACGCCGCACTTCGGGTGCAATGCGCAAATCAGACAAATAGCCGGTACGCGATGCTGTGCCGTTGAGGTACGACTGTCGTATAAAACGGCTGCCTAGCGCAACTATTTGGCCCGCATCACTTTCGCACACGATTATCTGCGCCTGGTCACCCAATAGCGCCGCACCCGCAAAATAATCTGGCTCACGGCGAAAGCTGACGCTGATTTTACCTTTCAAAACATCACCCGCCATACGAGCACGCAAGGCGGCATCGTCGGCAGAAGTGGCTAGGCGAAAGTGAAAACTCATGATCTGCCTTGTCCTAACGCGACGCGCTCAAGACACAATGTTAGTCGGCACGGTGCAATCAATTTCATTTGCATCGAACAAGGTTTTTTCTTTTGCACCACCTAAAGCAGGCGGCTTAAGGTCGCCTAATCGGCGTCCGGCGGCCATGGCGGCATTTTGTAAATGCGCCAGCGGCGCATCAACTGCACGTACCTGAAGCGCAGAAAGTTGGCCCAGTGATCGCGCATAAGCATACTGGGGATTAGCGCATAACGCAGCTTCTACGGTTGCACCACAATTATTCATATTGGTTATAGTGCTGCGAGTATCGATGATCAATTGATAACAACGCTCATCCGGATTGGGCAGCAACATCGCAAAACCTGGCACCAGCGAAGCCAAAATGCCCGCAACAAAAGTCTCGCCGAGTTTTTCGCCGCACAAATCTGATACTCCGCCTTGACGCCCCAAAAAAGTCAGCAGGGGCGTATGGCCGAAATGCCCTGTCACGCGCACCCGGTCTGCACTGGTATAACGCAACAAACCACCCCAGGTGCTCATTACAATCTCAGCTTCCAAACCTACATCCAATTGATGTGCGAGCAGTACCCTGCCATCGTCACAGCGAAACTCAAAGAAACCGCTATTCAGCGCCAGCATCGGCGCAGACAAACCGGCCAGCGGTATACTCACCACACCTTCGGTTGCCAGCAGCCCTTTACCCTGTATCACCAACCCCGGCCAGCGCTGCCGTAGAAGTGCGGCGTCGCGAATGGCGCTGGCCTCAGTCCAGCAGCTACATAAGGTCAATGTCGGCCACAGCGCGGACGGACCTTCGGCGATGAGATAGGGCAAAGCTGCACGCCGCGCACTACTTATTGCAGGGGCGGGCACATCGGCCAGGGGCCAATGATCTAACCAGTCCAACAGTAGCGTTGACTCATGGGTTATGCAGTCCAGCAAACCCAGCAGCAGCGACGGGCTCCACAGCGATAGCAAGCCCAAGTCAGCGTGCGCAAGTAAATGCGCCAGTGTGGCGCGTTGCCAATCGGTCAAATTGCTTATGCTGGCTAATTGGTGCGGAACGGCCAGTCGCTCAGCAATAAAAGGGGCAAGCTCTGCTCCAAAGTAGGCGGCATCGCCGCCGGGTAAGCCTATGGGAATACCTGCCGTCGTCGCGGTTGGCGGACGCCCTGCGGGTGTTATTGCCCACCACCATGTTTGTTGCGCAAGTTGCGGCCAGCGATTTAACCAGTCATCCAGCCAGGGCAACACAGCCGAACGAAAAGCCGCGAGCTGGCTGGCATTGTAGGGAACCATTTTGCGTCCGCTGGTCGAGCCGCCGGTGAGTTCTACTGCCAACGGTACGGCGGGCAAGAAGCTACCAGCCTCGCCGTTTAACTCACGTTGAATCCAAAGTTCCAAGTCGTCCCAATTTGCCAGCGGCACTCGCGCTTGATAATCCGCAACATTCTGCACCTGCTCCAAACCCAACGCTTGCCCCATTCGAGTGGCACGTTGTTGCGTAACAATTCCCATACATTGGCGAGATTGCACCGCAGCACAATCTTGCGCATTCGCTAGCAAGTGGGCGCATTGGCCGCTGACCCGTTGCGCTAATTCACTGCTGCTCATGCCAGCCTGACAAAAAAGCGCGCAGCACAGGGCCACGTAAATTATCGGGAGTGAGTTGCGTGAGGCACACCAGCTCATCGCCTTGCGCATAGCCTGGATTGCGTTCCAGAAAAAAACGAATCTCCGGTCTGCGCACCAAATCCGCTCGCACTGTAGTCAGCTCAGCTTGTAAATGACCGTGTGATTTTGGAAACCGTATCAGGCCAGTCGCGGCATCATAAGCCACGCCAAAACGCGCTCGGGCTAATTCATCCAACAATGCCTGGCTTGCGGACGGTGTGGCACATGCATGGTTAGGCCAGTATTCATGAGCAAAAAGGGGTAAGTAACGCCACGTGCGATATCCCTTGGAGATCAATAACCAATACAACGGAAGAGGCGCGTATTGGCGCGCTATGTGCCCCGCCAGCCGGGCAAATCCGGTACTCAATGCTTGGCTACCCCAGTGGAGAGGATCAATCACCGTATCACCTGAAAATAATTCGATTAACACCTGACCGGAGTGCGCTGTGTATTGTCGTACGGCCTGTGTTGAAAATCCCACAAGCTGTGAACCATGGTGTAGTGTCAACACCCAATCCTTGGAAGTGAAATCTGCCATAAAGCGTGCAGGGTTGACGGCAGCATAGTGCCGGGCATAAAGAGCATACAACTGGTCGCACTCGCTACGGCTAAAATCTTGACACAGCCGAGTTTGAATGCTTAACGTGGCCATAACCAATACCTAAGAAAATAAGACTGCCACGCCCATGCAGCCAGTACGGCGGCCCAAGTAAACCGCAAAATCAATTGGTAGCGTGGATCATCTGGCACAAAATAAATTGGCGTATCTCCGTCTGTTATAAACTGAATTTTCATATACAGCGCAAAACCACACTCGGGCACAAACATGAGCAAGAGGGCCAGCATGTGCATTGCCAATATACCCTGTATACGCCACGCTACCCACCCCAGCAAAAGCATCACGCAGACGTTAAAAACGATGCCGTAGACTGGACTCCAGTTGTGGGTGCCGTAGAGCATTACTCCTTCGACCACGGCACGAATTCCCATCAACACAAGCAAAGCTTTTACCCCCAGTCGCGCCACTCCCTCTACCCGTGCATCTGTCAACAAAAGGATCGGCTGGATATACCAAGCCCAAATCGCGGTCATTAGCCACAAAAGCTTAGGCAAAGCGATATGTCCACCCGTATTCCCAAGATGATTCTGCCCATAGCCAAAGAGGATCGTCAACATTGCCAGCGCAACAAGAGGCCATCCCGTACGGTGTAATTCAGAGAAAGAGCGTAACATGTCGGTCTTCCACGGGCACCGGTTTGCTACCTTCACGTTGTGCTTGGCGCCAGCTCCAAATTGCCGGGCCGAGTAAATCGGCGGTTGTGGAAACAGCAGGCGGGAAACCCTGACTCCCGCAGTTTTGCGCTTGCAGTTTCAAAATATTGATGTCCTGTTGCAAAATCCGACGTGCCAGCGGGGCAAAAAAAAGTTTTACCAGCCATCCCCAGCGACTCTTAAAGCTGATTACTGTGGTGACGGCAGTTTGATTTTCACCAACTGGAGTGCAATGGGAGGTAATAACGTAGGCTAGACCGGAGGGAAACTCATAATCGACACGACTGGTTGCCG
Organism: Gammaproteobacteria bacterium; assembly: GCA_043719675.1. Taxonomy (GTDB): domain Bacteria; phylum Pseudomonadota; class Gammaproteobacteria; order UBA6429; family Thiohalophilaceae; genus JACQBC01. Next base: position 4,585 of record JAYSTO010000125.1, on the reverse strand, counting down.
GCGCGATAAAACGGTCAATGTGCTTCATCACTCCGCGCCGAGGAGAAAGTAGCGTCCAAACCAGGCTTTTCTTGCGCGGCTCTTCAAAATATTCCGCCTCAGCACCATCTGGCAGATTGCGCACGACCGCCCGAACCGCTTGTACGGTCGGCGATCTAAACCAGTAACGATGAACAAATGTTGCGTGGGGACAATCCAGAAAATTCTCTAAGCAAGCTTCCACGCTAGCGGAAAAAACAGACTCCATAACAAAGCTGCTCCAACCCACCTCTTTAAAATGAGCAAACTGCGGCGGATTGGATTGAGTGTTCGCGTGGGTGGCCCAAATAAATCCTTGCGTTTCTTTTACCTGCAGGGACTTCAGTTTGCAATCTGGCAGTTGTCCGGAATTCAGCGCAGGTACTGCAACCAGTTGACCGTCGCCAGCATAGCGCCATCCATGATAGCGACACTCGATATGCTCACCACAAACCTGCCCAGCCGAGAGCGGTACATGTCGATGCGCACAGCGGTCGCTAATCACTCGTGCCTGACCACTCGCCGTACGAAATAGTACCCAAGGCGAATCATCAATTATCACCCGACGCAACTTTTTAGGCGCTAGCGTTTTTGACTGAGCAAGAAGATACCAACTGATAGGGACCATATGCGATTAATGTGTTTGCTGTTAATTCACATCCTTCCTCTGCGTTCGATAGGAAATTAATGTGCCTGATTTTTGCTGCCAACCAGCATTAAGAAATATAAGCAGTAGTATAAGCTCGTTTTTCCCGTTACGTCCACGCCACATTGCTCCATTACATCCCTTGTCTCTATATCTCCCCTTCTCATTGAATTCCGGCCTCGCGTTGTACTCTACCCTGCCACAAATTCGCTTTTGATGCCCATAGCCAGCCATCCCGGCCAGCCGACTAACAGCCTGTTGAAAAACGCGCTGAGGGGCGCATCGCGGCGTTGGAAACGAACTCAAAATGCTCATTTACTCCGTGTAAATTGCGCTTTTTCGTCCGTTTCCGCCTTGCGCTGTATCCTCTGATCACGTTTTTCAACAGGCTGCTAAACGACACCCCCTCATCCAGTAATCTTCCCTGATGACTGATGAGTCATACACCAATGTATTCAACTAGCCAGGGCCGGGGGGGGGTTGGTTCGATGCAAACATGTTTGGCTGTGTTTATTTTCGGCAAACAGATTCGGTCAGACCCAACACCATCCGCAATGAAATCATATCGACAACGCGCTGGCCATTGTATTTTTTACACAGGTTGTCGGCTTCGATAATATAAGCGGCGTCTGTCATGCTGTTAGCTGTTGTTGCGTAAAATTCGTTACTGCGTCATGCACGAGTGACAATTTACCGTGAAAAAAATGTCCCGCTTCGTCAAGCCAAACCAGGGTAGGCGCAACATTCTGCGCACTCACCCATGTTTTAACTTGTTCAGGGGGCACCACTTCGTCCTGATCCCCCTGAATAATCAAGGTGGCTATATTGTCACAGGCTATCTCTGCAAAATCATACAAATTTACCGCCGGTGCCACCAAGATTAACACCCGTGCCTTGGCCGCACATTGTGCTGCATAGGCAACGTATGCACCAAAAGAAAATCCCGCCAGCCAACAGGCGGCAGAAGGATGTTGGGTACGAAACCACTGTATCACCGCCAGCAGATCCGCTTGTTCACCCACGCCATTGGCAAACTGCCCCTGCGATTGCCCCACGCCACGAAAATTAAACCGCACGACTGCCAACCCCAGTTTATTCAATGCCGTTGCCAAGGTATGCACGACCTTGTTCGTTAAACTGCCGCCATGCAAGGGATGCGGGTGACAACACACCACAAATGGCAAGCCAACATGCCAGTGATCAGGCATCGCAACACGCAGTTCCAGATTACCGGCAGGGCCGGAAATGATGTGGGTTATTTCGCGCACTGTTCGTTATCTCTTACGCCACCGTTGCTGGCAATACATTTAAGTTATTGTCATAAAATGAAAAAGGAATTAGGAATCGGGCACCAATTAAATACGTAACCGTTCAACAACGCGCCCATGCAACAAATGTTCGTTGATGATCTCGTCGATATCTTTTTCATCGGCGTAGGTGTACCAGATATCATCGGGATAGACGACGATGGTCGGTCCCAAGGCACAGCGCCCCAGACAGCCGGTCACATTTGCCCGCACGCCGCCTTCATGATGAATACCCAGCTCCTTGGTGCGCTGTTTCATATAATCGCGCATACGCTGCGGGTTGAAATTGCCGCAACACGCCTCACCGGCGGCACGCTGATTGGTGCAAAAGAAGACATGATGGCGATAAAAGGACATGGCGATAATACCTTGACAAGGTTAGGCGAAATTCAAACAATCACTGTTACAATAGCCGCAGCATGATACCTACAACCCGCGGGAAATAAAATACAAGCGTGAACCTGCAAAGCGAAATCACTTCTCTGGCCGACCAATGCGTCAAATGCGGTTTGTGTCTGCCCTATTGCCCCACCTATGCCATTAGCCTGAACGAGGCCGAATCGCCGCGTGGACGGATTGCGATGTGTCAATCGCTGGTTTCGCACAATGGCTTACCGGATAATTCCATTCTGCAGCACCTCGGCCATTGCCTGCAATGTCGGAGTTGTGAACGCGTGTGTCCTTCCGGCGTGGAATATAACAAAATCTACACCGACACCTATCAATGGTTACGCCAGCAACACCAGCAACAAGCAACCTCGCTCTACGCACGCGCACTGACACAGCCGTGGTTAACGCAACTTTTTTATTACAGCGCGTGGCTTTATCAGCGACTGGGCATACAATGGCTCTTAAGGCACAGCGGTATCATTAAATTATTCGGGCTGAAAAAATACGATGACCTGCTACCGCCGTTGACAGCTGACACCCTGCCACCGTTCATTGCCGCACAACAATCGCGGCGCGGTACCATCGCCATTTTCACCGGCTGCATCGGCCGCTATTTTGAACGTGGGGCGATCCTTGCCACCGCCCGCATCGCCGCACAGGCAGGCTATGACGTGATCATGACACCACAACAGGTGTGTTGCGGCGCCATGCAACACAATCACGGTGATGTTGCTCACAACATGCAGTTAGCAACAACCAACCTGGCTACGCTGGGCACGTTAAACGTGGATGCCATTGTGTTTTTAACCACCGGCTGCGGCGCGCAATTATTGAATTACCACAAGCTGCCCTGGCCAACAGCGGATGAGCAACAACGCGCAAACATCTTCAACAACAAGCTACACGAGGCCTGTGCCTGGGTGAATGCCAATGTCACACTGCCCATTGTCACACCTCTGCCTACAACTGTTTTAGTACAGCAGCCGTGCAGTCATCGTAACGTGGTGGGTCAAGCCAACGTGGTCAACGCGTTGTTAGGCAAGATCACACAGCTGACAGTTGAACCTCTGATTAGCAAGCTAGGTTGTTGCGGTGCCGCCGGGGATTATATGTTGCGTGAACCTGCGCTCGCCGAACAAATACGCCAACCAATGTTAGACAGCATCAATAAATCGACCGCGACCCATCTGGTGACCACCAATTTGGGTTGTGCGTTATACCTGCGCGCCGGGTTACAGTATCGTGACCACGCCATCACCATTACCCATCCGTTAACCCTGTACGCACGTGCCACGGGTTGTATGGCTCGCATCTAGCAACTGATGGCATGACAGAACTTGCTTCCTGTCATGCTTAAGCCTATCTTATTCGCATGACTACACGCCATTATTCTCCGCTGGATCAACTACTCAACCTGTGCGACAACAGTTTGCGCACGTTGTTTGTGACACCCAGCAGTTCACGGCCCAATCCTGCCGATACCTGCGCTGAAACAGACTTGTCCACCGCTGAACGTGCGCTGGCCGGTCGTTTGATGCGTATCAATCACGCCGGTGAAATGGCCGCGCAAGGTCTGTACCAAGGTCAGGCGATCACCGCGCGCTTAACCGATGTGCGGGAAAAAATGGAACAAGCGGCGCTGGAGGAGAATGATCATTTGAACTGGTGTGCCACGCGTGTCACTGAATTGGGTACTCACACCAGCTATCTCGATCCATTGTGGTACCTCGGCTCGGTGGCGATTGGTGCCGTCGCCGGTTTAGTCGGTGACAAATGGAGCCTGGGTTTTGTTGCAGAAACCGAGCGCCAAGTCGTCAACCACCTCGATAGCCATCTGCAACAAGTCAGTGACAAAGATCAAAAAACCCACGCGATACTGCAACAAATGAAAGAAGATGAAACCAAACACGCCACCGTTGCACTGCAATCCGGCGGTGCGCCACTACCCCCGCCGGTGCAGGCATTGATGCAAATCACCTCGAAGATAATGACGAAGACAACCTATTGGATCTAAAATTTGTTGCTAAGCTTTTGTAATATTCCGCCCGTAGAATATCTCTAACATCTCCCGTTCCAACGACTTACGCACAACCTTGCGTTTATTTTCCGGCAGATCGATTTCGTTGATGCCGAACATGTAGTTATCGAGCTTGAATTCCTTGAGAATCATCTTGGTGTGAAAAATATTTTCCTGATAGACGTTGACGTCGATCATTTGATAAAG
>JAYSTO010000124.1:0-16638 GCA_043719675.1 Gammaproteobacteria bacterium | reverse complement strand
CGCTGAATCTCATTACGCCGGGTACGGGGAATAACCTGTTGTACACCGGGCGGGAATACGACCGTGAATCCGGGCTGTATTATTACCGGGCGCGGTATTATGATCCGGAGATTGGAAGGTTTAGCGCGGAAGATCCGTTGGGATTTAAAGCGGGGATTAATTTTTACGCCTATGTGAATAACAATCCAATAAACTTTAACGATCCGAGTGGGAAGTATGTCGAAACACTTTGGGATGCAGCAAATGTTGCGATAGGTGGCGTATCACTTTATGACAATGTCAGCAATGGTAATTGGGGCTGGGCCGCTTTGGATACCTTAGGCCTTGCTTACGATATTACTGCTACAGTAGTACCTTTCTTGCCAGCTGGCGCTGGCGCTGGTTTCCAAGCACTGCGTGCGGGGAACACAGTGGTAAACTCAGCCCAAGTCACCATGGATGTAGCTCGGACAGCTGATATTGCAAACACGGCGGCTAGAAGCTCAACGGCAGTTGTTAATAGTGGTTTGGATGCAGCGCGGGAAGGTACGCGATTACATAACGAGGTTGGGAATGCAGTGAACCTGAGTGGCTCGGCCAATAATGCCTTCAGAGGAGCAAATGGTGCTACTGGCCCACAACCGGATCTTAGTTGGGGCAACGCACCGGGGGTCTGGGCAGATTTGACGACTCCTGGACAATGGGCGGGACATGTCGCAAGGTATGGTGATAATTTTGGTGTAGGCATACCGTTACTTTATGAGAGAGGTGTTGGTTTGGTCAACTCAGCTGGCTCATCAGCTTTCAGCTTAATATCTGGAGCTGGTGTTGGATTATTTGGATTGCAACAAACCTCTAATTATTTTGGAAGTACGCAAAGTAATGCGAGTGGAGGTTTTGTTATTTATCCAAGTAGGCCGAATACAAATATGATGCAACAGATTTATTCAAAATGATTTTGAGATTTGATAATGGGCTATCATGTAACAATTCTTAGAACAGATAAAGGGAAAAAAATACCCATATCACAGAATGAAGTTGAGCAGTTGATTTCATCAATCGACGCCCTTAAATCTAAACAAGATTCTCTGGGTCGTGTGTTAATTACAGATTCCACTGGCGTTGACACAGATTTATTTCTTGTTTGGCAGGATGGTGAAATATGGGCCAAGGGCCCGGACGAGAAAACCATTCAACTAATGATAAATATTGCTGAAAAACTGCAAGCCAGGGTTAGAGGGGATGAGCTTGAAACGTATAGTAACTCCAATGAAACATATATTCATGAAGATGACAAAGAAGAATTTGATCGAATTTTAAATCTAAGGAAAAGATTAAAATCTGGAGTCTTAGTCAGAAAAATTTATAACAGAATAGCGGTCGTGGCTTTTTTTATCTTTCTAGCTTTATTGGCGAAGTTAATATTCAAGTTTTAGTGTGAAAGTGTTGCTCTTACAAGCTTGCAGTTTTGGATGAATAGTTTCTCTCTCGCGTGCGCGGTGATGGATTCGAGACGTTTCGTACACCTACTGAAATATTTATTCACCCTGACGACAAACACGAAATCGAATTAGCCAAAGATTTAGTTAGAGGACATAAGAGAACTGCGTATCGCAAACAATGGATTCTAAACTTGATCGTTATATTGATCTTTACCGGGCTTGCTGGCTTGGTAATCTACTTTTCAAAGTAGTTTGATCGACAGAGTGATCACGATGCAGTTAACTTGCATAATGTGTGGCGGTAGACGTAGGTCGAAGATTTTGCAATACTTATTGCCATTTTTTCATGGACTATTGAGGTAAGAACAAAACATGTTTTCTCGATATCTTACGTTTCTGCTGCTTACCATAACGGTAGCTTCCGGTCTCGCTTCTACTGACGATCTCGATAAAGCCAAGGCACTTTTCAAGCAGTACGTCGCTTTGGAAACCGCTTACGACCCGGCGGTCGCCGATCTCTATGTAGAAAACGCTGTTATCAGGAACAAGCGTATCTATCCCACAGGGCAGGTCAGGGAACTGACGATCCCGGCGGCTCAATACAAGACTCTTATTCGTACTGCTATGCCATTGGCCAAGGCTCGTGGTGATTACAGCACTTATTCTGAAACATCATTTACGCAGGAAGGCCAGAATGTTCGCATCCGAGCTATTCGATTTTCCGTCTTGAAACAGTATTCAAGCCCTATCTCAATTCTGATCGGCCCGGATTCTTCGGGTATGTGGGCGATATTTGAGGAGCTTTCGGAGTCACAGCCATAGCCATAGCCATAGCGGAAAGAAGATTGTTGACAGACTTTCCGTCGTAAAGATTACGGCAAGCCTGAGAATCGTTCTAAATTTATAAAAACACAACCTCAAGCATGATGCAAAATGTTTACTCGAAATAGGAAATAGCGCAAGACATGACTACCTTTAAGTGGATTACCTCAGAAGGCGGCCCCTACATATTGGCAACGAGAAACAGTGCACTTGCTTGGCTGGGCATACAAGGATTGAGTGCTGGAGATGAAAGTCAATACGACAATGACTACGAACGGGCATGCGAGGTTAATGATTATGTGAGTGTTATTGCCGGGACGTCACACGAGATATTGGTAGTAGGAAACGGGCCAGAAGACACGGCTTGGCTCAGCAGAGCGCCGGACGACATCTTATTGGTTAAATGGATTGGGGCGGATTCGGATCAACAGGTATGGGAAGCTTTGCAATGCCTCGACTTCGAATCGTTTGAGACTCTTCCGATTAGTTTCACCGTTTTTGAACCGAAGATGTTCTTGTTCGATTCGGCATCAAGGCTGGTTGACATTGGCGACAACTGTTTGGAACTGACCTTTGAGCCGGGTTGCTATGGCTTGTCCGTGCTCAATTACAAACCAAATGACCGCCTTGAGCTGGATTTGATTCGATTAAAGAAGGTTAAAGCACTCTGATTGTCAACAATGATGGCAGATGTTTGTAAGCGATCAATGAAGGACGCCAACAACAACGTGATCCGTTTTAGCTACGACGCCCTGGGTCGGCAAACCAAGGTCACGACACCGCTGACCTTTGAATGGCGTATGCAGCGATATGATCTATGATTCAAATAGACCATTCTTCAACTCCGTAAACCAAATACTAAATATGCTTGAACAAGGGTATAGAAAATAAGCAATGAATATATATAAGGGCGCAGTACTAATCATGGCAGGAGTGATATTTATATGCCTACCTATCTTTATATGGCTGTTTGTAAAAACTTTTTATTATTGTCAAAAAATGATTTTTAATATAAAAAAGGACGTGTACCAGAAAGGTGCTTTTATATTAGGGCCATTTTTACTTATGAATAAAAAATACTTTAATGAGGAAGGTCAAAAAAGTAGAATTATTTTTAAAAATTATTTGGTAAAAACGTTGTTAATGTTTATATTCATGGTGTTTGTATACATGATTATGACGCTTTACAAATACCTGTTCTGATAAAATATCAGTAGGCTGACTTGTAGTATAATTTTTATGGATAGCCACCTCAATGAGGGAAGGGCGGCAGGGTGGTTGGGGATATCGTAGAAATATTTTGGTAAACTTTTCCACATATACGCAGATAATTTATAACTTTAAAGAGTTTCAGTTGTTTCATTCTGTATGCAGCCCCAACGTAATGCGCGTAAGCGAGACTTCTTTTTCTGCTGGTGGGCTTGCATTCTCGACAGGATGGCATTTAACAAACGCACGGCGTCAACGATGTACGGCCCCTTGTTTAACATTACGCACTCGGCGCGAACACTCATTGCTGCATCGGTGAGTTCGGGTCGTGAGCGGGTACCTTTTTTGGCGATGGATTCAAGTACTTGTGTTGCCCAGATAACCGGTATGTGTGCGGCTTCAGCCAACCAGAGGATTTCTTCCTGTATCTCCGCCATACGCACGCTACCCAGTTCAACCGCCAAATCACCACGGGCTATCATAAGGCCAAGTGGGTGGCGACCCATTGTCCCCAGGATGATGGCGTGTAATTCCCGTATAGCACGGGCAGTTTCTATCTTGGCGATAATGGGTAAAGAGGTAGCTTGACGTCTGGCAAGTGCATCAAGCAGATTATTCATATCCTCTAATGATTCAACAAAAGAAAAACCGATCATGTCCGCGTGTTTACAAATAAAATCCAGGTCTTGAAAATCACGGGTACTTAACGCGGGTAAATCAAGCACGGTGTCGGGAAAATTCAAGCCTTTCTCTGCTTTTAACCGCACGCCCTTTGGACTAACGTGTACAACACGAAGCAAGGCACCATCATTTTGTATTGAAATAACTGTGCAACCGATCTTGCCATCATCAATCCATACTCTGTTCCCCGGCACTAATTTATCAATGACGCGTGGTTCGCTGCAAGCAATACAAGCGGGAACAAGCATCTTGCCTCCGGCATCTGGCTGTGCGGGTTGACCAAGGATCTCTTGTTTGCTCAGTAACAGCAGGTCATTTTTATGCAGGTGAATGTCGACCAGTCTGGCGGGAGTGGATGTCAGGGGAAATTCCGCAATGGAATGGTAGGTATTGTCCCGTTTGGCCTGCCAAGTAAAAACAGTGCCCAGAGGAACATACGCATTTTGTGTATATGTGCCGGACCATTTGCCCGTCCCGTCGTACTGATCAAGCACAATAAACCGCGGGCGGCTTCGTGCGTCGCGATAAACGAGGCGGTCACCACTGGAAAAATTCGCAAAGATATCATTTGGGATCGTAATATAAAAATCGCTGTCAACGATCCCATTGGCAGGGTGCAGGTGCTGTTCTGCTACAAGATGGATAATGGAAGGAGATATGACAGTGCCCACCACATCGCGCTTTACCCGCAGGTGCAATACGGGTGACTGGTTTGCCACTGGCCCAGTGCGGATTTTATGGCCGGCTAAATCCATCAGGATGCGGCAATCCTTATTTATTAATGCGCTGGCACGGCGGACATTATCGATCATACTGTGCCATATCGTTGGATTATCATGCGCGCAATTTATACGGACACAGTCCATTCCTTCATCCAGTAACATTTTTATTTGGTTAAAATCCATGGCGGCGTCAGATGACAAGGTGACCATGATTCGGGTTGAGCGAGGCAACGGCGCCTTGCCAAAAATTACCTTAGTATTACCCTCATGTAATTGTAAACCTTCGCTAAAACCGTAGTCGTTAAAGTTTCCCATGGCGGACTTGTGGTGTTGTAATGCCAGGCCAAGTACCGCAATGACACTGTTTAGGCTTGCATAAACATGTGGCTCAGCCCGTCCTAACGAGGACAAGCCAGTGCGTGCCAATTTTTCTTGCAAGGGTCGAAGATCCCGTTCCCGCAAAGCAAGATAGTGACTCAGATTGATTGCGCTCTGCGTTGGCTGGGAATCGGGATAATACATAGCAAAGCCGTCAAGCCTTTCGTGTGCTCGCTCAAGAATAAAATCTTTTAATTCAACGAGTTCAGAATACAGTGATTCAAGAATAAGGTGCGTTGTCTTAACCCGGCGAGTCGATTCCATGTTGCCAATTTAATACAAAACTATGACAAAAAGATGAAAACACCGCGCATGATCAGAATCCTAACTATGCGCTATCCTTAAGGTGTGACTGCAACGATGCTGACCAGCTTAATCCAGAGTATTAAAGTCAGGATTACTTCACCTGTCTGCGGTTCAGCTGAATCGAACCATGCCATACGGGTTAACCTGAAACGTCTACGTGCGAGCATACGACTATTTAAGCCCACCATTGATGAGAAAATTGATTTTAAGGCTGTCGATACATTATTTAAACAGGCAGCTGATTTGCTGGGCCCGTACCGGGATCACGCGGTACTTCTCGCGTCTATTGAATGGTTGAAAAAGAAATCAAGAAATTCGATGATTGTTAATCGACTGTCACGAATAGATCAAGCCCTGCGCCAGCAAGCACCCCTGCAACCTGTGAAATGGCGCCATTTTAAATCACTCATATTATCCGCACAGCGACAAATTAAATCACTCAATGCGCCCCTGTTGAATGAAAAAAGAGTGCTTGGCGGACTGCGCGATACAGTCAATAAATGCAAGAAATACGGCAACGAAGCCTTTGGTGGGTCCAACGATAAAACCAAGTTCCATCAATTTCGGCGTTGGGTGAAATACTTTATTTACCAGCTTGAGTCTGTAGCTGAGCAGGGTGGCGTATTGAATAAAACATCTTATAAACAATTAAAAACACTTGGCGATCTGCTTGGGTGGGCACATGATCTCGAAAACCTGAATAAACATATTAAAAAACAAACCGTCGATGATACGGATGAAGCTGCCGTCATTCGAATCGATAAACTGATTATTGAACTGAATAAACGTAATGTCGACTCCTGTAAAAAATATTACAAAAGCCTGCATTGGAACAGGATGTTCCGGGAGATCAGCGCCAATATCAGGTAACGGCGGTAATTGACTTGTGATTATTTTTTGGCGCCTACAATGCATTACACACAGAACGAGGTGGAACGAAACAATTTAAATTAGCGTTGATAACGAGGCTAGCCAGTAGCCACAAGCCCCTGGCCAATGGCGAATGTCGTCAGAGCGGAGATGTTGTGCAGATCGAGTTTCTTCATTAAATTCGAGCGGTGTTTCTCGATGGTTTTAATACTCAGGCCAAGGTGTTCGGCGATGAACTTGCTGGTACGACCTTCGGCGATCAATTTTAAAATTTCACGCTCACGATCAGTGAGTGTATTCCATTTTGATGGGTTATGTTGCGGGTCTCTACCCAGCAGAAATCCATTGATTACCTTTGCGGAGATGCTGGGGCTTAGATAAACCTTGCCAGCCAGGACACTGTGTAAGGCCATGACGAGATCCCTGTCCGTTGAGTCCTTTAACACGTAACCACTGGCGCCTGACTGCAAGGCTTCACGAATGCATTCCTCTGTTTCATGCCGCGTCCAAACCAGGATTTTTGTTGCGGGATAGTGTTTTTTTATTTCTGTGATGGTGCTCAAACCATTTGTTTCCTGCATATTGATATCAATCATGACCAGATCAGGAGTAAACCGTTTCACCAGGCGGAGTGTATCTTGTCCGTTGTCGGCACCCCCAACGATGTTAAAGCCAGGCTCTATGCTTAACAAGGCGTGTAATCCGGCGCGCAGGATCGAATGATTTTCCGTAATCAGTATTTTATGTCTTTCGTTCATTTTTTTGCTTTTGCTTGAACTGGTGGTGCGGGGCGATAGATAAACAGCCAGTCCGAATATTTTTCTTTTTCCGCAAATATCTGGTCGGCACCACTGAAATTGGCCTGTTTTATCGGCCGCGCCAGCGATAAACTGTATACACCGGCGATTCGACCATCCCTGCCTTTGAGCAGGCCCCATTCCGTTGTGCCGGTGATCGGATCAGGATACAGTTTTCGCAGGTGGCGAACCACACCGGGCTGGCGTGGATCACGCAGCAGATCATCGAGTGCTTGCGGATATTGTTTCACAGGCTCAGCGAGATAATAGCGGCCTATCGCCTGACGGATTTGATTACCCACAAACAAGAGTTCACGTTCTTTTTCCCGTTGTACTGCGGTGTGCCAGACGATTCCGGTTGCGGCCAGGGTGGCGCCGATGATGGCAAGCGCAATTAACACAGCCAGATAGGTAAAGCCGCATTGGTGTGAAACCAAATAATTACCAGTCCGCATACAAGCTACCATCGCGGCCATTTCCTGGTGCGCCGCTTTTGATATCGTAGATCAGTCCTTTGTTTGGATCCTCGGGCGGTATGGTCACCCAGGTGGTGGCGCTCTCGGTGATGGGATCGCGCGGAATACCGCGCAAATATTTCTTGGTGACCAGTTCGTCCAGATCGTCTGGATATTTGCCCACGTCGCCATAATATTTATCCAGCGTCTCGCGCAGGATCGACAGGTTATCACGCAGCACGGTCTCTTTGGATTTTTCCACACTGTGAAAATAGCGCGGCACTGCCAATGTCAGTAACAACGAGATGATCGTCATTACCACCAGCAGTTCAATCAGGGTAAAGCCTGTCGCTTTGAGGCGTTGCATGTTGTTCTCACCAATCCCGATACGGAATGCCACGCAGGTCTTTGCCCGGCGCTCTTGAATAAACATCAAAAACATCATCGCCTTCCCGCGGGTCGTCGGCGCTGCTGGCGTAACTGCGGATGCCCCAAGTATCTGCTGCTGACAAGGATGCATCGGTTGCAAAGGGATCACGTGGGATGCGACGCAGGAAATATATTTTGGTTTTGCCATCGGGATCAGTGGGGTCGTTAATACCCTCAACCAATAACACAAGCGATGCCGGGTAACCGGATTTACCGATAACAGGGGCGATGAGGCCTTCGTCCCACGCCTGTTTATAGGCGTCGATGGCGGTGCGGATCTCACGCAGCGCTGCGCGTAACGCCTGTTCCTGGTGGCGCTGCACGACAAGTTCGCTCAGCGGCAAGGCAACCGTCGATAGCAGGGCTACGATCACCAGCGTCACCACCAGCTCGATCAGTGTAAAGCCACGATTTTGTTTGGGTGTGCGCATTGTCGGCGTCAGGGATTGAGTGTGATCACCAGCGGTGCGGGTGGCGTAAGCGGCAAGGCCTGACCGTCGCTGTTCACCGGTGCGGGGTTGGTGATCATGATCGATGATTGGGATTTCCCAACACGCGGTGCAAAGGTGAAAGTCGCAATGCTGCCTTTGCCGGTTGCACCTTCACTACCAACCCGGGATATTTGCGCAACGATGTGACCACTGGCCTGATCAACTTTATTGGTGAAAATGGTTTTTTTGCCATTTTGTTTTAGCAGCTCGCCTTCATTGACTTTGACAATCGTCAATGCCGCTGAGTCGTAATCGAGCGTGAACGCTATTGTGCTCAATGACTGGCTGGTTTGTGCTTCCAACGTGACGTCAAACTCTTTGCCCATTGTGGCCTGTGTGGGTGCCTGCCAGTTCAAACTAATGGGCGTACCATTGGGTGTTACGCTGTCATCAATGCCTTTGACGGCGGGTGCAGGTGTTGTTATGGGCGCCGGTGTCACAATGGATTCATCTGTTCTGTTCGGTGTGCGTCGCTGTCTTGAGGCGGCGTTGCCACCGTCATCGGCTGCTGCAGCGGATGATGCATCGATTTTACTCGACAGGCGCCGGGGCAGGTTGCTAGGTTTCAACGTCAGTGGCTTGCTGCGCAGTGTACTATCCGTTCCGGACCAGAATTCGACGTTTTGTGCATCAGGCCGTTGACTGGTGCGCGTCAACCGTGGCGTGATGGACATGACGATCTCGGTTTTTCGCGAATCATCCCGGTGGCTGGAGAACAGCCGTCCTAATATCGGCAGATCACCCAAGCCGGGAAATTTTTGTGCGCTATTGCGATCTTCATCGCTGATCAGACCCGCCAGCACCTGGGTCTCGCCATCCTTTAAGCGTAATACCGTAGTGGCAGAGCGAGAGCCAATCTGGTAGGCAATGGTCTGGCCGCTGGTAATTTCACGCACAATGTTGCTGACCTCCAGGTTTACCTTGATCGCGACGTCTTCGTCTAAATGAATATCCGGCTCCACTTCCAATTTCAGACCAACGTCCAGATATTGCACATTGGTGGTGGACACCGCGCCACCGGTAATGGGCGTTTGTGCGGAGGTGATGACCGGAACACGATCACCGATCATGATCTTCGCTTTTTCTTTATGACGGACACGAATCCGTGGGCTGGCAAGGATATTGGCACTACCGTCTTCACTGCGCAGGTCGAGGCTGGCGTTTAATGGCGATACATTAAAATAACTGCCATTGAGGTTGCGCAGTGTGCGTAAGGTCAGCGGGGCCGCCGGTGTGTTGGTGGTGATGACGCTGCCACCGGAGGTGGTAATCGAACTGGACGTGGCTGGTGTGCCGGGCGCGGTGACGGCAATTTGTTGCGGTAGTTTAATTCCCAATTCACTAAGGCGGTTATGACTTAATTCAATGATTTCCACTTCAAGTACCACCTCGGCTTCAGCCAGGTCCTGCCCGGCAATCAGTTTTTCCGCGAGACGAATGGCATCCGGTGTGTCACGTATCACGACGGAATTGGTTTTTTCATCAACAAACAGATCACGGGTTTTAAGTATCGTCTTGAGCATCAATTGCATTTGCTTGGCGTCGGCATTAACCAGGTGGAAACTGCGGATCTTCAGGTCCTGATGCTCCTTGAGCTTGGCCGGGTTGTTCGGGTAGATGAACACCGTGTTGTCGGATAATATCTTTTTTTCCAGCTGGGTTTGCAGCAAAATGAGATCGAGGGTGTCTTCAATGGAGGCATCGTTAACAAAAATGGTTGTCTTGAGATCCGCTTTTATATCTTTATCGAGGATAATATTGACGCCGCTACTGCGCGATAACGCCTCGACCACCATTTTCAAGTTGGCATCGCGAAATTGCAGGGTGACCGGTTTTTTGAGTTCGGGTTTGAGGGTGGGCGCTGCCATGGCCTCTTTTGCAATCTGCTCGTGGATCTTGCGTTGTAATTGTTTCGTTTCAATGTGGTCAGGGTTTTCAAATAATATAGAGCGGATAATGCCCTGCGCACTTTCCAGATCGTGTTTGTCAAACAGGTCACGCGCCTGTTTTAATGCGTCAGTGTGGCGTATATCCATGTTCAACTGCACCAGTCCTGCCTTGGCACGCGGGTTTTCACTGTCAATTTTCTGCACACGCTTGTAAATGACACTAGCTTGTTCGGGATGACCGGCCGCTCTTTCATTGCCGGCTTCGATCAGCAGGCTATGTACGATCAGATCACGTTTTTGGATCAGATCGGCACGATAAGTGAGATTGTCCGGATCATTCTTGATGGCCTCTTTGAGCTTATCCAAACCCTCTTCGACCTGCCCCTGATTCATCAGTTCGATACCTTCCTTGTGCATACGATCCGCAGCACAACCAAACAGGGTTAAACTGACAATGGTTGCTGCCAGTAAATAACGCGTAAAGGTTGCTGTAGCCTTTTTATTGCCCGGCGGCGACAGGTAGTGATGTTGATGATTCAAGGTGTTTCTCCCAGGTTTATGTATTGCTTAATCTTCAATGGCAAATAGGTGAGTGTTAATTTGCCGTTCTCAACGCCATCCACCGAATAGGTGTTGTCAATCGTTTCGCCTGCGCTGACCAAATGCACTTTGTCGCCATTGGTGAGAAAGATCGTGAGTTTGCCTTGCGGCTCCAAAAATTTTCCAATAAAGGTGTACGGCAGCGGTGGTGCACTCGGTGCCGGCGGCGGGGTAGGTGGCGGCGCTGGTGGTGGCACATACCAGGATTTGGCGGGGAAGGCGTTCACTTTTTTGTCTTTATCACGTGAACGTTTTAATTTTTCCAATTGTATGTTATCGAGGTTGACGTTGGCTTGTGTTGATGACTGTTTGTGTGTCGTGGGCTGCGCAAGACCTGCACCCGTTGTGTCATCGGCCAGCGCCTGAGCGAGTGTCGAGATCGCCAGGGCAACGACGAGGCTGTGGCCGCGTAACGGCGAATATATATTGCGTTTAATTATCATGTTTGCTGATCCAAATACAAGGTGAGTTTTATCCTGGCTTCGATTGTCTGATCGCCGATCTTCTGCCGTTCAAAACTGATGTTATCCAAAGAGGCAACCGGCACTTCGGTTAATACGGTGGCGAGAAACTTGCGCAACTGTAAATAACTGCCTTTGACCGGCAAGGTAACCTGATAATGCAGGAGCCGTGCTGATTTTTCGCGGGCAGCGTGGTATTCGCCTTGTTCGAGCCGGACACCCTGATTTCGTGCTGCCTGGTAAATTTTTTCCAGCCATAGCGGTGCGGTGGTTTGTGCAGGAAAAAATTGGTAATAGGCGATCAATTGTTCGGCGGGCGGGTCTTGGGTTGCCTGGAGGCTTTTTGCGGCGGTACGAATCTTTTTTTGCTGCGACACTACGTCGTCTTGCAGCTGCACCAGTTGCTGTTGCGCGGGTTGTACTACCGCCAGATAAAAACCCAGACCTAGTACCATCAATCCCAGGCCAAGCCGCCCTTCACGGCTCAAATGGTGCAGCCGTCGTTTCAACTCTGTGCGCAGGCGAGCTACATTCAGCGACGTCAGTTGGTGTTGTAATTTAAATGTTATACGCTTCATGGTTTAATCACCCAGGTAGCATTCAGCGTAAAGCGAACTGGTTTTTCTGCTATCTGTTGTTCGACGTGGTGGTTTTGCAGATAGACGCCACTGAGCGATTCTTTTTGTTGTAAAAACCGGATGTAACTGAGCATGGCGGCTAAATCCTTTGCCTCGCCGGTAATTTTTACCGTGCGTTTATCTGCATTGGGTTCGATTGACAACAGTGCCACGTGGCTGCGTTGCGATGACTCGATGTCACGGAACAAGGCTTCCCATGGCAAACCCAGTCGTACCAATACCGCGTTGGCCTGATTGATCTCGGCCCGTAATTGTTGTGCATTGAGCGAGGCCAGCCGTGTATCGGTAACAGGAAGTTTTGCTGTATGTGCAACGACCGCTTGTTCTGTTTCCAATTCAGTGATGTCGGCGGCAACCGTTAAATAATGAATCCCCACCAAGAGCAGTGCAGCCAGACCACTGAGCAATAAACCTTTTTCCGGCCATGTCGATGTACGATGGGTAATTTGATAGTCCAGCATGAGCGCGTGCATTTTTATCACCCGGCCATCGCCATGAAATACGACGCATCGGTGGCGTCGGTTGTTCCGGCGCCAAGTTTTGGCCGTAGTAGTTGGATGGCATGTTCCTGCTGTTGTGCTTGATTCAATTCGACTTGATCGGGGGCAATGATGAATACCGGAATGCGGTTAGCCGTGGCCGCGTCAATCCCCGACAACAGTTTTTCCCGGTTCAGCAACGATGCCAATTCGCTATACCAATCATCGCCAATCTTCACGGTCTTGATTGAATGCCACTGGCGTTGCTGGAAAGTGGCGAGGCAAAGCCGTCCTTGTTCAATCAAGGCAAACAAGGCCGCGTCGGCAAAACGATGACGCCATTGATTGTAGGCGGCCATGAGATAAGGTTGCACTGAGGTCAGGGTTAATTTACTGGATTGAAATACGGTGTTCAGCGTGTCCAATAAACCTTGATCGATGGCGCTGGCGACGCGGATAACACTGTGGCCATCGTCACTCAACCGCAGCGCCCATTGCTCAGCGGCATTGCCGTAAATATGCGTGAAGTGATGACGCACCAAGGCGGCCTCTTCTTGTTTGCTGCTGAGCTGATCGCTGTAGGGAATCAATCCATAACGCACAAAGTGGTTAGACACAATGACGATTACCTCGCTTTTATTCCTGGCAAATTCCGGTAGTGCGGCGGCTAATGTGGCTAACGTATTGCGCCATAGCGGTTCTCCCGGCGCACCGGCGTCACAGGCAATCACGCGTTTCTCGCCGACACGCGGCGTCCAGCCACGCGCAAGCCGCAACAGCGTAACTTGTTGCGGTGCGATGGCGATGCGGATCTGATCACGCCACAATGGTGACACGGTTAATCTCCTCTAAGGTTGTTTCACCCTGGCGCACCAGATCCAGCGCACTGTCGCGTAATAAACGGGTGCCATTGCGGAAGGCCGCATCTTTGATGCGGCGGATCGGTTCACCGGCGGCGATCAATTCGCGGATTTCATCGTTGAGATACAGTATCTCAGCAATCGCCTTGCGGCCTTTGAAACCACTGCCACGGCATTGACCACAGCCGCTGCCGGAACGAAAATTGAATAACGCGGCTGTTTCTGCGGTGAGGC
The DNA here is from genome assembly GCA_043719675.1 of Gammaproteobacteria bacterium. Classification (GTDB taxonomy): domain Bacteria; phylum Pseudomonadota; class Gammaproteobacteria; order UBA6429; family Thiohalophilaceae; genus JACQBC01. The sequence goes on along the minus strand of JAYSTO010000124.1, from coordinate 2,896 downwards.
CGGAGTCGGCTAATAATTGTGGATCGGGGCTATAGGTTTGCGCACAGTGTGGGCAATTTTGCCGGACCAGGCGTTGGGCGAGGATACCATTCAGTGCCGATACAAAACTCGACGGCGAGACACCCATGTGAATGAAACGGCCGATCACATCAAACACATTGTTGGCGTGAACCGTGGTGAAGACCAGGTGACCGGTGAGTGCCGATTGCACGGCAATCTGCGCGGTTTCCACGTCGCGTATTTCACCGACCATGATCTTATCCGGATCATGACGCAGGATCGATCGCAGGCCGCGCGCAAAGGTGAGACCTTTTTTTTCGTTGACCGGGATTTGCAACACCCCGGGCAACTGGTATTCGACCGGGTCTTCAATAGTGACGATCTTATCCTGGCCGTGATTGATCTCGGTGATCGCGGCATACAAGGTAGTGGTTTTGCCACTGCCGGTCGGGCCGGTGACCAGCATCATGCCATACGGTTCGGTGGCGAGTCGGCGCAGTACTTTGATCGCCTTGGCATCAAAACCGAGGTAATCCAGCCGTAATCCTTTGATCTGATCCGAGAGCGCTTGTTTGTCGAGGATACGCAACACCGCATCTTCGCCGAAGATACTCGGCATGATTGAAACACGAAAATCGATCTCGCGACCACGCATGGTAATTTTGAAACGACCATCCTGCGGGATCCGCCGCTCGGCAATGTCCAGTTCGGACATGACTTTGATCCGTGAGATCACCTGTTCGGCCATGTCCAATCCCGGCATCGATTTAATCAGCGACAGCACGCCATCAATACGGTATTTGATCGCAAGACCAGCGGGACTGGTCTCAAGATGGATATCACTGGCCTCGGACTTGAGTGCGTCGTACAGGGTTGAATGTACTAGCTTGACAATTGGGCTGGTGCTTTCGTTGATTGCCTTGATGGAGAGATCTTCGATGCCGGTCTGGCTGATCGTTGTTGCCTGGTGGGTTGACGAGACGCTGTCCATGGCGCGCAGCGTTTCTTCGTGGCGGGCGAGATAGGCATCAATGTCGCTATGGTGTGCCAGCTGCCAATGAAAGGGCAGGCTGATCACTTCTTCCGCCCAAGCCTGCAAGTCGTGATTAAAGGGATCGCTGAACACCAGGATCAATTGATTGCTGTTGTCACGCAGCGCCAGGCATCGATGGGTGAGGGTATCTTTGAATGTTAATACATCGAATGCCGGAGTCAATTGGTGCAGCTCATTCATGCTCAGCGGTGTGTAGTGCAGACTGTGTGCAAGTGCAGACACAAACGCCACGGCGGATAAACCTAATTGTTCTTCCAGGACTTCAATGATTGGACGGCGCGTTTCAGCCGCGACCTGCTGTGCGACGCTGATTTGCAGCGGTGAAATGGCATGGGTGTTCAGTGGAATGACGGCAGCGGTCATTGGATACTCCCTGCCAGTTCAAAGATGGGGAAATACATCAAGACCACGATGACACCGATGATCAAACCGATGGCGGCCATTAATAAGGGTTCGAATAATTTACTGAACCATTCCACCCAGCGTGCCATTTCTTCATCATGAAACACCGCAATGCGATCCATCATCTCGCCCATTTTGCCGCTGCGCTCACCCACGACCAGCATGCGCGATGCCACCGGCGTAGTCATGTCATGCCGTTCCATTGCCTGCGAGATCGAGAGGCCTTCACGAATACTGGCCAAGGCCAGGGTAAGTTGGCCGCGTAACGAGGAAGGTAAGAGATCCGCCGTCATCTGTATGGCGGTTACGATTGGTGTGCCGCCCTGCAATAACATCCCCAGTGTGCGATAAAAACGCGCGAGTTGATAAATCTTCATGCGCTTGCCAAACGCAGGAATTTGCCACACTTTGTGCAGCAACCATTGTTTATTCGCCGGTCGCGTCGCGGTGTAGATCAAACCTATCAGCAGTGCCGCCATCGCGACAAAAATGATCAAACCGTTTTCCCGTAGCGCCTGCCCCAACTGCAACAGCAAGCGTGAGAACAAGGGCAAGTCTCTTCCCATTTGTTCATAAACCAGACTAAATTTAGGTACCACATAACCAATTAAGAACAGCGTGACTAAACCACCGGCGACCAGCAATAACACGGGATAGATCGACGCACTGATGATTTTCTTGCGCACGCTGTCCATTTGTTGTTGGTAGGTGACGTAACGGGCCAGCGCCATACTCAGGTTACCGGTCTGTTCACTGGCGCGGACGGTGGCGACATAGAGCACAGGAAAGTGATTGGGAAATTGTTGTAAGGCGTACGATAAAGGCCGACCCTCATACAGGCTGGTATTGATCTGACGCAGGGTCTTTTGGGTTGTGGGGTGTTGTTCTTTTTCGGCCAGCGCCTCGATCGACTCAACCAGGGACAGCCCGGCATCCAGTAGCGCCAGCAGTTCCTGGCTGAACAAAATTAATGGAAAGCGGGTGCGACGCTTGAATTTCCAATTCAGCACCGATTGTTTTTTCCTGATCGCCAGGATCGCCAGACCTTGCGATTTTACTTGTTGGATTGCATCGGCCTCATCGGCGGCCTCCACTGACAGCGCAAGCACACCTTCACCTTCGCGAATGGCCTTCAGCTCAAACAACATGAGGGCCTCTGCACAATTCTATATATATGTGATTCATGATGGATCATTATTTTGTTGACTTGGTGTATCACCAGTTGCCAATGTCAGTCGCCTGCTCATTGCCACCGGCCTTGCCGTCGTTGCCGTAGGACAACAAGTCATAGTCACCGTGATCGCCGGGTTGTTTATAAACATAGGCATGGCCCCAGGGATCCAGCGGGATGCCTTTCTTTAAATAAGGACCATCCCAGCGTGATTCATCGGCGGGGCGGGTGATCAGCGCCGCCAGATTCTGCTCCGTGCTGGGGAAGTG
>JAYSTO010000123.1:0-5980 GCA_043719675.1 Gammaproteobacteria bacterium | reverse complement strand
GTGCATCCCGAGGCGTATCCGGTGGTGGAACGCATCCTGGCGAGCCATCAGAAGTCCATTAATGACGTGATCGGTGATCGTAAATTTTTAAGCAGCTTGATTGCGAAAGATTATACCGACGCCAAAATAGGTGAATTTACGGTACGTGACATTATTAACGAGCTGGAGAAACCCGGCCGCGATCCGCGTCCGGAATTCAAGACCGCGACCTTTCAGGAAGGTGTTGAAACACTAAAAGATTTAACACCGGGCATGATCCTCGAAGGGGTGATTACCAACGTGACCAATTTTGGCGCGTTTGTGGACATCGGTGTGCATCAGGATGGGCTGGTACACATCTCGGCGTTATCCACCACGTTTGTACGCGATCCGCGTGAGGTGGTAAAAGCCGGTGACGTTGTCAAAGTGAAGGTGATGGAAGTGGATATCGAACGCAAACGCGTTGGCTTATCCATGCGGCTTGGTGACGAGCCGGGTAAGGATCAAGCCAAAGCAAAAATCGACCGTAGCAGCAAACAACAAACCAGAGATAAGCCCGCTGCGAAAGTGGAAATAAAAAATTCTGCGATGGCGGATGCTTTTGCCAAATTAAAACGGTAATGCTGTAAAAGCGGTTAACATCACTCGCTGCATCTTTAACCCACAGCTGCAACGGGATAATCAAATCTGAATTTAATTGGCCTAGTCGGTCAGTTTTTTTCTTTCTTCTTTCACGGTTATAAGTTTATTGTTTTTGCGGACTTTGATCACCTTGATAAATACCTGTTGTTCCGGATCCCAGTGTTGACGTTCGCTGTAAACCAGTGTGACCGCTTCACCTTTAGTTTTGTATCTGTCCGTGCTGTATATTTCGCCTGCCATTCCACCATTCCAATGTACCTCCAGCTCTTCCTTGTCGGCGATTGGCACTGGATTGCTTAATTTTGAAATGGCAGGGCTGAAGACAAATTGCTGGGTTGTGGGATTATATATATAGAAATCAAAAATCCGATTACCTGTCGCGCCCCACATGATCTGCAATTTAATATCCTGGTAACTGTCAAAGTTAATGTCTTGTGCAGTGAAGAAATCTGTTTGGCCATCCGCCGGGGGTTCGTCCATACGTGCACTGAGTATTTGCATCGGGTGCGTATCACCTTGGCGCCAGACTTCAATTTTTTGCACCGTGCGCTCAATGGGGGAATCCAGATGTGGTTGCCAAAGCAGACGGAACTCCATAACGGGTAAGCTGGGATGAATTTTATATTGATAGCGATCATTTTCACCGGCACACACTGATGTTGCTAGAAATAAAATGCAGGTAAAAAGATACTTCATATTTTGCAATTTACCTTATTCTTTAGAGCCCACCTTGGGTGAGTTTGGTGGGGTCGAGCAAGGTTTTAAGTTCGGCTTCAGACAAATCCGTTTCTTCTTTGGCGACATCAAGAATCGGGCGTCCCTGGGCATAGGCCTTTTTTGCGATGGCGGCGCCTTTTTCATAACCGATGACACGGTTGAGGGCAGTGACCAGGATCGGATTTTTGTCGAGAGCTTGTTGAATGTGGTGTGTGTTAACCTTGAACCCGGCGATGGCCTTATCCGCCAACACGCGCGCGGCATTGTTGAGCAGTTCAATACTTTGCAACAGGTTATAGGCAATCAACGGTAACATCACGTTCAATTGAAAATTACCGGATTGGCCGGCAAGGGTAATGGTGACGTCATTACCGATCACCTGCGCACAGACCATCGCAACCGATTCGGGGATCACAGGATTAACCTTGCCCGGCATGATCGAACTGCCGGGTTGTAATCCGGGTAAGGCAATTTCACCTAAACCAGCGAGGGGGCCGGAGTTCATCCAACGCAAATCATTCGCAATCTTTGTCATGCTGACGGCGAGGGTTTTCAGGTGACCACTCATTTCCACGGCGGTGTCCTGACAGGCCAGCCCGACAAAGACATTTTCCATTTGTATAAAGGCAAAGCCGGTACGCGCCTTGAGTGCGGCCGCGACTTTTTTACCAAATTCAGGATGGGCATTGATGCCGGTACCCACTGCGGTGCCGCCTTGTGGCAATGCGCGCAGACGGGTGAGCGAGGCCTGGATGCGATACATGTTGTGGCGAATCTGGGTGGACCAGGTTGCGAGTTCCTGGCCAAAGGTAACCGGCATGGCATCCATCAAATGCGTCCGGCCGGTTTTCACCACCTGTTGCAATTCGGTGGCGCGTTTATCAATGGTAGTCGACAGATGATTGAGCGAGGGCAATAATTTTTCCTCAATCTCCAGACAAGCACTGACATGGATCGCCGTGGGGATCACATCATTGGAACTTTGACTCATGTTGACGTGATCATTGGGGTGGACCCTGCTGCCCAATTGTTTACTTGCCAAGTGGGCGATGACTTCATTGGCGTTCATATTGCTGCTGGTGGCTGAGCCGGTTTGAAACACATCGACGGGAAATTGATCGTGATGCAGGCCGTTGACGATCTCCTCTGCGCCGTGCTGGATGCTGGCGGCAATTTTTTCATCGAGTAAACCCAATTGGTGGTTGGCGGCGGCGCAGGCGGACTTGATCAGCCCCAGTGCGCGAATAAAGGCATGTGGCATGGGTAAACCGCTGATGGGAAAATTATCGACGGCACGTTGTGTCTGTGCGCCATACATGGCGTCAATGGGCACTTTGAGTTCACCCATGCTGTCACGTTCCAGACGAAATTTTTTGTCACTCATCGTTAGCCTTCCCGGTTAGTTGAGGTTAAATTTTTTAACCTTCCAGTTTTTAATTGTTTCTTCAACGACGCGCCATACATCGTCTTGTTCTTTTTCCAGAACAATCATTTTATCGAGAATAATGACTTTGCGTTTGTTATTCAGCAGGTTTTCCCGTGCGCTAAAGGTGATGCGGCGCGGCATGCTGGTAATAATCTTCTGAATTGTGTAGTTGATTGACAGCAATTCACCGGTTTTTAATTCCAGCTTACGGCGTTCACGCCATTCATCATAGTAGATCACGGCTTTACTCGGCATACCAAAGACTTGTACCTCAGAGGAGACCAGTTGCATGTGCGCATCGATGTCACGCCGTTTTATCGTTTCGGCAATCTGATGCGTCCAGGTCTCGACGATACGCTGCGGGGTGTTTTCATTATTGGTTTGGTTCATGGGGACTCGGGGTGCTGGGGCCTGACTATATTAGATCGACTGGGCGCGATAATCATTTAATTCATGTCAGTTGCACAGGATGTTGTCTGGTATAACTTCAACTGGTTGTTTTATTAAGAGTTTTAGATATTGGGGAGTGTCTGGGTAGGGGGAATTCCTTGATTTTAAGTAAAAAAAAGTCGATCATACGCGCCTTTCGAGTAGGCGGTGACCGTTTTTCCGCCACTCCATATTATGCACAACGATAAGGGCCCGACATGAACAACGCAGATAAAAAACGCTTGTTGCGCGAGATGATTTTCTTTCGCCGTTTTGAAGATCGTACCTTTGAGGCGTACATGGAACGCAAAGTGGGCGGATTTTTACATCTGTATTCAGGTCAGGAAGCCGTGGCCACTGGTGTATTGGAAGAGGCACGTGTCGGGATAGGCACCAAAGGGGATTATGTCATCACGGGTTATCGTGATCATGTCCATGCCATGAAGGCTGGCGCCCCGCCGCGCGAAGTGATGGCGGAGTTATACGGTAAAGAAACCGGATCCTCACGCGGCCGTGGCGGTTCGATGCATATTTTTGATCCTACCGCCAATTTTATGGGCGGTTACGCACTGGTAGGCCAACCGTTTCCGTTGGCGGCCGGTTTGGCTTTAGCTGTCAAACACAAAAAGACCGATCAGATTGCCATCTGTTTCCTCGGTGATGGCGCCAATAACCAGGGTACGTTTCACGAGACCATGAACATGGCATCCGTGTGGGAATTGCCCGTGTTGTTTGTTTGCGAAAATAATCTCTATGCCATTGGTACCCATATAGATCGGTCAACGGCGGTACGTGATCAATACAAACGTATGTGTGCGTATAACATCGAGGCCAGCCAGCATGACGGTATGGATATTGATGTGGTAATGAAGGCGGCAAAAACCGCCGTGGATTATGTGCGCACTGAACGTAAACCTTACTTCATTGAATTTATGACCTACCGTTTCCGCGGTCACTCGATGTCCGACGCAAAGACTTATCGTAGCAAGGAAGAAGAGATTGACTGGGAAAAGCGTGATCCGATCAATATCTATAAAGCGCGTTTGATCAAGGACGGTATCATTACGGCTGCCGATGTCAAAACGATGCAGGACGAAATTCAACACGAAATCGAGAACGATATCATCAAGTTTGCCGAGCAAAGCCCTGAACCGGATGTTGCCGATTTATATAAATTCGTGCTGGATGACAACCCGGATCCACGTTGGATCGGGCCTTTAAATAAATAATTTACTACGAGGTTAGTTTGCTATGGCGCAACTTGCATATTGGGAAGCGATTCGTCGTGCTCACGATGAAGAGATGGCAAATGATCCGATGGTCATCGCCATGGGTGAAGACATCGGTGTGGTGGGTGGTACCTATAAGGCAACATTCGGTCTCTATGATAAATACGGTGCCGATCGCATTATTGATACGCCTATTTCGGAAAACTCTTACACCGGTATTGGTATTGGTGCGTCGATGGCCGGCATGCGGCCGATCATTGAAATCATGTCGATTAACTTTGCCTTGCTGGCGTTGGATACCATCGTTAATGCGGCGGCAAAAATTCGTTACATGTCCGGTGGCCGGGTGTCCTGCCCCTTAGTCATTCGTACCCCCGGTGGTACAGCCCATCAATTAGCAGCACAACACTCGGCGCGTTTGGCGCGTATGTTCATGAGCACCTCAGGTTTGCGGGTGGTCACGCCGCGTGGCCCTATCGATGCTTATGGCATGCTCAAATCGGCGGTGCGTTGCAATGATCCAGTGGTGATCATCGAGCATGAACGCATGTACAACATCAAAGAAGAAATGCCGGATACAGAATTCTTCCGCCCCTTGGAAGGCGCCGAAGTGGTGCGCAAGGGTGATGACATTACGCTGATTGGTTATAACTACAGCGTGTATCTCTGCCTGGAAGCTGCCAAGCGGCTTGAAAAAGACGGTGTTAGTGCCGAAGTGGTGGATCTGCGTTCCTTGAAACCCATTGATCGTGAAACGATTCGTCGTTCCATTGAAAAAACCCATCGTGTTGTCATTGCCGAAGAAGATGAGGCCCCGGTGGGTGTGGGTGCCGAAATCATTACCGGCATCATTGAAGATTGTTTCTTTGCCCTGGATGCGCAACCTGTGCGTATTCATGCTGCCGATGTACCCGTACCTTACAATGCACGCCTGGAAAAAGCGGCTATTCCTGATGTTGAGGATGTTTACCAGGGCGCATTAAAGGTGTTGGGTAAGATCTGATTGCAAGTCTCGCTTAAATTGCGTGTCGGCGTGAATGCCGACCTACCACGATAAGAAAGGTAAACATGGCACAACCTTATGTAATCAAAATGCCTCAACTGTCCGACACCATGACCGAAGGGACCGTGGTGACATGGGAAAAACAGCCTGGTGATTTTATTGAACGCGGCACAATTGTCGCCACGGTCGAGACCGACAAGGCGATCATGGATGTTGAGGTGTTCCGTGAAGGCTATTTATCCGGCCCGCTCACGCCCACCAATACTGTGGTGACGGTCGGCGAGGCAATGGGTTTTTTGGTTGCCAGTAAAGAAGAAGTCAAACAAGAGGGCACCGCGCCGACGGTGATCAGCAAGCCGGCTAAAGTGGAAATCCAACAAACCGCTACTCCAAAAACGCCGGTCGTGGCGACGCCCAACGACGCCCATCCCATTAAGATGCCGCAACTGTCCGACACCATGACCGAAGGGGTGTTGGTGAGCTGGAGTAAACAGTCGGGTGACCAAGTTTCGCGTGGCGATATTGTTGCCCAAGTTGAAACGGATAAGGCAATCA
>JAYSTO010000122.1:0-2756 GCA_043719675.1 Gammaproteobacteria bacterium | reverse complement strand
AGGCATACAAATAGGCAATCTGGTGATCCAAACAGTAATGTAATAAAGTCTTGGAATACTCATAGTTGTTCTGCATCATGAATTTTCCATCCCACTCGGTGGTGGAGGAACAGGCGCCTTCATGAAAGATCGCCTCCACTTGATTGGCAAACCGTTCGCCATTTTTCACGCGTTGCAGAAAATCGTCCTTGTCGATGAAATCGGCAATGTCGCAATCAGCGATATTTTTAAACTTGACGCCGTTCTTCAAATTATCCACAACCAGAATATCGCTACGCCCGCGCTCATTCAGCGTCTTGATAATATTGCTGCCAATAAAGCCAGCGCCGCCGGTGACGATAATCATAGTAATAATTCCAGTTAAATACGTTGCAAAATATTTTTAATGATATCGGAAGTAGAATGCCCTTCCACAAATTCCAGGATGCGTACCTGGCCACCGTGTTCTATGACACACTTACCGCCGGCAACCTGCTCGGGTTTGTAATCGCCACCCTTCGCCAGAATCTGCGGCAAAACTTTACAGATTATTCGCTCCGGGGTGTCTTCCGTAAAGGGCACCACCCAATCCACGCATTCCAACCCTGCCAACACCGCCATACGGTGCGGTAAACTATTGATCGGTCGATCCTTGCCTTTTAACCGTTTCACCGAGGCATCGTCATTCACCGCAACAATCAGGCGATCACCCAACTTGCGGGCCATTTGTAAATAGGAGACATGACCCGGATGCAGAATATCAAAACAACCGTTGGTCATCACCACGGTCTGTCCCAGTAATTTCGCCTGTTCGATTAAGGCGATTAATTTGTCCTCGCTGACCACACCACGTTCCAGCGGCACGTCTTTGCGCAACGCTAATTGCAGCTCTTGCGGCGATACCGTTGCGGTACCGACTTTACCCACGACAATGCCCGCAGCCACATTTGCCAAGGCGGTTGCCTCTTCCAGCGGTACACCGGCAGCCAGTGACGCCGCCAACACGGCGATCACGGTGTCACCGGCGCCGGTCACATCAAATACTTCGCGCGCGTGCGTCGGCAGATGCAGCGGCGCCGCATTACGCTGCAACAAGGTCATGCCGCGTTCGCTGCGCGTCACCAGCAGGGCTTGTAACCCAAGCTGCTCAATCAAGGCCATGCCTTTTTCAACAATCGCCGCATCGTGTTCACATCGCCCCACCACGGCCTCGAACTCATGCAGGTTCGGCGTGATCAAGGTGGCATTACGATAACGCTCAAAATCGGTGCCCTTGGGATCAATCAATATCGGAATTTTTTGCTGGCGGGCGGCGGCAATCAATTGCGGCACATCGGCGAGCGTGCCCTTGCCGTAATCCGACATCACCACCGCGCTGGCGTTTCGCATCGCCTGCGCGGCATGATCGCGCAATTGTTCGGGACGGCTGGCAGTAAAGCCATCTTCAAAATCCAAACGAATCAATTGTTGATGACGACTGAGGACGCGCAACTTGGTGACGGTCTTGCAATCGGCCAGCCGTTCGAATAAACAATGGACACCGGCACTTTGTAACAGGGTTTGCAGTGAATCCGCTGCCTCGTCCTGGCCGGTATAACCGATGACACTGCTGCTCGCACCCAACGCGGCGATATTCAAGGCGACGTTGCCTGCACCACCGGCGCGTTCTTCCGCGCCCTTGACCAACACCACTGGCACCGGTGCTTCCGGTGATATCCGCGAGGTATCGCCGTGCCAATACCGATCCAGCATGAGATCGCCGATGATCAATACCTTGGCCTTGGAATAATCAGGGATGGTACGCTGCATTGCTGTGGATCAGCCTTTTAACTCGTACACCGTACCACAATACGGGCACTTGGCGACGCCATTGTCTTCAATCGGCAGGTACACGCGTGGATGCGAATTCCACAACGTCATGCTGTCGGTCGGACAATGCAGCGGCAGATCGGCACGCGTGATCGGATAACGTTGTTGTGCAACAGCGGGCTGGGGTTTCGTTTCCATCATTCAATCCTCTGATCAACTATCGACGATTATTTTACCAATGTGCACCATTGTGCGTATTGCGCGACCTTGCCGTTAACAACATCAAAGTAACGGCTTTGTAATTTCTCGGTGATCGGCCCACGCGTGCCGCTACCGATCTGCCGACCATCCAGTTCACGGATCGGCGTGACTTCCGCCGCCGTGCCGGTGAAGAAGGCCTCATCCGCGACATATACCTCATCACGGGTGATGCGTTTTTCTTTAACCATCAAACCGGCATCCTGCGCCAGGGTCATGAGCGTTTCGCGGGTAATACCGTCCAGCGCCGAGGTTAATTCCGGGGTATACAACACGCCGTTGCGGATCACGAAAATATTTTCACCGCTGCCTTCCGCGACGAAACCGTCAACATCTAATAATAATGCTTCGTCATAACCATCGCGCATCGCCTCCTGCAAGGCCATCATTGAATTCATATAATTGCCGTTGGCCTTGGCCTTGCACATGGTGATGTTGACATGATGACGGGTAAACGACGAGGTGCGGATGCGAATCCCGCGCTGCATGTTTTCCGCACCCAGGTACGAACCCCACTGCCAGGCGGCAACGATCACATGCACCTTGAGGTTATCGGCACGCAGACCCATGCCTTCGGAACCATAAAAACACATTGGCCGAATGTAAGCGGTTTCCAATTTATTTTCCCGCACGGCGGCGCGTTGCGCCTCGTTGATGGTGGCCTTATCGAAAGGCATCTTCATATTCAGGATATGCGCCGACCGGAACAA
>JAYSTO010000121.1:0-2758 GCA_043719675.1 Gammaproteobacteria bacterium | reverse complement strand
ACGACACGGCCCACTACTGTCCATGTTGTCATCAGGTATCCTGGGATGGCAGTGGGCACACCAAACGTATACACAGCCAGTTACGCCAATGGCACCATCTCTTCGCATACGACACTGACACCAGCGGCAGTCCCGGCTTTCAACCACCTCTTATTCGCATGCGCAAAAAAATATTGGTTGTTAAATAATTCGGTGGTTGAGCAAGGATATTGACGCTGATAACCCCTCACCGAAGAAATCCGGCAACGTTATGCCCGGTCGTGAGGGAAACTAATCACCTCGTTGATGGTTGTAACCCCCGCCGCCAACATCACCAGGCGGTCCACACCAATGGCGATACCGCAACTGTCCGGCAAACCGTATTGCAGTGCGGCAAGAAAATGGGGATTGGCCGGAACCTTGGCGAGACCCAATTTTTTACGCTGTTGTATCTCCTGTTCGATCCGTGCTGTTTGTTCTATCGGATCGCTGAGTTCATGAAAGCCATTGGCCAATTCAATACCATTAAGATAAATCTCAAACCGTTCGGCACAGGCCGAATCATTTGGACACAATTGCGCTAACGAGGCCTGACTGGCAGGATAATCGCGTAGCACCACCAAGCGATCACGCGGCAGGGCCGGTTCAACACTGTGCGTGAGCAACAAGTCCAGCCAGATATCGCGATCATCAAGATCAAGTTGGATGCTGGCGATGTCATGACGGGCACAACATGCCTCGCGCAGCCTCGCCACGGAATCTTGCACGGGATCAACCTGGGCATAACGTAAAAAGGCATCACGGTAACTGATCTGTTGTGCGGCTTGTAAGGAAAGGTGCGGTTGCAAAACGGACTGGAGCAGCGCGACATTCTCAGCAATGAAGTCTTCGTACTCCGCTTGAATACGATACCACTCCAATAAAGTAAATTCGGGATTGTGACGCGAACCCTGTTCACCCACACGGAAGACTTTACCCATTTGATAAATTGAGCCGCTACCCGCCGCCAGCAAGCGTTTCATTGCCATCTCGGGCGAGGTATGTAAGTAACCGATGGGTTTGCCGGTGGCGGATTCGTGCACCACAAAACTCTGCAGGTGCACCTCAGTGGTGGCATAGTGCGACAACAGCGGTGTTTCAACTTCAAGGATCTGCTGTGACAGAAAATATGCCCGTAGCAAATGCACGATACGGGCGCGTAATTCCAAATGCTGCAACTGTGCGCTGGGTTGCCAGGTAGTGGTTGGGTTGTTCATATGACTAACCCTCTCGCCGCAATAACAACCTATTGCACACGGTAGAGCAACCGCTCGCTACTCTTTGACACGACCCAGATATTCACCGGTACGGGTATCCACCTTAAGCAATTCACCTTCATTGACAAACAACGGCACCTTGACCACGGCGCCGGTTTCCAGCGTGGCAGGTTTGGATCCGCCAGTGGCGGTATCGCCGCGCATGCCCGGATCGGTTTGGGTCACTTTGAGAATGACATGATTCGGTGGTGTCACTATAAGGGGGATGTTGTTCCACAAGGTCACCACGCAGACGTCTTCCTCCTTCAGCCATTTTGCATTGTCGCCCACGGCAGTGGCGTCGGCCTGATACTGCTCAAAACTTTCGGTCTGCATGAAGTGCCATAACTCGCCATCGTTGTAGAGATACTGCATATCGGTGTCCAATACGTCGGCCGCTTCTAATGATTCACCGGATTTAAAGGTCTTTTCCAGGACACGACCGGTTTTGAGATTACGGATCTTGACCCGGCTGAATGCCTGGCCTTTACCGGGTTTGACGAATTCATTTTCGATGATGTTACACGGAGAGCCATCGAGCATGACCTTCACACCGGCGCGGAAATCGTTTGTACTAATGTTTGCCATGAAATACCTTTTGCTAAATTTTAGGATAAGCTAGGGAGCCCTGTGGGTGTATCATCAATCCCCTACCTGTCGGGAGTCAACTTGATTCAGTGCTCCAGTAATACCTTTTTTAAAGGTCGCCTATGATATCGAAAACCGCGCTCGCGTGGCAGCATCCTTTGCCTTGGCAACAGATGTTGGCCAATGCCGTGCGCGACCCGGCCACACTGCTGGAACGGCTCAAATTACCCATGACGCTCCTGCCTGCGGCGCAGGCGGCAGCCCAACAGTTTCCCTTGCGCGTCCCGGCCGGTTTTCTGGCCCGCATGGAGGTCGGCAACCCGGACGACCCCTTGCTACGCCAAGTTCTACCGCTGCACGTCGAGCTGGATGTCTATGCCGGGGATGCCATCGATCCCGTCGGTGATCAGGCCGCGATGGTCGCACCAGGCGTACTCCACAAATACACAGGTCGAGTCCTGCTCGTCGTCACCGGTGCTTGTGCTATCCACTGCCGTTACTGCTTTCGCCGTCACTTCCCCTACGCCGAGGCTAATCCCAGCACGGCGCACTGGCAACCCGCAGTGCAGTATATTGCCAGTGACCCGAGCATCACGGAGGTCATTCTCAGCGGCGGTGACCCCTTGAGCATGAGCGACGCGCGCCTGGCCGAACTCGTTGCACAATTGCAGTCCATACCGCATTTACAGCGTTTGCGTGTGCATACGCGTTTACCAGTGGTGATTCCCGAACGCATCACGGACAGCCTGTTAGCCTGGTTAACAGGTGGTCGGCTCAAACCGGTGATGGTCTTGCACCTCAATCACCCCAATGAAATCGACCATGCCCTGAGGGGTGCCGTGCAACGCTTGCGTGAACAACAGGTGGTGTTACTGAATCAATCTGTATTACTCAAG
>JAYSTO010000013.1:0-8329 GCA_043719675.1 Gammaproteobacteria bacterium | reverse complement strand
TCCACACCGCCAGCGCATTTTCGACTTCACCTTGACTATAAAGCTTGCGACCCATTTCGATTCCCTGGCTGATATTATTCGCGATGCGCTCATTCAGCATTTTTTTGAATTGAATAACAGGCGCAAGACTGAGATCTTTAGCGGAAATTTGTTTAAAGAGTTTCTGCGCCTGTTTTAAATTATTCTCATCCATCGCCTGCTTTGAGATTTCCAGTAATTCTTCCGTCTGGTTGGAGGTGGTGCTGGCCTGGCGTTTACCCAGTAGCTGCTGGACCTGGTCTAAGGCAGCGTGTGACTTACTGCTGGGATATAACTGCTCCGCAATAAGCAAACATTGTTCGGCCAGATCCAATTCATTGCGCTTGATTGAAGCCATGCCACACTGAATCAATTCCTGATGAATGGTTTGCACTTCCTCGTCGTATTGTTTCAAGGCGCGGGTTGCGGCACTGTCGTTCGGTGTTGCGCGTGCCAGTTCGCGTTGGATGCCCGCACTTTTTTTCAACCACTGTGCCTTGTTGATGAATAGCTGGTAATGCAGCGTATTTACATAATGTTCGCGTTGATTGCTGAAATCCAGGTACGCGTTTTCCAGGGGTTTGTTGTCCGGCATTTTATCCAGGCCGTGTTGATACAACTTGTCTGCTTCGTGCCACTGATGGTTTTTTGTGTGTTGTTGCGCACGCCGTAGCGTATCGTCAACAAAGGTCTTGCTCAAAGCAAGGATGTGTTGTTTCTTCTTGAGTAACTGATTGTATTTTGCATGTGTCGGGCGAATATATTCGAGAGTGTCTAATGCCTTGCTGTATTCCTGCTGCGCAATCCAGGTATCGATGCGTTGTTCAAGCTGGTCGTCGAAGGTATAAAGAAATGCACAGCCGCCAATGAGTTGTATCATTGTCATGAGCAGGGCAAGGGATAAAACGCGCAATATCATGCTACTTTGCGGCGGCGGAGAATGTCGGCAATGTGCGAATTAATAAGGTCACTATGGCCTGGTTTAATCCCAACGATGACATACGTCGTCACCGGATCGGCAATGCCACGTAAGCGGATAGATTGGTTACGTTCAGTGATAATGCGCTGATCAAGATCCGGATCGTGGGCGAGGAATTCGGTAATGATAATCTGGCCTTTGTCGGCGACGGAGTGCAGACGTGACGCCAGATTCACGGCTTCACCTACCACCGTGTATTGCATGCGATCCTGTGAACCCAGGTTGCCTGCCAGCATTTCGCCGCTGTTAACACCGATACGGAAATCCACGGTGTACTTACCGGCCTTGGCCCGTTCAATATTGAGTCGTGCCACCAGACGCTGGATTAAAATGGCACAGGCGATGGCATTGAATTTATGATCCGGATCTTCTTCCGGCGCACCAAACACCACCATGGCGCAGTCGCCCATATATTTGTCGATCATGCCACGATATAACCGGCTGGCCGTATCAATATAAGAAAAGTATTCATTGAGCATCAGGGCAATTTCTTCGGCGGGTAACCGTTCGGACAGACTGGTGAAACCGACAATATCGGCAAATAACGCCGTGGCGCGCATACGTTTGCCACCTAACTGGATGTGATCAAGGTTTTCCATGATCTGTTTGGCCACCTTGGTGGAGACAAAACGCGAAAAAGCGACTTCAACCTGGTTTTTTTCCAGCAGACCATTGGCCATGGAGTTGAACGCATTGATCAGATAACCGATTTCATCATTGCGGCGTTGATCAATCCGAAAGGTGTAATTGCCATTATGAATCGCCCGACTGGCATCCATCAGGTTGGAAATAGGTTTGGTGATGCGTTTGCCAACATAATAGGCAGTAACGATCCCGACCAAAATCATAAATACGGTGGCGCCGAGAATAGCATTGACGGTGTCATGAAATGCCTGGCTGAGCGTTGATTTATCGTACGTCACCAGGGCATGACCCGCGATGGTTTTCTGATAACGAATCGGCGTGATAAACGAGATCAGATCCAACGGTTTGCCGGATTGATCATAATCGATCCATTCAATGGAATAATTGGTGGCATCAATTGCGGTGGCACGGTCATATAATTTGGCGACATCCTGGATCGGCAGTTTGCCGGTGTGCGCGAGAAGTTCGCCTTTATGCGAATAGACCACGCCGCCCAGAATATTGTCACTTTTACTGAGATTATTCACCACCACCATCAGGCTCAGAATGTCATCCGATAACACCAGTTCTTTGGACGACTCTGCCAATTGATCGACCATGGCACGGCCAAAGTCATCGACTTGCTGGCGCAGCAGCTGTGATTGGTTGGAGACGATAATCAACCCGAGGATCACCATGCTGGCGGTAATTAACATCGTCAGGACAAATGCCAATTTGTAGGCAATGGGAATATGTCGCGGCAAAAAGCGCTGCAAATAAGCAAACCGAGACTGATGCACGGTTGCCGCGTCGGTTTGGTGTTGTTGGTGTGACCCAGGACTCGATTCCATTGTTAAAGACTCAGCATAAAGCGGTTTTAGGTGGTGAATTGTTTGATGGTGAGGCAGATGAATGACCCGGCAAATTCCGAAAGCTTTCTATATAATAGCACGGCACTTGGTCAATGTTCTCTACCGGGCAGGCTGGCGGTGGGGTTCAAGCGGAAGATGAGTCGGCTTGGCCAGGATAGCTACTGGGTCACAAATCAAACCTTGTTTTAACTGTGTAAATACGATGAATCAGATTTGCTTAAAGTTTAGTCGGCAGCCCATTGGGAGTTTCCTGTTGCTGTTCGCGACCCTCTATCTGCAGTTGGGCTTGTGGTGTCTGCTGTTACCGGCGCAACTGGGTGTGGCGGTTTTTGTTGTCCTGGTTGCTCTCTCGCTCCTGGGGATGGTACTGGCGTATAAATCTTCCCCGCAAACATTACTGGCCTTGATGCCCGTGCAGCAGCCGGTTGTTGCCATCAGTACTACGGCTTGGCAGCAGTCCCTGGCGCGACTCGCCCAACAATTACAGATTGCCACGCCACGTTTGTATAAAACCGCACCGTCGTTGGCCATCGCCTTTGCGCTGGGTGGTTCACCGCGACGTACGACCATTGTGTTGGATGAGGAATTTGTGGCGGCGTTAACCCAGCAAGAGGTGGATGCCATCCTTGCACATGAGTTATGTCATATTGCACAGGGCCACACCTGGCAGTTGACCTTGCTGCAAGCCGCGTTATTGCCGCTGTTACTGCCACTGGCTTTTATTATTGGTGGCAGTGTCGATGTATTGTCGGGGCGCCGCCGCTGGTTTGGCATGACATCACGCAAACTCCTCAGCAGCTTGCCCTATGTCTTTTTTCCACTGACCAGTCTGGTAGTGATGAGGTTGATGCGGCGTTGGGAATTTGCCGCCGATAAAGCCGCAGCGCAATTGGTCGGTAAGGATAAGATCCTGGCGACCCTGCGTTGTCTGCATGGTGTCTTCATGCCAGAGGCTAATTGGAATCAATTGACGGCGTTTGATCAAAAACGCTTTCGTCGCTTCTATAATTTTTTCTCCACACATCCATCGATCCCGCAGCGCATTACCGCGTTGTGGCGCAGCTAAAAATAACCTTGGGAGGTTTGATGTCGTTAATTCGTCCGTTTCGTGGTGTACGGCCTAAAGCAAAGGATGCCGCTGATGTGATAGCGCCACCGTATGATGTACTCAACACGGAAGAAGCACGGCAACGTGCCAGCGGACGGCCACGCAGTTTTCTGCACATTTCCAAACCCGAGATCGATCTGCCGACAGACACCAATCCCTACGATGCCAGGGTGTACGCCATGGGGGCGCGGAATTTTCAGAAATTAATCACGGAAGGGGTGTTGATTCGCGACAACGCCGCTTGTTATTACGCCTATCGTTTGATCATGGGGCAGCATCAGCAAACCGGTTTAGTGGCTGTCGCCTCAGTGGCGGATTACAACAGCAATCGGATCCGCAAACACGAGTTCACCCGTCCCGACAAGGAAGATGATCGCGTGCGGCAGATTGATGCACTCAACGCACAAACCGGCCCGGTGTTTCTCACTTATCGTTGCAATGCAACA
Organism: Gammaproteobacteria bacterium; assembly: GCA_043719675.1. Lineage (GTDB taxonomy): Bacteria > Pseudomonadota > Gammaproteobacteria > UBA6429 > Thiohalophilaceae > JACQBC01. The sequence goes on along the minus strand of JAYSTO010000013.1, from coordinate 4,282 downwards.
GTCGACGGAATTATTCAGACAGTCAGCAACAATAAACCGGAATACGATCTCACCGCCGATGACGGGGTGCAGCACACCTTCTGGGTAATTAATGATGCAGCCCACCTTGATACCTTGACCAAAACATTTGATGCCATGCATTGTTTATACATCGCCGATGGTCATCATCGTTCCGCTGCCGCCGCGCGGGTGGCGGCAATGCGGCAAGGGCAGGGCAAGGCGGATCACAATGCGGCCTATCAATATTTTCTCGCGGTGATCTTCCCCGACAACCAAATGCAAATCCTCGCTTACCATCGCGTGATCCGCGATCTCAATGGCTTGAGTGAGGAGGAATTTAAACAGCGCATCGCCCAGGCATTTACCGTAACGCCGCAATCAACAGCGGTTAAACCACAGCATGCCGGTGAGTTTGGTATGTACCTGTCCGGTCAATGGTATCGATTGCAGATCAAATCGGAATGTATTCCACAACAAGACCCGGTGGGTCGTTTGGACGTGAGCTTGTTACAGAATAATCTGATTACACCGATCTTGAACATTGCCGATCCACGTCGCGATAAACGCATCGACTTTGTCGGCGGCATACGCGGCCTGCCAGAACTGGAGCGCCGCGTTAACAACGGTGAAATGAAAGTCGCCTTTGCGCTGTATCCAACTCAATTAACGGATCTCATGGCCGTGGCCGACGCCAACGAAGTAATGCCACCCAAATCCACCTGGTTTGAACCCAAACTGGCGGATGGTTTGGTGTCGCATATATTGGATTGACACGGCCAACAGGTGTTTATCGTCTACAATTGCAATCGCTTCTGCTACAAACAAGCAGTCGTTCACTGTCGCTAGTGACGCACCTTTGGCGCGAGCAGTCCGCACTGCGATTGGTTGATATGAGGGTTCAATCGCGGGTTAAAACGTTTCGTTGAAATCGTAATTCATTTCCGCTTGTGGGTGCTGCAGGAAGTAGCCTTGGATGAAGTCGACGGCGCATTGCCACAACACCGCCAGGCTGTTGGCGTCTTCGACGAAGGCGGCGATGGTTTGAATGTTCAGACTATTGGCGGTTTCGGCGATGCTCTTGAGTTTTTCCTGGCTTTCGACGTTTTGTGCCAGGCCGTGGATTAAACTCATGTGTATCTTGATGTAATTAACTTTCAGTTGTTTCAAAGACTGGAAGGTGTTCTGTTCTATCCCGAAATTCTCCAGGGCAAAGCGGCAATGTAACTGGCTTAAGCCCAGTGCGATTGCTTTGGTCTGTTTGAGAAAATTTAATGCGGCATCCTCGCTTACCTGAAACACCAGGCAATCGGTATCCACCTTGGTGCTTTTGATCCGTTCGCTGATCCAGGGCAGGAATTCAGCATCGCCCAATGTTGCTGCTGAGAGTTTGATGAAGATGCGGGTTTTTTTCCCTTCGCGCTGACGTCGTGCCAGTAACATGAAAGCATTGGCAATGACCCAGCGGTCAAGGAAATTCATCAAGCCGGATTGTTCTGCGGCAGGAATAAACTCTGAGGGGGGCACCGATTCATTTTTATCATCAATCATGCGTAACAACACTTCATAATGCGCACCAGGCTCGCCATGCAGGCTGACAATAGGTTGAAATAACAGGCGGAATTTATTTTCCTTCAGTGCAAGTTTGATCTTGTTGGCCCAGACATTGGTTTCCTCCTGTACCGCCAGTTCTTGCATTGCCGGGTTAAAGATGTGGTGCTTGTTGCCGCCGTCCTGCTGCGCGGCGAGGGCGCCTTTTTCTGCACGGTTAATACAATCCTGACCGTTGCTGGTGGTTTCATTGATGAGCGTCAGACCAATGCTGGTGGTCGTCTGCACAGTTTGATTGCCAATGTCTGCAACATGTTCCGCGATAAGTTTGTTGATCCCAGCGGCATATTTTTCCGCTTGTTTGCTGTCGATATTCTGGATCAGCAGTATGTAGGAACCGCCTTCAAAACGTGCCAGCACGCCTAAATCGCGCAATTTGTTTTTTAGATGACTGGCAACATTGGCCAGCAGGTGATCAGCGGCGGCAATACCGACCTGATTGCGGACATCCTGATATTTATCCAGCGTGATGAAATACAAGGCGCCACGTGTTTGTCCTTCGATGGCGCGCGTAATGACCTGATCCAGGTGTTCGAGAAAATAGGTACGATTATACAAGCCAGTGACAATATCCATTTGCGACATGACATTCAGTTTTTGTTCCAGTTCTTTACTCAGCGAGTGGTCGCGAATAATGATCTGGGTACAGGATTCTCCATCCATGCTGGCGGAGGAAAATTCCATTTTGATTTTGATCTTGCGGCCCTGGGTATGCTGGCCATGCACATCAAGCTGGGTATTTTCAGCCTGTCCCTTGGTGTAGGCGCGCAGGAATTCTTTGAGCTTGGCGTGGTCTTCGCCGCTGACCATGTCCATGATCGGCATGCCTTGCACATCGTCACTGGTTTCATAACCAAACATTTTTAAGTAGGCTTCATTGGCATAGATGTGCATGCCATCATGCACATAGGCAATGGCGTCGCGTGAGTTATCGATGAGGCCTTTGGCGCGTTTCTCGGTTTCACGCAACATTTGCTCACAGCGGCGATTGGTGCGGCGTTCACGCAGATCACCCAGTTCACGTTTAACCACCAGTTTGAGGCGTTCCACTTGATCCTCAGCAAGCGCGTCGCGTGCGCCAACCTTGAGCGCCTCAAGCGCGGAGGACTCCTTACTCGGCGGGGTAATGACGATTAATGGTATATCACGCCCGGATTGGAGCAGTATCTCCACGGCTTGGCGGGCGGAAAACGCGGGCATTTTTAATTTTGCCAGAATGATATCAATGGGGTTTTCTTCAATGGCGGTTTTCATGTCTTCGCCATCATCCACGCGTAAATCACGCACCATATGGCCTGCATTACGCAATGCGTTGATCAGCGACTCAGCCTCTTCAGAGGAGTCAAAAATCGAGAGGACCCGTAGCAGATTTTCGTTACTCACGTCACCATCCGTGTTTTGTTATTGTTTGTTGGCATATGGTAAGGGTGTCTGGCTAATGGAAGCAACCTTGGTAGGCAATGGCGACGTAGTGACCGTTGTCCCAAACTATCGGCAAGACACGAGGGTAACTTTATAGAGACAACAGAATAAGCATCGCTAATCTCCACAGACTTGGTCGAAATCGAGCCACCCATTTAGATCGACGACCAGACACTGTCGAATTCAGAGTCGGGGTTTTCCTCGGTTTTTTTCGTGCCGGCTTGTTGCTGCTCCAAGATTTCAAATTCAAACTGTGCAAACAGGCCGGTATTCGCCACTTGTTTACTCAGTTTAATCATGATTTCCTTGCCCAGGATATTAATCACCAGTTGATTGCTGACACGGTACGGTACTGGTCCGGTGATGAGCGTGGTGGGCTGATTGATTGCCCGTATTTCCGGCAACATGAGTGTGCGTTGATAGTCATGTTTGGGGTGGGCGACACCACGTATACCAATGGCAGCAGCATCTGGGGTGAGCATCTCAATGCCCAGCATTAAGCGGTCTTGATTATCTGCTTTTAGCCAGCGAATTACCCCAATGCCCCATTTCCAGGTCTGGCCACGGATGCTGCGCCGAATGCCGACGAGTTCGCCCACTTGGGTGCGCGCTTCTTTGGGCCTGCCGACGGAATGAATGCAATAGCCGCTGGCGCTCTCGTTCAGTACAGCCCAGGTTTCAGGGTGGTACTGGGTTTTTCGCTGTTCTTGTGCGGGTTGTTGTTCTTTATTGAACTGTTCTTCAATACCGGCAATGCCATTACTGTCGCCGGCGTAATAGATCATATCCCATACATCTGTTTGCGGCGTGTTTGGAGTATCAATACCGTCAGAGGTTTTACCTGGTTCATACTGGGCGGTGTGACTAAAGCTGTCTTGTTCCGCCGCTTTTCTTCGAGTACCGGTGATAATAACTTGATGGGTGGCGGATAATCCTAAGGTCACTTCTACCTGTTCCTCGATGTCACTGCGCGGAAATCCCCGCTTGGGGATCACACACCAGGCAATCAGCAAACGGCGCATGAGATCCTGCGACAGATCCGGGCGATGCATCTCGATACCGGTTAAGGTGGTTTCACCGGCATTAAAGCCTGCTTTGATTTCCTTGCGAATGGCATTGGCCAACGGTTGCGTATCCAGAATACGGCATTGTGTTTCCGGGCATTCACCCAATGCCAGCGCTAAAGAGCGCGGTGGTTCATTGCTGCTGAGATCGACACCAAAGTGCGTGGCCGTTTTATTTTTTTTGTCAT
>JAYSTO010000120.1:0-2763 GCA_043719675.1 Gammaproteobacteria bacterium | reverse complement strand
ATCTCATGTTCGGTGGCGCACACCTGTTCGGGATCACCGTGATAGGCCGTTTCGGTTGTACCGATCAAGGTCTGGCCGTACCACGGCATCACAAACACCGCACGACGATCCGTGGGCGACTCCAGATAATAAATACCTTTAGGCGCGGGTTGTTGCAGGATCAAATGGGTGCCCTGCACTAATTCCATCGCCGGAAAATCCGCGAATGGTTTGATTGTTGCGTGTACCTTGTCCACCCACGGCCCTGCCGCATTGATCACCGTGCTGGCGCGCAATAATCCCGACTGATTACCGTGTTGATAGGCAATATGATATTCACCGCTTTGATACTGCACCTGTTCAACACTCGCCGGACATAACAAATTCGCGCCGAGCCGTTGCGCCGAGGCCATCACCGCGCGGGTTAATTTCACATCGTCGGTTTGCCCGTCCCAATATTGATACACCGCCTGCAACCCGCGTTGCTCCAAGCCATCCAGGTTATTCCATTTATACTGTGGCACGCGGCGAAAACACGCGTGCGGGCGCAAGTTGCCGAGCAAGGCATACAGGGACAAGCCGGCAAGCATGGTGAGTCGATGACGTGACGAGGATTTATAAACCGGGATATAAAATGTCGTGTATTTGACTAAGTCCGGCGCGTTTCGAATTAATAATTCACGCTCGTACAATGATTGCCGCACCAGGGAAAATTGTGCGCTTTCCAGATAACGCAAGCCGCCGTGAATGAGTTTACTCGACTTACTTGAGGTACCATGCGCCAACGCGGATTTTTCCAGGACAACGGTACGATAACCCGCCGCCACCGCCGCCTGCGCCACACCACACCCTTGAATACCGCCACCGATCACCGCGACATCAAAATAATCACTCATACTTCACCCGCCAACAGTTTTACCTGGGTCAACATCCCGGCGATGGCAAAGGTTTCCACCATGTCCACCCCACGGCGAAAAACGCCTAACGCCTTTTTTGCATCGACACATTCATAGACGGCGATCTTGCTTTGTTGAAATGTCAATTTGCCGAAACGTGGCAACTCATCGATATCGGTAAACACGTATTCCGGCTTGAGACCGCGCACGGCAGATGATTGCCGTTCACGCCAATGATCAAATACCGCGCCGATGGGATAACTGGTTTGCTTGCGCACCTGTGCCAAGGTATCCAAATCATAGGAAATAATAACGCATTGCGTTTGAATCGGTGCAATCGCCGCCAGGACTTTATCCAACACGGTCTGGATACCGTTTTTGTTTAAACTCACCCGTTTGAGTTCAACAAACGCTGTCACCTGTGATTGCGTGGCCAGATACTCGACCAGTTCCGCCAGGGCGGTGATCGGGTTGCCGACATATTTGTAACCGAACTTGCCGAATTCATGCAGCGAAAGGGTTTTTAGTTGCGCCAAGGACTGCTCCGGTACACTCCCCGCACAGCCGCACATACGTTGCAGGTCGCGGTCATGAAACAGCACGGGGACCAGATCGGCGGTGAGCTGGATATCAAACTCGACAAACGTTGCGCCTGCCTCCACCGCGGCTCGAATCGCCAATAAGGTATTTTCCGGATACTGCGCCGCATAACCACGATGCGCAACCAGGGTAGGGTAACCTATCTTCACGGTATTTTTTCCTTCGTCAGCTTGTTATCCATTATGCCCACATCCTTTAAGAATTCTAGCAGCCTGTTGAAAAACGTGATCAGGGGATGCAGCGCAAGGCGGAAACGGGCGAAAAAGCGCACGAGCACATGGACGTGCGAAGGTACGAATCCAGGGAGGGATTCGGTAGACTGCGTCGGGAACGAGCAGTCGAGAGCAATGCAGGAGCAATTGCCGAGTTTACACGGAGTAAATGAGCATTTATGTCCAGGATGGACGGTATTCCGCAGGAGGCATGGATGCCGGGAGCGGTTTGAGTTCGTTTCCAACACCGCGATGCGCTCCTCAGCGCGTTTTTCAACAGGCTGCTAAGTGATATTCTCAAGAAAGGAAAGCCGAGTCACGCTACAATGACGGCTACATTTTCGTATCCAGAGGCGCACATGTCAGAAGATATCATCAAACAATGGCTCAACGCGGTGTCACGCACCGTCGCCGCCAAGGACCTCAACGCCCATCTGGACTTGATCTCGCGTAACGTCAAGCTCACCGGGGTGTCGGGCTTTGACCTGATTGATTACGCCAGTTGGGCTAACCAGTGTCAACATGAATTCACCAATAACCTGATACGCAGTGTTGCCTGCAACGGTTTGCAAGTACGTGCCACCACTGTTAATCGCATCATGTTCAAGACGCTGGAAACCGTCACCGCCGCTGGTGGTTCGCGCAATGCCCAGGGCATCGAGGTGTTGCTGGAAAAAGAAGCTGACGGCAAGTGGCGGGGGATACAGGAACGCATACTGCCCGAAGGTGAAACCCGTCACCACGGTTTTGTGCCGAACTGACATGACGACGACAAATCAACCTTGGGGTTTTGGGGCCACGGTCGGTTTAACCCTGGCGCTCATGGTGATCTTGAGCATTACGGAAGTCATCAGTAGTATTGCTTATGTATTCCAACAGATTGTTATCCCAACAGACAGTGAAGATGTCGAGGCCATAACAAAATTGTTTGAAGCACAGTTTGCGCAGTTGATAAATGACGGTAACTTTTTGTCTTTTATCGTCAGCGTCCGCTCGGTGGTGGGAGTGGGCCTGCTCCTGCTCTTCTGTCGCTTGCGTAACAATATTACCGTCCGCGATTATCTTGGCCTGCATCC
>JAYSTO010000119.1:0-2770 GCA_043719675.1 Gammaproteobacteria bacterium | reverse complement strand
GTTGGTCTGCGCAACCCAAGGCGATCGTGCGGCCGGGTTTGGCGGAACCTTTTCAGAACAAATATAGGGATGAGCCATGAGTGAGTTAGTTGAAATTTTTACCGATGGTGCGTGCAGCGGTAATCCAGGCCCCGGTGGTTGGGGTGCGGTATTGCGCTACGATGGGCAAGAAAAGCAATTGTATGGCGCCGCCCCAGACACCACGAACAACCGCATGGAACTCATGGCAGCCATCATGGCACTGGAATCCCTCAAACGGTCCTGCAAGGTGCGTTTGACCACGGATTCGGAGTATGTCAAAAAGGGTATCACCCAATGGCTCGCCCAGTGGAAAATACGGGGTTGGCGCACGGCGGACAAGAAACCGGTAAAAAACCAGGATCTTTGGCAACGGCTGGAGGCGGTGGTGGGGCATCATCAAGTCGAATGGCATTGGGTACGTGGCCACAGCGGCCACCTCGAGAATGAACTCGCTGATGCATTGGCAAGGCGCGGGATTGAGGAACTGCGGGGTGTGTCGTGATGTTAAGGAGAGGGTGAGATGCGACAAATTATTTTAGACACCGAAACCACCGGTTTGGATCCACAGGATGGTCATCGGGTGATTGAAATCGGCTGTATCGAGTTATTAAACCGGCGGCTGACAAAAAGCCGGTTTCATTATTATCTAAATCCCGATCGCGACATTGATGAGGGCGCGATAGAAGTGCACGGTCTCACCGTGGAGTTTCTTGCTGACAAACCCCGTTTCGCGGAGATTGCCCAGGATCTGCTGGCATACGTGCAGGGTGCTGAATTGATCATTCACAATGCGCCGTTTGATTGTGGTTTTCTGGATGCCGAGTTTGCCCGCGTGGATAAAAACTGGTTGGGGCTGGCGCAACATAGCAGCGTGCTGGACACCCTGCAGTTAGCACGGCAGTTACATCCGGGGCAGAAAAATAATCTGGACGCGTTGTGCAAACGCTATAGTGTCGATAATACACAGCGCACCTTACACGGCGCTCTGCTGGATGCAGAAATTCTTGCCGATGTGTATTTAGCCATGACAGGAGGCCAGGCGAAGTTATCGCTGGAAACCGATGACGCTGGTGAAGTGAAAAATGAAACGGTAGTCATTCCTATCACCAAGCAACGGCTACCCTTACGTATTATTCAACCCAGCGCGGACGAACTGGCTGCACACCAGGGACGACTACACGCGATCCAGAAAAGTGCCGGGCAAACCAGCCTGTGGGAGAGGCTGGAGGCAGAAGGGAAACTCTAACAGCTTATTTGCTTTACACCCCATTTAGCCAAAGGTGTACGGCGATGCTTGCGGCATAGCCCAGTGCGATGGCCCAGGTCCAACGTAAATGCGCAAAGAAGGTGTAGACGCCACGGGCCTGTCCCATTAACGCGACCCCGGCGGCGGAACCAATGGATAACAGCGAACCACCCACCCCCGCAGTCAGGGTGACCAATAACCATTGATTGTGCGACATCTCCTGATTCATATTGAGCACGGCATACATGACCGGGATGTTATCAATAACGGCAGAAATTATTCCAATTATCACATTGGCCCACGTGGCACTGAGATTGCCATACAAGAGGCTGGAGGCTTGTGCCAGATAACCCAAGGCACCCAAACCGCCGACGCACAACACCACGCCATAAAAGAATAATAAGGTATCCCATTCAGCACGTTTTATACTGATAAAAATATCAAACGGGCGGTGACGCGGCTTGTAATATTTGTCGAGTATTCCTTTTTCTATCTCTAATTCCACGGGTATCTGCCATTCATCACGCGGAAATTTGATCTCGGCGCGGCGCAGGAAATAACCATACACTTTTAACAGACCCAATCCGGTCATCATGCCCAATACGGGAGGTAAGTGGAGAAATTGATGAATAGCAACGGTCATGGCAATGGTCACGACAAATAATGCCATCACCACATAGCCACCGGGTAAGACCGTAATGATTTCCTGCGTGACACGTGGCCGTGTTTTCGGAACAACAAATGACATACATAGCGCCGGGATCAGCCAATTGATCAGAGAGGGCAGGAATAATGCGAAAAATTCAAAAAATTTAACTTTTTCTTTTTGCCAGACCATTAAGGTCGTGATATCGCCAAAGGGCGTAAAGGCACCCCCGGCATTGGCGGCGACCACGACGTTGATACAAGCCACCACCAGGAATTTACGATTGTCACCCGCCACGGCGGTGACAACGGCGCACATCAGCAATGCCGTCGTTAAATTATCGGCCACGGGGGAAATAAAGAAGGCCAATAGGCCGGTTAGCCAAAAAATTTGCCGTAATGAATACTCACGGGCAATTAACCAGGTGCACAATGCGAGAAAAACACGGCGTTCCTGCAACGTATTGATATAAGTCATTGCCGCCAGCAAAAACAACATGAGTTCTGCGAACTCGAGCAGGTTAGCGCGAAATAAATGTTCTGCGGTTTGCGGCTTGCCCTGAGCGAGATAGGCCAGGGCAACCACCACCCAAATAATCCCGGCGGCAATGATGACCGGCTTGGATTTGCGTAGGTGTAAGAATTCTTCACTAATGACAAACATATAAGCAAGGACGAAAATCACCAGCGCCACGGTGCCATAAAGACTCTGCGTCAGGTCAAGGACATCGGTGTTGGTGGAGGCCAGGGCGATAACCGGCAGCAATAGCAGGCCGATCAAGGTAAATACACGATTTTTTCCAGACATGGTGACCTCAATGAAAGTGCAACGCGGGGCGCGATTAAATAACTACTGGA
>JAYSTO010000118.1:0-6089 GCA_043719675.1 Gammaproteobacteria bacterium | reverse complement strand
GACGATCAGCGAGATACCGCCGATCGCCGCCACCGCAAAGGTCAATACATTCAATACTGAACTTAAGGTATCGATCATTTGTTGTTGCGTGATAACGGTGTAATCCTCGCGGCCATGCCGTTCGCTGAGGATGCGTTTGATGTTATCCACCACCTGATTCTCCACCGCGCCTTGTTTGTACATCACATCGATCTCAAACAGGCCATCACGATTGAATAACTCCATCGCCCGGCTGACTGGGATGTACACCGTATCATCCATATCAAACCCCAGTATCTGGCCCTTGGACTCCATGGTGCCGATGATCACAAAGCGACTACCGCTAATATACAGGTGCGCACCCAGCGGATTGTCTTGGCCGAATAATTCATGTCGCACCTTGCTGCCCAAAACCACGAAATTGCGTGCCGTACGTACATCTTCTTCGGGTAAAAAGCGCCCGGATTTGACCTGCATGCGAAACGCCAGCGGCATTTCTGAATTAGCACCATAGACGGTCACCCGTCTGGTGCGATTGCTCGCCTTGACTTCGGCGTTTCCCACCACCACCGGGACTACCGCTTCGGCGGCATTCGTGCGCCGCAATGCCTGCGCATCATCCAGGGTGAGCGGCCGTACATTGCCGAACACACCCACTGACGCACCGTGCGTTTGGGTCTTACCGGGCTTAATAGAGATAATGGTCGTGCCGAATTGGCTGAACTCCTGTAACACGAATTGATGCAGGCCTTCGCCCATCGAGGTCAACAACACCACAGCACAAATACCGATGGCAATGCCCAAAATAGTCAGTGTGCTGCGCAGGCGTTGTAAGCGAACTGCACGGGTCGTGAGTTTGAGCAAATCAGTCGCACGCATGGTGTTTACTCATCATTTACGCTCATCGTTTGCTTAGCGCGGTAACCGCATCAAGCCGTGCTGCACGCCGCGCCGGGATGTAACTGAACAATAATGCCGTGCCCAAGGCGATCAACACCGCCAGAACATACGCCCAACCGGGTGCGTGTGCGGGAAAATCCGGAAAGGAGCTGCGCAATACTGCCGTGGTAATCAAACCAACCATCACCCCAATGATGCAACCAAACAACGCCAACAAAAATGCCTCCACCATAAATAGCTTGAGGATCTGTTGCCCCGGTGCGCCAATGGCCTTTAATAAACCGATCTCGGCGGTACGCTGGCTGATCGCCACCAACATCACATTCATGATCAGTATCCCTGCAACAAACAAACTGACGGCCGCAATACCACCGATGGCCAGGGTTAAGGCGCCCAGTATCTTGTTAAAAGTGGAGAGCACGGCATCTTGTGCCAAAACAGTAATGTCTTCTTCGCCCTGATGACGCGCAGTTAATATCTCGCGGATGTCGTCTTTTGCCTTGGGCAATAACTCATGTGATTTGGCCTCGACAAAAATACGAAACAGGGTTGGTGAATTAAATAAGGCCTGCGCCGAGGCCACCGGTATCATCACCAGTTCATCGGTGTTTATGCCAATGGATTGCCCCTGCTTGGCAAGGATCCCGATAACCCGAAAACGCCAATCACCGACCTTGACCCATGCGCCCAAGGCAGGCTCAGCGCCAAATAATTCATCGCGGACCTTGCCACCGATCACACAGCTTGCCGCACCCCGCGACGAGTCACTCTCTTGCAGAAATTGTCCCTGCGTCAGCGTGTAATGACGAATCTGCATCATCTCACTGGTGGTGCCGATCACCACCGATTCGCGTTCACGGCCTTGATAAGCAATCGGCACCGAACCGATCATCACCGGCGCGATGCGTTGCACATAGGGACTGCGCAACAAGGCCTCGGCATCTGCCAGGGTCAAATCACGCGGGGTACTACCGATCATGGTGGAAGGATTAATGCCAGTGGTTTCCGAGCGCCCGGGGATAACAATTAATAAATTCGTGCCGAGTGAGGAAAACTGGTTATTGACATACAGGCGCGCACCCTCGCCCAAAGCAGTAAGTGCAATCACCGAGGCAACACCTAACGCCATTGCTAATATTATCAGAGAGGTGCGGGTGCGTGATGACCACAAGGTCTGCATCGCAAACAATACATAATCGCGCCAGGGCATCGTCATGTCTCATCACTCACCACTTTGCCATCCACCAGTCGAATCTTGCGCCGGGCACGCTCACCCAATTGTGGATCGTGGGTGACGACGATGAGAATGATGCCGCTTTTATTTAGCGACTCAAGGATCTCCATCACTTCGGTAGCGGAATGCCGATCCAGATTACCGGTGGGTTCATCGGCGAGGATGATCGCCGGGCGCATAATGATCGCACGGGCAATCGCCACGCGTTGCCGTTGGCCGCCGGATAATTGATCCGGGCGATGATGGGCGCGATCACTCAAGGCGACGTGTTGCAATGCCTCATCCACACGGATTTTGCGTTCGGCGGGGACAACGCCCGCCAGCATCAGCGGTAATTCAATATTTTCCGCCGCCGTCAGACGCGGTATCAGGTGAAAAAACTGAAACACAAAGCCGAGTTGATCACGCCGCACTTTGGCTTGTTCGGTATCGTCCAGGGTGGTGACATTGCGGTTATTGAGCAGATACTCACCGGAGTTCGCTTGATCCAGCAAACCCAGGATATTCAACAAGGTCGATTTGCCACTACCGGAAGGCCCCATGATCGACACGTATTCACCTTTTTGGATGGTCAGACTGATCCCATCCAAGGCATGCACGATCACATCGCCGACGCTAAAGTGACGATGCAGATCGCGCAACGCGATCACGGCAATTTTTCCACAACAACCCGCGCACCGTCTTTCACGCCGACACGCTCCGGCGAGGTGACAACACGCTCACCCTCGTTCAGGCCGGATAACACTTCGGCGTGTTGCCAGTTTTTCAGGCCGACTTGAATGAGCCGTTTTTGCAGCGTATCGCCACTGGCGGATATCACGTAAACAAAATTACCTTCCTGGAGTGCCTCGGCGGGAACACGCAATACCCGCTCACGCTGATCCAAAATAATTTCCACATCGGCACTGTAGCCGGGCATCATGCGCGGCAAGCCATCCACATTGAGAAATTCAACCTCGATGTCCACCGTACGCGATTGTTTCTCACGCTCCAGAACATAATTGGAAATACGCCGAATCTTCGCCGGAAACCGCTGTTTGGCGAAGGCATCCAGGAGAATATTAGCGGTCATAGTACTTTTCACCTTGGGCGCATCCACTTCATCAATCGGCGCCAGGACATACAAACACTGCGTATCGATCAGATCCACCGCCGGCAAGGTCGGCACACCCACCGGTGAGGGCGTCACAAACTCACCCAGCTCACCGTTAATCTCCGCCACCGTTCCGGCAAACGGTGCGCGTAACCGGGTACGTTCAAGCTGCGCACGAACCACGTCAACACGCGACAAGCTGGATTGAATATTTGCCGTTGCCGCATCGCAACTGGCACGCCGCGCACGCCCCTCACCGACGGCGCGATCCGATATTTCTTCCGACACCAGGCCTTTGGCATGCAATTGTGTCATGCGGCTTGCCTCATGTTCACTGACGTCGGCAGTGACACAGGCCTCTTTTGCCCGGGCCTTGGCGGTAACAATATCCCGCTCACTCAACTGCAACTCTGCCTGCAAATCCTCATTCCACAATTCCAGCAATACTTCACCCAACTTGACCTTGTCACCTTTTTTTACCGGTAGTTTGGCAATCTTGCCACCGATGGAAGGCGACATCTGTGCGCGTTGACAGGTCTTGACCGTACCGGTGCGGGTGTTGGCAATCGTCGACTGCACCGCGCCAAATTCCACCGCTTTCACCACCACCTTGACCGGCGCAGTCCGGGATAAGGCGTAAAATGCCGCCGCAAGCAGTAAGACAATGATCGCAACAATCAGCAGGCGTTTGCCAGGACGCGGGATTAACATAACACTCTTCCTTTACCACACCGGGAGAAAATGAATACGAATGGAGTGTAACATTATCCGTTAATCGGCAAGCCCTTCCAGCGAATCTATTTTTCCCGGTATTTTCTGTTTTTTATTCAACAGCAGGGCCAGTGCCTGATAATCTTCCTTGCTAAAACGAATACTCGATTTGTGGACACAGGATACAAGCCATTGCTCCAGACCATTTAGCTTGATGACATCACACTGTAAACGGTTTTTACCTTCAATTTGCGCAAGCTCCACATCGTCAGCGGAAAACACCACCAGGGCATGTATTGGCCAGTGATCGAGATTGTTAAGCCGCAGCAATTTGGCAAGCGATGTTTTAGCACGCTCCGCCTGCAGACACACATTTTCAATAATGTGTGATCGTTCATTTTCAAACACCAGCCAGCCTTGATCACAATTATAGTTAACCCGGCCCGTGGTTTCTTTTTCAGTGATCACCACCAGCCCGACACCACTACACAGCAGCAGGGCATCCAGCGCACTGGTTGGTTTAACAATCGCCATGGATCGCCGGTTAAAAAAGGCATCAAGCCGTGAACCTTGCAGTCTTCGCAATATCTGGTCCAGCGATATTGATGAGACACGTAACGGATTTTCCTTGATTAACTCCCCGGCGGGAATGTCATAATCGGAATACATGCCCTGTTCAACCGTGACGCCAAAATTTAATTGCTGGTCCGCCAGTTTCTGTGTATCTATTTTTTCAAGCCACTCCTTAAAGCGCTGATAATTTTGGGTTGCATATATTTCGTGCCGACGAATTTTTTTATTCGCCTCATCAAATTGATAATCAGGAAAACAAAACTCCAGTTGCACGGCGCGCTGGCTGTGTTCCAAATCCGCATTCAAGGTCCCCCGCACCACATCGCCCTGTTGCGCGGCGCGATTGAGTAACAATTTCTTTTTGCTCAACACACACAGCGGCGCCGTTGAATGTATCGACCATATCTCGATGTGCTCCCGATTCGAATACACCAACAACGGTGTCCCCACCGGCAAATCCATCCCGGCCAAGCCGCTGCTATAACTGATTTCACTGAACACCTTACCGATATGCCCGGAACAAACAGCGGACTTGATAAATGGCGCGGGCGGCACGTGCGGTGCGGTACGGCTGACAAGCACGTCGATCCACTTCAAGGCGTAATTGTGAAACTCATAAAAAAACCTGAACCGGCTGATAATATTCTGCCGGTATTTTTCTGCGCCCGCCTGGCAACGATAGTCAAAGGCCATCTCATAAAACGCCAGACACAACGGCTTTTTGGCATCCAGCGCGGCGGAGTCAATGCCGCTAAAACGCTGGTAAGGTGTCGAAGCAACGGCGGTACGCCACTGCCTGAACACCCAAACCAACACCGTCAGGCAGACCAGCAAACCCGCCACCGCGAAGATCGGCTGCCGCAACACATCCCAGGATAATTTGAGCCCGGCCAGCGACCACGCCCCTGCTCCCAGCGGAGACTGATACAAAGACAGCGCCCAGAAACCGCCAGCGCCCAGCGCAAAAAGCACGATGATGATTCTGAATAAGAAAGTCTTGTTCATTGGCGAGAGCTCATACCGGAGGCATCCATCCGTTCCATGAACCAAATCATAACCCGTTTCGCTGTAGAAACAAGTTCAAATACGAGTGCGTTATACCGGGCATGACCCAACGTCGGCTGCACAGGTCTTTGCCGAACGCGTCGTGCTGGCAAGCCGCCGGTTGCAAAGTAATGCTGTTCCCCCTATGCTTATCCCGGTAAACCACGTGTGTAACCTCCATGACAACACTCCAAGTCAAATTCGATCTGCCCGACAGCCTTGCGAAGGAAGCCACGAGCCTGGGATTATTGGAACCGCAGGCATTGCAGGCACTGTTACGTGATGCAGTTCGAGCCCGACGCATCGCACGGTTAACGCAGGCCAGAGAGAATATCGCCGCCGCAGGCATTCCGCCGCTGACGATGGAAGAAATTGAAGCCGAGATTGTCGCCGACCGTACACAACG
Organism: Gammaproteobacteria bacterium; assembly: GCA_043719675.1. Lineage (GTDB taxonomy): Bacteria > Pseudomonadota > Gammaproteobacteria > UBA6429 > Thiohalophilaceae > JACQBC01. The sequence continues at coordinate 149 of JAYSTO010000118.1, read as the reverse complement.
CCGCAGCTGATGCGGCTAACACTCGATACCAAATACCCGTAGCAATACCACTTACTATCCTCGCTGATCCCGATGATGATCATGTACTCGCCTGTGCCCTCGCCGCACAGGCCGATTACACCGTCTCCGGGGATCAGCATTTTCTCACA
>JAYSTO010000117.1:0-2784 GCA_043719675.1 Gammaproteobacteria bacterium | reverse complement strand
CTGCGATGACTGGCACGCTGGAGTCCTTCCGCTACCGGTAAATCCAGCAACACCGTGATATCGGGTCGCAACCCCGCTTGCACCCAATTTTCCAGTTGGGCGATGCGACTGGTTGCTATACCGCGTCCGGCACCCTGGTACGCATAGGTGGCGTCGGTAAAACGATCACAAACGATCCACTTGTCAGCGTGCAAACCAGGAATAATCACCTCTGCCAAATGTTGTGCGCGCGCGGCAAACATCAATAACAATTCCGTATCAATACACATGGCGGTTTCATTTTTATCCAGCAACAAAGTTCTGATCCGTTCGGCCAACGGCGTGCCACCGGGCTCACGTGTCAACACCACTTCTTTACCGTGTTGACGTAACAGTTCCGCAATGAAGGCAATGTTGCTGCTCTTGCCAACACCTTCGCCACCTTCGATGGTAATGAATTTACCGGGCATGATTATTCCGTGGAGAGCTTATGTAATTGCGTTGCCGGTTTTTTAATTGATATTGAATGACGGCGTTGTTGTGTTCATCCAAAGTGGCAGAGAAATAGTGGCTGCCATCACCTTTGCCGACAAAATACAATGCCTCACCGGGGGCCGGGTGCAGAGCGGCGTAGATCGCTGCTTTACCTGGCATGGCGATCGGTGTTGGTGGTAATCCGTAAATGTGATAGGTGTTGTAGGGACTTTGCAAGCTGATATCGCGTTTACGAATATTGCCGTCAAACCGTTCACCCATACCATAGATAATCGTCGGGTCGCTTTGCAAACGCATACGCTTCAGCAGCCGACGGGTAAAAACCCCTGCAATCTGCTGGCGTTCAGTGACTTGGCCGGTTTCTTTTTCGATAATCGAGGCGAGGATTAATGCCTGTTGTGGTGTTTGCAATGGAATGTTGATATCCCGTACCGGCCACTGTTCTTTTAAATAATTCTGCATGGCTTGATAGGCACGCTGTAAAAAGGCGACATCGGTGGTGCCGCGTGGAAATAAATACGTATCAGGCAGAAATTGCCCTTCAGGGTGTACCCCCGGGTAGCCGATGTGTTGCATGACCATCGCAGGATTTAAATCCGGAAGTGTATGCAGCAAATGTTCATCGGCGGCAATGGTTTGCAGCATTTGTTCAAAGGTCCAGCCTTCAACAAGGGTTAACGGGTATTGGATGACTTTACCTTGTGCTAATTGTTGCAATAATGTCTCGGCCGTAGCCCCTCGTTCAATCAGGTAATCACCGGCATGGATTTTATCGATATGTTTATACCAACGTGCATAACCGATAAAATAACGCGGCTTTGATACGACATCTTGTTTGGCAAGCTGCTGGGTAATCCGCGTCAGATTGCTGCCGGCCTTCACTTCCAAAAGCAACCCTGCCTCGGGTACGCGTAGCGGTTGGTCGAGGAAATCGCGTAGATCGAACCATAACCATGCTGCAGCAATAATAGTGACAAATAGCAAACCGGTTATACTTTTGTAAATAAATCGTTTCATAATGAGGGTAGTTGCTTTTGTATCTGGTCACTGAATTGGCGGGTCATTGGGCCGACAGGATAAATATCATTATCAATTCGTCGTACTGGCCATAGCCCATGAATACTATTACACAAAAATACCTCCTCAGCCTGGTGCAGCATTGCCATTGTGATGGTGGTAATGACCGCATTTATACCAAGCGCGGCGGCAAGTTCCAAGACAATGTTACGCATCACCCCGGCGACTCCACACGAACTCAAATCCGCTGTATATAAAGTGCCCGCCTTCACCAAAAAAAGATTGTGTGACACCGCTGCAATGACGTTGCCCAGATTATCACACATAATACCTTCGGCAATCGCAGGATCGGTCCACTCGGCCCGGGCCAGCACTTGTTCGAGCCGATTAAGGTGTTTGATCCCAGCGAGTCTCGGTTGCTGCGCGAGGCGGGTGTGACACAGCCGCACCTGCACGCCCTGCTGCCAGTGATTGATCGACAGTGTTGGCCACGCGGACAGTTGTAGTATTCGGGTCGGATTGCCGGGGATGGAAAACGCGTAGCCCCGTTCGCTTGTCCCTCGGGTAATGATGATCTTCAAAATCGCGCGTGGCAGCGCTCCAAATAATTGCGCTGCCTCATTAACCAAGGTGTTTTCATCCGGTACCGGTATTGCTAAACGTAGGCACCCTGTCATCAAGCGTTGCATGTGATGTTGCCACAGCGGGATCTGGCCATTGATCACAGCCATGGTTTCAAACACTCCGTCGCCATAGAGCAAGCCACGATCCTGGATTGGAATCGTATCCGCTGCAATACCGTTGATCAACGCCGCTGTTGGTATCGTCATTGAGTTATAGTCCTTGCAGCGCCATGAGCATACCTTTGGCTTTGGCGCGGGTCTCTTCCAGTTCACGTAAAGGGATAGAATCGGCAACAATGCCGCCACCCGCGCGTATTTTAAGATAATCACCATCTTGCACAATGGTGCGGATCAGGATGTTCAGATCCATATTACCGTTGTGATTCAAATAACCCAATGAGCCAGTGTAGGGCCCACGCGGTACTTGTTCCAATTCAGCGATGATTTCCATACAACGTACCTTGGGGCAGCCGGTGATGGTACCACCGGGAAACACGGCACGGATAACTTGCCCGGGGGTGGTCCCCGATTTTAATTGCCCTTGCACATTGGAGACAATGTGGTGAACGTGCGCATAGGATTCCAATGCCATCAATTCATTCACTTTTACCGTGCCTGGGACACAGATACGGCCCAGGTCATTACGTTCGAGATCAATGAGCATGATGTG
>JAYSTO010000116.1:0-2804 GCA_043719675.1 Gammaproteobacteria bacterium | reverse complement strand
CTTTGTCTTGCACCATCTGGCGTTCCAATTTGCTCCGGCCTTGGGCGCCATAAGGTACATAGGTGTCATTGAGTTTGGCATTGAACTCGGCAATCTTTTTATCCTGCGGGGCATCGATGTGTACCACTTGGTGGTTGTGATCGATACTCATGTACTCACCACCGGCAAACAACGCACCATCCTTCCAACCTGAGTTGGCGCCTTCTTGATGATTACCGGCATGAATCGTATTCACTTTTATGCCGCGAGACTTTGCAGTTTCGATTGCCGATTGATAGGAAACCGGACCTTGGTTAAAGGGTTCGTTACCGGCAATGAAGATCGCCTTGATGTCGTTATCCGACTTGCTCCATTGCAATTCATTGACGGCGGTTTGGATCACGTAGCCGCAATATTCATCACCGCCATTGGTGGTTAAGGCGAACAAGGCCTCGGAGACTTGATCCAACTCGGTGGTGAGGCCGGTGACTTTACGAATGTAACCGTTGCTTGCAGACAAGCCGCTATTGCCATATTCATAGACGGCCACTTCCAGGCTGGGGGTCATGCCATTTTTCTTGGACTTGGCGAATTCATTGACAACTTGCCAGAGCTGATTGCGGGCTTGATTGATCAAGCCACTCATGCTGCTACTGGTGTCCAGCAGGATCGCTAACTGAATTTTCGGTTTGTCATTCGTGATCACGTTGACCGGTGTAATGGGAGTAGGTAAGGTGGCATTCGCGGTGTTGTTAGCCTTTGGATACAGCGCTACAACAACTGCCGTGACGACAAAGATACCCAGGGCGATAATTTTAGATTTCATGGTGCGTTTCTCCTTGATGGTTTAGTAAGTTGAGGTGAGTTTACGTACTGCTGATTCAGCGGCGCGGTGTGCGTATTCGAAAGAATCTTTAGTGCTACCTTCCTGTGCTTGGGTCTGGCGTGACGTGGCCAGCTGACGCGGGATCATCACGAACAAGGCTTGCACGAGGAAAAAACACCAAAGGCTGAGGAATAAACTCTGTGAATGAGTCCAGGCCCAGATAGCGACCGCCAGGCTCAATGCGCACATACCGAGATCAGCCAGTGCTGATACGATGCTGCTATAAAAGTATAACGAGCGGACTAACCAGATCAGACACAGCTGAATCGCAATATAAAATATCGGTGATGCGATCAATACGCTGCTCAGCGTGGTGACGACCAGCCAGACGCTGATGACGGTTACCCGGCCAACACGTTCCTGGCTGCGCGCCAATAAATACAGGACATAGGCCAGACTCAAACCCGCGATGACCAAGCGAAAGACACCCATGGCGGAGAAAACACTGCTCAAGGTGGCAAAGGCGGCACTGCCGACAATACTGGCGATCAGCGCCACCGCGATCCCTTCAAAGAAGCTGGCTTGTTTCATGATGGTAACCTCTGTTGTTTTTCGCGTAACAAAGCCACTTCCACCTCGGCGTCACTGACGGTGATGTCGACATTGAGCCAACGATCATCAAGGCCAAGTTTGGTATCTTCGGGTGTAAGTAGTTCGAGTTTTTGTTTCATCGCGGTGAGGCGTTTACGGTTTTCCTCCAGGCGTTGTTGCAAGTCGGTAGTGGCGCGTTGGGTGGACTCCTGTTTGCGGCCAAGAAATTTGTGAAAGCGTTGCGCCTCCAGTTTGCGTTTGATCAGGGTGCGTGCCAGTTCCTCTTTATCGGAGTCGAAGCAGATGTCCAGTTCGTCATCAACGTGGGTCAGGGATTGGTTGATATCGGTCTGGCGGCTGGTCAATTGCGTCAGTTCATGCTGCAATAATTTCAGTCGTTGTTCATCGTTGCCAATATCCTCTTCCATTTCCCGTACCGCCTGTTTCAGCAGTGCATCGGGTTCTTCTATGCGATCCAGTACCGCGTGCAGATCCGCGCGGAACAGCCGGGTAAGTCGATTAATCAATGCCATGGTGTCTACCTCGTGAAGTGGGTTTGTCTGTCAGTGTGGTTAAGTCTAGGGTGGCGCGGGGCGTGGGTGTAGGCAGTAGCGGGTAAAATCGCTGGGGGGAAATTTACCTAAAATTTACATGTGTCACGCAATGGAAACTGCTAGGCTTAGCAGCGATATGTCACGTAAACCAAAAATCCTCATTGTTGAAGACGAAGCGGCGATCCGTACCGGCCTGATCGACGTATTGATCTATCATGGCTTTAACGCCGAGGCGGCGATGGACGGTCGCACGGGATTGACCATGGCGTTAAGCGGCAAATATGACCTGTTATTGCTGGACGTGATGTTGCCGGGAATGAATGGCTTTGATATCTGCAATCGTATCCGTGAGGTGGATCGGGAACAACCGATCATCATGCTGACCGCCAAGACCAGCGATGAGGATATTATTCACGGTTTGCAACTGGGCGCCGACGATTATGTCGCCAAGCCATTCTCGGTGGCGCAGTTGGTGCTGCGAATACAGGCAGTGTTGCGCCGCGCCCGTGTCGGCGTGGAGGCACAGCATGTTATTGAACTTGGGGAAAACTTTAGCATTGATACGCGTAATTTATCCGGACAGCGCGGTACAGAGTCCTTGACGTTTACCCGGCGTGAAATGGATCTCCTCCAATATCTACATGGCAACAGTGAACGGCCAGTCCCGCGTGAGGAGTTGCTGAATAAGTTGTGGGGCTACGCCAAAAACCTGGACCTGGAAACCCGCACGGTAGACATTCATATCGCCAAGTTACGCCGTAAACTGGAAAGTGATCCGGCCAATCCATGTTACCTGTTGACCGTGCGCGGTGCCGGTTATCGATTGATAGCGGGTGACAAATGAAACGCAACGC
>JAYSTO010000115.1:0-17686 GCA_043719675.1 Gammaproteobacteria bacterium | reverse complement strand
CAGACGACATGATTGACCGAGGTGCAAATCGATTTTGGAAAGCCGTGGTAATTCAGCGGCGCCGGGATGGCGTTTTGCATATTGACGATGTAATCGTGGCAAAGGCGATCCAGTTCGGCGGTGGTAATCCCTTCGCGTACGTGGGGTTCGATCATTTCCAGCACCTCCGCCGCAAGTCGGCCGGCGGTGCGCATCTTGATCACTTCTTCAGGTGTTTTTATGGTAACTGGCATAGCCGGGTATTATTTCAGGGCTTGGCCGCGAGCGATACAGGAATCGTAGTGAATGATTTTTCCTATCCTTTTGAAGGTCTTGTTGTTCGACATGGGGTGTTTATGGTATAAAGCCGCCGCCGAATAGGCAAACTTAATCGGGTCCGGTTCGCCGGGCCTTCATAAAATTCGCACATGTACCGTCACATCGACCAGGGTGCCCGCAAGGGTTGGCCGGTGGGGTACATGGAGGCTTAACCCAACGGAGAGAAGACAATGAGCGATATATCCATGCGCCAGATGCTTGAGGCTGGCGTGCATTTTGGTCACCAAACCCGTTTCTGGAACCCTAAGATGAAGCCCTTCATTTTCGGTGACCGTAACAAAATCCACATTATCAACCTCGAAAAGACCGTGCCCCTTTATCAGGATGCGGTCAATTTCATCAGCAAAATGGCCTCCAACCGGGGCACGATCCTGTTTGTGGGCACCAAACGCGCCTCGCAGGACGTCGTCAAGGAAGAAGCCATTCGTTGCGGCATGCCCTATGTTAACCATCGTTGGCTAGGTGGCATGTTGACCAATTGGAAGACCGTCCGGCAGTCCATCAAGCGCCTGAAAGACATTGAGGCCATGAGCACCGATGGTACTTTTGAGCGTATCAGCAAGAAGGAAGCCCTGACGCTGACCCGTGAAATGGAAAAACTCAACCGCAGTCTGGGCGGAATCAAGAATATGAACGGTGTCCCTGACGCCTTATTTGTGATCGATGTCGGCCATGAAAAAATCGCCGTGGCTGAGGCCGTCAAGCTCGGTGTCCCGGTTGTCGGCGTGGTGGACACGAACAACTCCCCCGAAGGTATCAATTATGTGATTCCTGGCAATGATGACGCCATTCGTGCGATTCGTCTTTATACCCAGGGGATCGCGGATGCCATTACAGTTGGTCGCGAAACCATCATGGTCGGTAGCACCAATGATGAATTTGTTGAATTGAACGAAACCGGTGATATCGGGGATAAAGGCAAGAAAAAAACCGGCAAGAAAAAACCAATGTCGGGCAAGCCCAGACCGGATACCACCCACGCCACGGTGAAGAAAAAGGCCAGCAAGAAGGCCTCCGCAGAACACGGCAAGGAAGAATCCGCTGCCGATGAGGATGAAAGTGAAGGTACGTCAGCCGAATAAGCTGCCCATCCATCAGATTGAAAAAGGGGGCCATGCCCCCTTTTTTAAACGTGAAAGAGGATTTACACCATGTTAATTTCCGCAGCACTCGTCAAAGAACTTCGTGATCGTACCGGCGCCGGTATGATGGAATGCAAAAAAGCCCTGACCGAAACCCAAGGCAATATGGATACCGCGATTGAATACCTGCGCAAGACCGGTCTGACCAAGGCCGAAAAGCGTGCGGGCAAGGCCGCCGCTGAAGGGCTGATTATTATTAAAACCAGCAGTGATAACAAAACCGCGATCATGGTCGAGGTCAATTGTGAGACCGACTTTGTGGCCAAGGGCGATGATTTCAAAAATTTTGCAGAGGCGGTGGCGTCACGGATTATGGCGACCAAACCGGCCAATCGTGAGGCGCTGCTGCTGCTGCCGTTGCGCGAGGGTAAAGCCGATACCGTTGAAGCTGCAATCAAGACCCTCACCGCGCAGATCGGCGAAAAAATCGATGTGCGCCGTTTTGAAATCATTAAGGCCAAGGGCACCCTGGGCAGTTATATGCACGGTACCCGCATTGGTGTGGTGGTGGATATTGACGGCGGCACCGATGAATTGCGTAAGGATGTTGCGATGCACGTGGCGGCAAGCCGTCCCGCGTGTGTGCGCGAAGAACAAGTATCGGCGGATTTGATCGCCAAGGAAAAAGAAATTTACACCGCCCAGGCCCAGGACAGCGGTAAACCCGCGGACATCATTGAGAAAATGGTATTGGGCAAGGTTAAAAAATTTCTCAAGGACATCACCCTGCTGGGCCAGCCATTTATAAAGAACCCGGATCAAACCATTGAGCAATTGGTCAAGGCCGCCAAAGCGAATGTGATTGATTTTTACTGTCTTATCCTGGGTGAAGGTATTGAGAAGAAAACGGAAGATTTCGCCGCTGAAGTCATGGCGCAAGTAAAAAAGTAATTCAGCAATGAAACCTGCTCCAGCACTCGCCTATCCGCGCATCCTGCTCAAACTGAGTGGCGAGGCGCTGATGGGCGAGCAAGCGTTTGGCATTGACCCTGCTGTACTCAAACAAGTTGCAATGGAAGTAAAAGAATTGGTGCAGGCCGGTGTGCAGGTGGCGATTGTCATTGGTGGAGGTAATATTTTTCGTGGCGTGAGTCTGGCCACGGCTGGAATGGATCGTGCCACTGCCGATCATATGGGCATGTTGGCGACGGTGATTAATTCACTTGCCATTCAGGATGCCATGGAACAATCCGGCCTGGCGGTGCGCGTGATGTCGGCGTTACCGATCCATCAGGTTTGTGAAGACTATATACGACGACGGGCGATTCGCCATTTGGAAAAAGGCCGCGTGGTGATCTTTGCCGCCGGTACCGGTAACCCTTATTTTACGACGGACAGTGCGGCGAGTCTGCGTGGTGTGGAGGTCAACGTTGATCTCGTGCTTAAAGGCACAAAAGTCGATGGTGTGTATTCCGCTGATCCGAAGAAAGATCCCACCGCAACCCGCTATGAACGATTGTCCTACGATGAGGTGATCCAACGTAAATTGGCGGTCATGGACACCACCGCGATTGTATTATGCCGTGACAATAAGATTCCATTGCGTGTTTATAACATGAGTAAGGCTGGCGCTTTGATGCGGATAGTGAAAGGTGAGAACGAAGGCACACTGGTGGAGTAGGGAGGTTAACGATGTTGGCAGAATTAAAAAAAGACGCTGAAACACGCATGCAAAAAAGCATTGACTCGTTGCGTGCCGAATTAACCAAAGTACGTACCGGTCGCGCTCATCCCAGCTTACTGGAGCAGGTGAAAGTTGACTATTACGGTACAGAAACACCACTGAACCGGGTTGCGAATGTCACCGCCTCTGATGCGCGAACCCTGACGGTTGCGCCGTGGGAAAAGAAGATGACCGCGACAATCGAGAAGGCAATTCTTAATGCGAATTTAGGTTTGAATCCGGTCAGTGCAGGTGAAGTGATTCGTGTACCGATGCCGGCCTTAACCGAAGAGCGGCGCCGCGATTTGATTAAGATTGTCAAACATGAAGCTGAGGCCGCCAAGGTATCGATCCGGAATGTACGCCGCGATGTATTGGGTGATATTAAAGAATTGTTAAAAGAAAAGGACATCACCGAAGACGACGAACGCCGTTCACAGGAAGAAATTCAAAAGCTTACTGACAAATACATAGCAGAGGTTGATAAAGTCCTGGCAGCAAAAGAAAAGGACATGATGGAAATATAATTTATTTCTTATCGGGTGTGTCAAACACAGTCGCAGTTTTCCCTGATAAAGCAGGCTGCTGCGGCACCCTTGAAGTAGCATGCTGAGGTGACTAGGTAATGTCAGAAACAAGTAGTTTTAAACCCGATATTCCTGCCGATAAGATCCCGCAACATGTTGCCATTATCATGGATGGTAATGGACGTTGGGCGGAGCGACGCGGTTCAGCGCGCTTTGCCGGGCATAAGGCGGGGGTTGAAGCAGTGCGTAATGTCGTGCAGATGTGCGGCGAAATCGGTGTACAGGCACTCACATTATTCGCTTTCTCCAGTGAAAACTGGCGGCGTCCGAAAAAAGAAGTCGGCCTGCTGCTGGATTTATTCATTACCGCGTTGGAACGCGAGGTAAATAAATTACACAATAGTAATGTTCAACTGCGTGTCATCGGCGAACTTGGTTCGTTCCCGGTAAAATTACAACAACGCATTCGTGAGGCGATGTCCTTAACCGCCAATAACAAAGGCCTGGTGCTGAACATTGCCGCCAATTATGGTGGTAAATGGGATGTCACCCAGGCCATGCAAAAAATCGCCACACAAGTCGCCGACAACAAACTTGCACCGGACGCGATTACTGAAGCAATAATCACCCAACACTTGTCGATGAGCGATTTGCCTGAACCTGATTTGTTTATACGTACGGGTGGGGAACAACGCATCAGTAATTTCCTGATTTGGCAACTCGCTTATACTGAATTGTATTTTACCGATGTGCTCTGGCCTGACTTCGATCAACAAGCCTTTGCTGCTGCACTGCAATCATTTGCGCTGCGGCAACGTCGTTTTGGCCATACCGGCGAGCAGATTATCCAGAAGGAACAACGTAACCGTGCTTAAACAACGGCTGATAACGGCATTGATCCTGTTGCCTATAGTCATTTGGGCCGTATTAAGCTTGCCACACACGGTATTTACCGTGGTACTCAGTGGCATTTTATTGTTAGGCGCCTGGGAGTGGTCGCGTATCGCAGGTATTCATCATCCTGTTTGGCGAATTGGTTACTGCCTGATGTTGGCATTGCTGCTGGCTTTAACAAGCTGGTTGTTACGTGTTGATACTCAATTTTTATTGCCCATTGTGATAGGCAGCGGCATCTGGTGGTTAATCAGTTTTGCATGGATTACGTATTTTAATCGTGAACAGACACCATTAATAGCACTCACTGGTTTGCGCCGAGTGGAGGTTGGTACGGGATTGGTGGGCTTTATTATTCTGCTTGGAACATTTGTTGGACTGGTTGGTCTTCGTGATAATTACACACAAGGTCCAATAATGGTGTTCATGTTGTTAGTCCTGATCTGGATCGCGGACAGCGCGGCGTATTTTGTCGGACGTAAATTTGGTAAACACAAACTGGCGGCCCACGTGAGTCCTGGTAAAACATGGGAAGGGGTCGCCGGTGCCATTGTTGCGATCAGTATTACGGTGTTGATCGTAAGCACCATGCTTAAATTCGATATTCACCAACAACTTTTGCTTCTGATGATTTGTTTAATCACGGTGTTCTTTTCTATTCTTGGTGATTTAACGGAAAGTATGTTTAAACGCCGGGCTGGGATCAAAGACAGCGGCCAGCTTTTGCCAGGCCACGGTGGCATCATGGATCGGATAGATAGTCTGACAGCGGCAGCACCGGTTTTTTTATTGGGCCTCATGCTCACGGGGCTGCCATGAAGGGAATAACCATTCTGGGGGCCACCGGCAGCATCGGTGTTAACACACTTGATGTTATTGCGCGGCATCGTGAAAAATTTTATGTTGTTGCCTTGACGGCGCATTCGCAGGTTGAGCGTTTGGCCGCGCAGTGTATAGCGCATCAGCCGCGGTTTGCGGTGATGGTGGATGCAACTGCGGCAGAGCGGTTACGCCAGTTGTTGAAAAACTCATGCCCGGACGTGGAAGTGCTTTCCGGCGAACAAGGCCTGGTCGATGTCGCTACCCATCAACAAACTGATTATGTGATGGCGGCGATCGTCGGTGCTGCCGGACTGACGGCGACGCTTGCGGCGGCACGAGCGGGTAAACGCATTCTATTGGCAAATAAAGAAGCCCTGGTGATGTCCGGCAGTGTGTTCATGAATGAAGTACGGCAATCCGGCGCCGAATTATTGCCGATTGATAGTGAACACAATGCAATCTTTCAATGTTTACCGGTAAATTATGCAACACATGATCCCGGCTTGGGTATCAAGCGAATTCTTTTAACCGGTTCCGGCGGCCCGTTTCGAACCCTCGCGATTGATAAACTCGCCAGTGTTACGCCTGAACAGGCCATCGCCCACCCGAATTGGAATATGGGCAAGAAAATATCCGTTGATTCCGCCACCATGATGAATAAAGGCCTTGAGATCATTGAGGCATGTTGGTTATTTAATGTTGCTCCTGCGGCGATTGAGGTGGTGATTCATCCGCAAAGTATTGTACATTCCATGGTTGAATACATTGATGGTTCGATTTTGGCGCAACTGGGCCAACCCGACATGCGCACGCCGATTGCGTATGCCTTGGCCTGGCCGCAACGAATGACCTCCGGTGTGAAAGAATTAAACCTGTGTGATGTTGCGAAGCTGGAGTTTTCCAGACCTGATTTTAATCGCTATCCGTGTTTGCGTTTGGCGCAGGAAACGGCACAGCTTGGTGGTACGGCACCGGCAATACTCAACGCCGCAAATGAAGTGGCGGTGCAGGCATTTCTGGAGCGGCGAATTTTATTTACCGCGATTTTTCAAACGGTTGAATATGTACTGGCGAAAATTACCACGGCAGTGGCGGCGAATCTGGCGGTTATTCTTGAGGCTGATGAGCAGGCACGGTGGCAAGCGAATGAATATATCCATACATACAGTAAAAAAACAGGAGTTTCCTAATCAATGACCGAAGTTCTATATACAGTGGTGATGTTTATTGTTGCTATCAGTTTACTGGTAGCGATACATGAATTCGGACATTTCTGGGTCGCCAAGAAATTAGGTGTCAAAGTGCTGCGTTTTTCCATCGGCTTTGGCCGTCCCTTGCTGATTAAACGTGCGGGTCCTGATCAGACTGAATATGTCATTGCCAGTATCCCGTTGGGCGGTTATGTCAAGATGCTGGATGAACGTGAAGGTGAGGTTGCTGATGTCGATCGGCCACGTGCATTTAACCGGCAGCCGATCTGGAAACGAACGCTGATCGTTGCAGCCGGACCGGTGTTCAATTTTATTTTTGCCATTTTTGCCTACTGGGCGCTGCACCTCATCGGTGTGGCGGGGCTTAAACCCATTATCGGCGAAGTATTACCGGATACACCGGCGGCGCGTGCGGGTTTGCTCCCGGATACCGAGATCATCCGTATTGGCGGTAAAATAACACCAAGCTGGGAGGAGGTATTTTTAAATGTCCTGCCTGCCATGGTCAATCAAACGGATCTGATAATTGAAACTAAAGACAAATCAAACAGCACCAGTACATTTACCTTATCGCTGAAGGGTATTAATCTTAACCGCGATCTGAGCACGCCATTAAAAACGATTGGCTTTATCCCATACCAAGTACCGATACCGCCGATTGTTGGTAGTGTTGTTGCAGATACACCTGCGGCAAAATCGGGATTGCAACAAGGTGATAAGCTCGTCAAGTTAAATGATTACGTTATCAATGATTTTCGTGATATCAGTGATTATTTACAAATGCATCACGATAAACCGATCGTGATTACCTATGAACGGAATGGAATTGTTAATACCGTTACGGTGACTAATTATGTTGCTGTAGAAAACGGCAAGGCCCTGGCACGTATTGGTATGCGCCCTGCTGAGCCAACAGATACAAAGAATCTGGATATCCTTAAATCACACTCAATAACCTACTCACTGCCTGTATGGCAGGGATTTACTCGCGCCATTGAACGAACAGGTGAGATGACCATCCTGAACTTACAGTTACTCTGGAAGATCGTCACATTAGAGTTTTCCGTGCGGAATGTGGGTAGTGTTATCCAGATTGCCAGTGCAGCGGGCCAGGCGGCGAGCCATGGCTATGAAAGTTTCCTGAAATTCCTTGCGGTCATCAGTATCAGTCTGGGTATCATGAACTTATTGCCGATCCCCGTGCTGGACGGCGGTCATTTATTGTTTTTTTTAATTGAAAAAATTACGGGTAAACCCGTGTCTGAAGCCGTGGAACTGTTCGGGCAAAAACTGGGGATGGCCTTGTTATTCGCCTTGATGGGGCTGGCCTTTTACAATGACATTATGCGCATGGTAGTGCCTGGATATAATTTGCAATGAACAAATATTTTTACTTATTAGCGCCGTTTGTCTACACGGCAAATGCATCTGCATTCGCCCCTTTTGTAGTAAAAGATATTCGCCTGGAAGGACTGCAACGTATATCGCTTGGTACGGTATTTAATTACCTGCCGATCAAGGTGGGCGAAAAAATCTCGGACGAAGATACGACACGTGCTATTCACGCGCTTTATCAAACCGGCTTCTTCAAGGACGTACGAATTGAGCGTGAAGGTGATGTGCTGGTAATATTCGTTGCAGAACGTCCAGCCATATCCGAGGTAAAAATTTCGGGAAACTCAGATATCCCGAGCGATCAATTGATGAAATCCTTAAAAGATTTAGGAATTGTTGAAGGACGCATTTTTGATCGGGCGATATTGGATAGTATCGAACAAGAACTCAAACGGCAATATTATAGTCTTGGCAAGTATGCAGTGAGGGTGTCGACCACCGCCGATCAACAAGAACGTAATCGTGTTGCGGTTTCCATTGTTATTGCTGAAGGTGATGAGGCGGATGTTTATGCGGTTAATATCGTCGGCAACACGGCCTTTGCCTATGAAAAATTGCGGACTTATATCGATTCTGCAAGCACTGGCTTTTTTGGTGGCCGCAAGAGTTTTTCCAGGCAGGTACTTGCCGGTGATCTTGAGAGCTTACGTTCATACTATATGGATCGTGGCTATGCAAACTTTAGCATTGATTCCACGCAGGTCGCACTTTCGCCTAATAAAGATGAAGTCTATGTCACGATTAATATTACTGAAGGCAAGTCATATCTGGTGCGCGAGGTAAAACTTGCAGGTAATTTGTTATTAAAAGAAAATGAATACGAAAATCTCGTGTTAATTAAAAAGAACAGTGTATTTTCGCGCAAGACTATCATCGAAACGCGAAAAAATATTACCGATAAATTGGCGGAATTGGGCTATCCGTTTGCAAATGTCAACATCTCCCCCTCAATTGATGATGACTCCAACACCGTTGCGCTTACTGTGTTTGTTGACCCAGGTCGCCGGACCTATGTCAGACGCATCAATATCGGTGGCAACACAAAAACCAAAGACGAGGTTATTCGTCGGGAAATAAGACAGCAGGAATCGGACTGGATGTCTTCAAAACAGATCGCCTTGTCGAAACAACGGCTTGATCGTACCGGGTTTTTTCAGGAAGTTGCGATTGATACACCACCTGTTCCGGGTGCTCAGGATCAGGTCGATCTGAATATTTCCGTTACTGAACGACCCACGGGAAATTTAACGGCTGGTATTGGGTTCTCGGATACTCAGGGCGTTACTCTCAACTTCTCGATTGCCCAGGAAAATTTTATGGGTACGGGGGATTATGTTGCGATTACTATTGATAATAGCCAGGTAACCAAAAATTATAATTTTACCATTCGTGACCCCTATGTAACGGATGAAGGTGTAAGCCGGAGCTTCTCTATTTATTCACGTAAGGTCGATGCGGAGGCGGCCAACGTCAGTAATTATGTTATCAATACCGCCGGTACTTCGCTTAGTTACGGTATTCCCAGTGGTGAATTCACGAATTATTCATTAGGGGCTGGTTTCGAAAATAATGAATTGGTAACGTCTGTCACTAATTCGGCAGGTGAGATATTGGATTTTGTTGCGGCGCACGGCGATACTTATAACACACTGTTTCTTACCAGTAACTGGCTGTATGACACGCGCAATCGTGCAATCTTTGCCAATGAGGGTAAATCATTTCGATTAGGTGTGGAGGCAACGGTGCCAGGCAGCGATTTGGAATACTATAAATTGGGCGCGAAATACACTCAATATTTCCCAATGGGGGGTGAATATAGCTTATCGTATAACCTTGAGTTAGATTATGGTGCGGGTTATGGTGATCTTGATCAATTACCACCGTTTAAAAATTACTTTGCCGGTGGTAGTCGCTCGGTGCGTGGTTATGACGGCAACAGTCTTGGCCCAAAAGACTTGAAAAATAATCCGCTGGGTGGTGACAAGCGCGTTGTTACAAATCTGGAATTATATTTACCGAATCCATTTTCAGAACGGGAAAAGTCGACCCGGCTGAGTGTGTTTTTGGATGCAGGGTATGTGTACGGTAAGGACCAGAATATAGATTTGGGTAAACTGCGTTATTCTGTGGGCGTTGGCCTGCTTTGGCTGACTCCTGTTGGCGCGCTGCGCTTCAGCTTTGCTGAGCCGGGTAACGCAAAAGAAGGTGATGACACATCAAAATTCCAATTTACACTGGGTTCTGCTTTTTAAACCAATGGAGACATCATAAAGATGAACAGTAAACAGAATTTAGTGTTGTTTATGACCATGATTTCACTTGCCTTTTCTGTTAATGCGCAAGATATAAAAATTGGTTATGTCGACACGTCCATTGTGTTAAAGGACGCACCACAAGCCGAGGCGGCACGTAAAAAACTGGAAAGTGAGTTTGCGCCACGCGATCAGAAAATAGTTGAAATGCAAAATGAATTAAAACGTCTCGATGAGGAACAGGCGCGTGACGCAAGCATCATGTCTGACGCATTACGTAAAAAGTATGAGCGGTCGATTCAGTCACTCAAGCGTGATATCAAACGGGCTCGAGAGGAATTTATTGAAGACTTTAATTTACGGCGCAATGATGAAATTAACAAACTGCAAAAGCTCATCGATAGAACCACGGTGGATATTGCCAAAGAGGAGCATTTCGACCTAATTCTGCGCGATAACGTTCTATATAGCAGTAAGCGTATTGATGTTACTGATAAAATACTGGAGCGATTAAAGCAGATGCACAAAATCGACAAACCGGGAGTAAAATCTCCAGCAGAATCGGCGAATTAATAGCACAGGATAATGGTTGTGGAAATCCAATTAGCAAAGCTTGCAGAGCATGTGGATGGGGCGATTATTGGAGATAAGAATTGTCTTATCAACTCTGTTGCAACATTGGTACACGCCAAGCCGGGCCAAATCAGCTTTTTTGCCAGTAACGCCTACAAACAGGATTTACTGACTACCCATGCCACGGCGGTAATTGTTACACAGGCGTATGTGCAGGATTGTCCGGTGACGGCGCTGGTGGTCAAGAATCCGCATGTTACCTATGCCAAGATAGCCCAGTTACTTAATCCGGCGCCTGCATTTTCACCTTTTCATCACCCCAGTGCGGTAATTGATACCAGCTGCCGTATCCACCCGGACACCATCGTGGGCGCAAACGCGGTGATCGAGGCGGGCGCAACTCTTGAGAAGGGCGTGTATGTCGGCCCGAATTGCACGGTGGGTAAAAACGCATTTTTAGCTGAAGATGTCCGGTTGGTCGCCAACGTGACCATTTGCCACGCGGTTCGTATCGGTAAGCGAAGCTTGATTCACCCTGGTGTTGTGATTGGTGCCGATGGATTCGGCCAAGCGTTGGATAACGGGCGTTGGATTAAAATTCCACAACTTGGCACGGTGGTGATCGGCGAGGATGTCGAGATCGGTGCCTGCACGTCCATTGATCGTGGTGCTATTGATGACACTATCATTGGTGATGGTGTTAAGTTAGATAACCAGATACAAATCGCTCATAACGTGCACGTGGGTGATCATACCGTCATGGCCGCGAAGGTGGGTATTGCGGGAAGCACTCATGTGGGGAAACATTGCCTGATTGGCGGCATGGTGGGTATTGCCGGGCATCTTCGCATTGTGGACCGTGTTACAATCACCGGGATGTCGTTTATTGCCAAGGACATTGACCAGCCCGGCAGTTATTCGTCCGGCATTCCCAGCGAAGAGACCTATCATTGGCACCGCATCTGTGTACGTATCAAGCAACTGGATGAAATAATGCAGCGTGTTCGTAAACTGGAAAAACAACTGACGTCAAAATAAAAGGTAGTGTGTCTTGAATTCACTGGATATTCACGAAATTTTACAACATCTGCCGCATCGATACCCGTTTTTATTAATTGATCGGGTTCTGGAGTATGTGCCTGAATCGCATTTGATCGGTATAAAAAATGTGTCATTTAATGAACCGTATTTTGCCGGCCATTTCCCACAGCGGCCGGTGATGCCAGGGGTTTTGATCCTTGAGGCCTTGGCGCAGGCCACCGGGATTCTTGCCTTCAAAACAGTGGGTCGTATTCCGGATAAAAACACGTTGTATTATTTTGTCGGCATTGATAATGCGCGCTTTAAACTGCCGGTTGAACCTGGTGATCAATTGCGCCTGGAAGTACGTTATATCAAACGCATGCGTGGAATATGGAAATTTACCGGTTGCGCGACGGTTGATGGTAACGTGGTGTGCGAGGCGGATATCATGTGCGCGGAGCGGGCAGCGCAATGAGTGTTGATGCGCGTGCAGTAGTCGATTCTTCAGCACGTATTGGTAACGAGGTCAGTATCGGGCCTTTTAGTGTCATTGGCCCGCAGGTAGAGATTGACGATGGGACATGGATCGGCCCGCATGTCGTGATTAACGGGCCGACCAGGATCGGCAAAGATAACCGCATCTTTCAATTTGCATCCGTCGGCGAGATTCCACAAGACAAGAAGTTTCATGGTGAGAATTCCAGCCTGGAGATCGGGGATCGGAATACGATCCGCGAATTCGCCACGATCAATCGTGGGACATCCGATGGCGGCGGTGTTACACGGATCGGCAATGACAACTGGCTCATGGCCTATATTCATATCGCACATGATTGCGTGGTGGGGAATAATACTATTTTCGCCAATTCAGCATCGATTGCGGGCCACGTGCGGATCGACGACCATGTTATTTTAGGCGGTTTTACTTTGGTCCATCAGTTTTGTTCGATCGGCCAGCATGCATTTACCGGGATGGGGAGCGCCATCAGTAAAGATGTCCCCCCGTTTTTGATGGTCAATGGCAACCCGGCTGCACCCCACGGCTTGAATAACGAAGGAATAAAGCGCCGTAACTTTACTAAAGAAACCCAACAGGCCCTGCGGGATGCTTATAAGCTTATCTATCGTGCAGGGTTGACGTTAGAGGAAGCAAAAATTCAATTAAAGCAACTGGCATATGCACATCCGGAAGTTAAGTTAATGTTGGACTTTATTGAAGAAGCAAAGCGCGGAATTATTCGTTAAAAATCATTTATCGGCAAGCATTGAGATCGCGAGTTTTGCCACATTGTTAATACCACCCGGTTCGCCGAGCTTTTTTTCAATGGTCGCCAGGTCTGCGATCATTTGTTGACGATAGGGTTTATCAAACAGCAGTTTTTCCACTGCGGCACAGATGTTATTCGGCGTTGCTTCATTCTGGATAAGCTCTGGCACAATACGTTTATTCGCGACAATATTACACAAGCCAATATGTGAAATTTTCAGCATGCGCCGCACGACAGTATACGTGAGCCAGGCTACACGGTTAATGATAACCATTGGCGTACCGAGCAAGGCAATTTCAAGCGTCACTGTTCCTGACACGGTAACTATGGCATCACAGGCATGAATTACATCATAAGTACGCTCAGTAACGGGGCGGATATTTAATTCTGTGTAGCCGTGCAGATACGGTTGCAGATCGTTTTGATTGAGTGTCGGCGCGATCGGCAGCAGAAATTGCACGTGAGGATAACGTTGATGTAGTAGTTTTGCACTGGCGAGAATGATAGGAAACAACCGTTTGATTTCACTATGGCGGCTGCCGGGAAACAAACCCACCACCGGTTTGTCTGTATCAATACCAAACTGATGACGCAAGCTCGTTTGATCATTGCTGGCGTTGACTTCATCCACCAGCGGGTGACCGACAAACGTGACGGGCACGTTATGCTGTTGATAAAACGCGGCCTCGAACGGAAACACCACTGCCATGTGATCAACACGGCCACGGATAGTATTGACCCGGTGTTGCCGCCACGCCCACACTTGTGGGCTGATGTAGTATAAAACTTTAACGCCACATTGCTTGGCAGTTTTCGCCAGTCGCAGATTAAACTCCGGATAGTCAACCAGAATTAGTAGTTCAGGCGGGTTTTCCTTGAGGATACGCCGCATCGTCGCCAATGCGCCAAAGATCACCTTGCGCTGTGCCCAGATTTCCACAAGGCCGACCACGGCCATGTCGCGTGCATCGACCAAAGTGTTCACCCCGGCAGCCCGCATGTTGCTGCCGCCAATACCAAAAAAACTGATCTGCGGGTTTATCGCCTGGACAGCATGAACCAGTTTTGCCGCATGCAGATCACCGGAGGCTTCTCCGGCGATGATCATGATACGTTGTGGTTTCACGTTTACAAGGCGGAGTGGATGGTCGACACGATAGTTTTGATCTGATCATCGTTCAGTTCAGGGTAAATCGGTAATGACAAACACTGGCTTGCCACTTGTTCTGAGATTGGCAGGCTGATATCCGCATAATCCGCTTGAAAAACTTTTTGTCGATGCAGGGGGATAGGGTAGTAAATAGCATTAGCAATGTGGCTGGCAGTGAGTTTTTGCATGATCGCGTCCCGTTTTTTTGTCAGGATGGTGTACTGATGGTAGACGTGGGTGCCGATCTTATCTTCCATCGGCGTGATCACGTCATTGGCCAATTGTTGCGTATAGGCGTGTGCAACGCGCTGCCGTTCTTTATTGAAGCGTTCGATGTGTTTTAATTTGACGCGTAAGATGGCGGCCTGAATTTCATCAAGGCGGCTGTTATAGCCGATGACATCATGGTGATAACGTTGTTGACTGCCATGATTGCGCAGTACTTTGATCGAGGCGGCTATCGCGTCATTATCGGTGGTAATCATACCACCATCGCCGAAACAGCCCAGGTTTTTGCTGGGAAAAAAACTGTGGCAACCGGCGATACCAAAATTACCGGTCATCTTGCCCTTGATGTCGGCGCCAAAGGATTGCGCACAATCTTCAATGATGAGTAAGTCATGTTTTTCCGCAAGCGCCTGAAGCGCGGGCATATCGGCGGGTTGACCAAACAAATGCACCGGGATAATGGCGCGTGTGCGGTCATTGATGGCGTGTGCCACCAGCTCAGGATCGAGGTTAAAGGTACGTGGATCAATATCAACAAACACCGGTATTGCACCAACGTAACAGATGGCCTCAGCCGTGGCGATGAAGGTGAAGGTAGAGGTAATGACTTCGTCGCCGGCCTTGACGCCAGCGGCACGCAGGGCCAGATGTAAAGCGTCAGTACCTGAGGCGCAACTCAAGGCATGTTTTGTTTTTAAATAACTGGCTGCTTCATTTTCGAAAGCGGAGACGTTGGGGCCAAGAATGAATTGGGTTGCCGCAAAGACCTGTTGCAATTGTTGATCAAACTCCGTTTTGAGCAGCTGATATTGTAGCTTGAGATCAACCATTGGGATCATGATCAGTTCCTTCGTTTAATTGGGGTTGTTGGAGAGAATGCTGGTAATAGCCAATGCCGTGTCTAATGCGCGCAGGCCATCTTCGCCACTGACGACCGGGCGTTTTTTCTGTGTGATACATTCCACAAAGGATTGTATCTCGGTAAAGAGCGCATCACCCTGGTCAAAGGTCTGTTCTTCACTGTCGATATTGGCGACACCGGGAAACATTTCGCCGGTGCCCTTGCGGTGGACACCGAGTTTTTTATTTTGAAAATCAATACTGATGTAGGCATCGCGTTGAAAGATACGCATCTTGCGTTCGCTTTTTCTGCCGGCACGGCTGGCGGTCACATTGGCAACGCAGCCATTGGCAAATTGCAGGCGTGCATTGACGATATCAAAATCCTTCGACAATACCGCCACACCTTTGGCATCAGTGTGTATCAGCGGAGAATTTACCATTTCCAGGATGATGTCAATGTCATGAATCATCAGATCCATGACCACGCTCACATCGGCGCCGCGTGGATTAAACGGGGCAACACGCGCTGATTCAATGAACATCGGCTGTTGAATAATATTTTCAAGGGCAAGAATGGCCGGATTGAAGCGTTCGAGATGACCAATTTGCAAAATAACATTCTTCGCCTTCGCCAATGCCACTAATTCTTTCGCCTCGGCCACCGTGGTAGTCATTGGTTTTTCCAATAACACATGTTTACCGGCGGCAAGGCAATCTCGAGCGATGGCAAAATGTTTTTGGGTGGGGACGACAATGCTCACTGCGTCAATCTCGTTTAACAGGGAATGATAATCGGTTGTGGCGGTGACCTGTAATTCTGCGGCGACCTTATCGACCGTTGTACGATTGGCATCGCATACCGCGATGAGTTTGCACTGCGTGAGTTTTTGGTATTTTTGCGCATGGAAGCGACCGAGGTAGCCCACGCCGACGACGGCTGTTCGTAGTATCTGCATGTAATGTTTGGTGGGACTGTTGTTTATGTGACTTGGTTACGTTGTGTTTTGCATAATCTCATTGTTGTCCTTTAAAATCAATGAGTAACGCTGGTTATTTAACACTTTTACCGCTATGCTGATGTGATAGGCGAGGACAGTGGTTTGAACGATCAAGTATTTTTACATTTTAATCAGGTGGACATGAAACTCGCCGGTGTCGATGAGGCAGGGCGCGGCCCACTTGCCGGGCCGGTCATTGCCGCAGCAGTGATCCTCGACCCTCACCAACCTATTACGGGCCTTGCCGATTCCAAGGTACTTACACCTGCCAGTCGCGAGCGGCTGGCTGTGGAGATACGTGCAAAGGCGCTGGCATGGGCGGTGGGCCGGGCAGAGGTAGTAGAGATTGACGAACTGAATATCCTCCAAGCCAGCCTGTTAGCAATGCGTAGAGCAGTACTGGCATTGAGCCCGCAGCCTGACTATGCCTACGTTGATGGTAATCAATGTCCCCACCTGCCGTGCCCGGTGCAAGCCATTGTCCGTGGTGACGCAACGGTGGCGGCGATTAGCGCTGCTTCAATATTAGCCAAGGTTTATCGCGATGCGGAAATGGTGACGTTGGATGCTGTCTATCCCGGTTATGGTCTGGCAACCCACAAAGGTTATCCCACAGCGGCACATCGGGCCGCTTTGATCCGGCTGGGTGTCACACCCATTCACCGACGCAGCTTTGCACCCGTGAAAAAATGCCTGGCTGCCGTTGCTGAAGTCACATAAACAGAATATGGTATGCATGAGATCATAGACAGTGCTGCAAAAGCCCGTTAAAACCGCTCAACTTTTATAGTGTAGATTAAATTGCTATGTCATTGCCGTTGATATTGCGTTTAGATGTAACTGGCCAGCCGGTAAAATGGTTACCGTGGCAAGATGCGGTTTGCCTCTATGCCCGCGACATGGTGGCATGGACGGCGGGCGAGAATATGTTTTCCCTGCACGGTGGTGTATCACGGCTCACCGGTGAGCAGACCATCGTGCAAATTAATTCCATCATTGCGGTGCGTGGTGAAGATAAGCATACCCAGCAGCGCCATATCCCCCCCTTAACCAATCGTGAGCTATTTCGGCGTGACAGCCACCTGTGTTTGTATTGCGGTCATCAGAATGCCGATGCGGAACTCACCCGGGATCATGTGCTGCCGCTGTCACGCGGTGGCCGCGACAACTGGGCCAATGTGGTGGCGGCCTGCCGGCGTTGTAATGCCCACAAAGGTGGCCGCACCCCGGAAGAGGCGCGTATGCCGCTGCTGGCGGTTCCTTTTGTACCAAACCTTGCCGAGTATTTAGTCCTGCGAAACCGGCGCATCCTGGCCGACCAGATGGAATTCCTCAAGGCGCAATTCAAGCAAATGAATCGGGGGTTAAACTGGCAGTAA
>JAYSTO010000114.1:0-2816 GCA_043719675.1 Gammaproteobacteria bacterium | reverse complement strand
TCTTTTTCGCCCAGGGTAAGGGCAAGGTGTTGCATCATGGCATTAAGCGCCATGGATAAGTGTCTGTGCTCGGCACTGGAAAAAAGTTCCACGGTATTACTGAACGGCTGCCTGCGTGCGCAAAGGAAGTTAACGATGCGTAAGCAAAGGCGAGGATCGCCGTCGGGCTGATCAACGCCACGCAACGACCTGAAAGCGTGCCTTCTTCTTGCACATTCATCTGCATTTGCTCGTCCTGTATTTTTACCCGGTAGACGATCATTGCCGCCAAGGGAGGAACAAAATCGTACTCACCAGCGACACAAATTTGATACTCAAACCCGGTGCCTTGGGCCACATGCGAACTATCAATGGCATCCTGGTTGCTGATTTGTTGCGTGCCTGCGTGACCACCTCTCGCCGTATAACAGATCAATTCAACGTGGCGCGGTAATGCGCCGGGAACACGTATTGTCGGCAAGTGGTTACTAAGACTTTAATCGGTGTTTGCCGGACATAGGGGCCACTGGTCTACGTTGCGCAATAACTAAAACACCTGGTTACCCCAAGGACATACGCCTCCGACAGGGTTATTCGATTAGGAAAATCAAATGAGGAAACAACAGGAAAGGTGGCTGAATAAAGTGACGGGATGAAGGGCTATTCTGTCGAGAGCAATGGTCAGTGGATTTTAGGAAAAGGGGAGTTATACTTCCCAAAATACTCTATTACAAAGGATTAAGAAATGAACTATAGAACTTTGCAGCATATTGGTAGACGGTTCATAGTGACCGTATTGTTAATAAGTCTGGGTGCGTGTGCCAGCTCTAACGTCAATTTATCCGAACAGGATCGTTCCGCTATTCGTAAAGCCCCAGTAATAAATGTGGTGCGTTATTCACTTGGATTCAATATCCAGACACCTGCACAGGTGGCGGGTATGGGACTGATTGCCTCGTCAACCGCTTCGCAAAATTTGCCTACTGGTGCTGAGTTAGTACGCAAATACGCCTACCCCGATCCCACGCTATTGGTAGCAACTCGCATAACCGAACAATTACGCGCACGAGGCCGTTTAACCAATATTTCGTTGGTAACTGCCGTGGAACCATTGCCGATCAAGGATGAGTTCTCACAATATCGATCACGCTACACGACGGGCCTTGTACTGGAAATAAACATGGCGGGCGGATATATGATGTCTTACCAACCGTTCAACTGGAAAACATACCAATTTGTACCTTTTGGTGTTCATGCCCGGATGATCGACCCCAAAGACGGCAGAATACTCTGGCATAACCACTGTGATATCAATAGGGAATCTAACACCAAATTAACCATTGATGTCACTGAGTTCGAGGCTAACAATGGCGCACGGGCAAAAGAATTGATTCAGACCGCTTCCCGTATCTGCGCTGATCAGCTGGTAAGCGATATTCTTGGTTCGGTTCAATAAATAATATTTCTGAACCCCGTTTTATATACAACTTTTTTCACATATTAGAGAGAAAGTCATGAGAACTGAAGCGAAATTGGTTATAGCAAGTATAAGTTTTTTCTTTGTTGTGTCGGTCGCCAATGCGGCAGAGTGGGTTCATTACCATACACAAGAAAGTAAAAAAATGGCGAAGCGTTTCTACGATAAAACAGCAATCGTTAATACGAAGGAAAATTATACCAAGGTTTTAAGCATGGGCAGCACCGATGTTGGATCCTCGACATCTTTGTATGAAATAGATTGTAAAGGTAGTCGTATTCAAGACACTCAACTAAAAGTTTATGCCAAGCCCATGACAGAAGGAGATGTCACGTTCCAAAGCAATACAGCGATGGGGTTTAAACCGATTGGGGCAGCGGCAGAGTTAGATCAACATAAAGGAGTCTTGTTTCAAATAATCTGTAAAAATAAAAATTAAGTTATATAGGACGGGCTTCAGCCTGACCTGCATCGCAATCAGCTACTTTAGTTAATGTATACCATTTCGGAATAGCTATTTAGTATCTCAACTACTAAACACCTGATACGCATCAAACACCGGGCCATCGACACAAACGCGTTTCATGTAGGGGCCATTATCCGTTTGGACGAGCACGGTGCATCCGGCGCAGCCACCCACGGCACACGCCATGTATTCTTCGAGTGACACCTGACACGGTAAATTAAATTCGCGGGCGAGTCTGGCAACGGCTTCAAGCATCGCGTGCGGGCCGCAACTGAATATTTCCACTTCATCGCGCTGTTGTTTATCCAAGGCGTTGAGCCAGTGACGTGCAAGCTCGGTGACATAGCCGGTAAAACAGCCGGGATAGTCTTGCAAACTTGCCAGGCGCGAGGCGATGCGCCAGTCTTCGAGCAAGGGCATGCAGGCGATCACGCCATCAGGAATGCCGGGTATCATGATCCGCGAGGGTTGGGCGTGAAAAGGAAACGGCACTTCGGAACCCATGATTACCAGTGGCATAAAGTCGGGGTGCTGGCGGTGCAACTGATCCGCAATAAAAACCATCGGTGGTATGCCCACCCCTCCGCCGATCAATAACGGCCGACGCCGTTCGGGGTGCAGCGTAAATGGCATACCAATTGGCCCCATCACACTGATCTTTTCGCCGACCTGGCGTTGCGCTAATAATTGTGTGCCTGTGCCGAGTACTTTATAAAGAAACTCAATCCAGCCCGCGTGGTGATCCACGCGCATGATCGAAATCGGCCGGCGCATCGGTAAATGGCTGGCGCATTGCAGATGCGCAAAGCTACCGGGTTGCGCGCGCCGTGCAATCTCCGGTGCTTGCAGGCGCAAGATATATTGTGCGCCAGCATGGGCGGTGTGGGACAGGAT
>JAYSTO010000113.1:0-17746 GCA_043719675.1 Gammaproteobacteria bacterium | reverse complement strand
CGGTAGGTTTTTCGCACTAGGAATAGTGCCTGCTGCTTTGTTTTTGTTGCTACGGGTAATGCCGAGATAGAAATCGGCAGGACGTAAGTCAATCAATTGGATGTTCTTGGCATGCAATGCCGCTTTAACCATGTCTTTGGTGGCGACAATGTCGTTACGCATTCTGGCCTTGAATGTTTTTGTTTCCAGTAACGGTTCACCTTGCTCCAGCAGGTTGTTCTTGTCAGCCGTGTAGGCGATCATGCCGCCGTCCAAGATTGAAACCTGATTGTGCCCGGCCATTTTGAATGTCCAATATATGCGCGCTGCGATAGCCATATCAGAAGCATTTGCGCCGGACGGCACGATTATCACTTCACTGGTGTTGTCAATACCAAGGGAACCAATCAATTTCTCAAGATGCGTTTGATCAGGTAGTGTTTCAATGATGCCAGCCTTATTGGTCACACGCCAAATATCCTTCATTTTAAAGTCTGAGTAGATCGCGCCGGGGATGTGGCCTTGCAGGTACTCACCAAGCGATGGACTACCTACATCAAGGATGACAATGCCGGGCTTGCCAATTTTGGCCTTGAGTTCATTACTATCGATCAGCGCACTAGCGAGCGTGACAGGACTCCCCAATATAAACAATACGATGATAAAAATGGCTTTGTGTAGTAATGTGTTCATATCCTTAACTCCTTGCGCTGCAAGTGGGGTGAATTTATTTTGCCAATAATCGAAGCGGTAGTTCAAAGTGCGCAGTGGGTAGTAGAGCCACTGCGCACCCTTAAACTAATTAAGAAAACTTAGCCGGAAATTGTTTTGCCAGCGCCGCTGCTAGTGCATCAGCAATACCATACATGTGGTTTTTCATTGCTTCCCACGTCTGCGTTTCTTCGCCATATTGTTTGTCATGCAACTGTTGGATCTGTTGCATGTGGTGACCACCATGCGCCATCAGTAAGCCCCGCAGGGTATCCAGTGGCAGGTTAGGATTGGC
This sequence comes from Gammaproteobacteria bacterium, assembly GCA_043719675.1. Lineage (GTDB taxonomy): Bacteria > Pseudomonadota > Gammaproteobacteria > UBA6429 > Thiohalophilaceae > JACQBC01. Next base: position 16,761 of record JAYSTO010000113.1, on the reverse strand, counting down.
ATTACTTAAGAAAACAGCAATGTCTCCACCATTGCTTGATAACGCTTTACTTGCGGCATCTTGTTTATCCTGATTACTCGCGGTGGTGGCTCGTAGGTATTGTTTTATTGCGCTGTAATGGCCACCCAGCAGGATAAATAATTTGTCGGCAGCGTCCTTACCATAGAAGGGTTCAATTGCGGCGGCAATCTGCTTAGCATTGGCAAAGGCTTCTTGCTCTGCCGCAGCGGCTGCGGCTGTGTTACCGGCAATAGTCGCGGAGACAACATTGCGCACCCAGAAGCCATGGCTGATCCATAAATCACGCAGCCCCGTGGCTGTTTGAGCAATTTTGACGGGATTTGCCTTAGCACTCTGACTAGCCGCCTGTGCGAATTGCGGACTGGTTGTACCTACGAAAGCGACAAAAATCGATAAAGCCAGAATAGATTGTTTAGTATGTTTCATTGAATCTCCTACATATAAGGTCATGTTTAACGAGAGGTTGCCTAAAATAGTGATTATTTAGGTACTTAACCGCATTTAGGAAGCGGCAAAGCCCCACCTGAGCGGTGACTGACAGCGGAGGTCACCAGGTGTTGACACTATACAGACAGGTCTGTATAGTGTCAAACATGAAAACACAACTATCAGTTCTCGTACCACGTGACCGGATTTTAGAAGTGGCAAGTGATCTATTTTACCAAAACGGCATACGTGCCGTGGGCGTGGATACTATCATTGCGCAATCCGGCGTAGCTAAAATGACGTTTTACAAACATTTCAAATCAAAAGAGTTGCTGGTTCTTGAATTCCTGAAACGCCGTGATGAACGGTGGCGGATTTGGTTTGAAGAAACCGTGTCTCGGCTGGCACCAAAAGCAGAGGATCGTCCGCTCGCAATTTTTGACGCGTTGGCAGAACGGTTTTCCCGTGCTGATTTTCGTGGTTGTGCCTTTATCAACACGATGATCGAGATGGCTGATGGTAATCATAGTGCGCACCAGGCCGCCGCAGAACACAAACATAAGGTACAAAAAATTGTGCAGTCGATCTTGTCTGCGGCGGGCATTCGTAAATCAAAAGATCTGGCTAACACTTTTTTGTTACTGATGGATGGCGCTATTGTCACCGCAGTACGCGAACAAAATCCCGATGCGGCCAAGGCAGCCAAGAAAATTGCAGCAGCGTTACTTTCCATTTCTTAACATTCAGGAGAAACACCAATGGCACGCTTAAGCTTAATTGAAACAACGACGAGTACCGGGAAAGCCAAAGAGTTACTAGATGGCGTCCATGCAAATTTAGGGCGTGTGCCAAACATGATGCGGGCAATGGTGAATTCCCCCGTGGTTTTGGAAATATATTTATCGGTAAATACTATCCTTTCGCGTGGCATGTTGACACCGGAACTGCGTGAACTACTTGCGATCACTGTCGCCCAGGCCAATCAGTGCGAGTACTGTCTGTCTGCACATACGGCACGGGGAAAGAAATTGGGTCTTGACAGTGAAACGTTGATAACCGCCCAACGATCCAAAGCCAGTGATCCAAAAATCGGAGCCGCTTTGAATTTTGCGCGTTTGTTAATTGAAAAAAACGGCGATGTGAGCGATGAAGAGATCACGGCGGTTCGCGCAAAAGGATACTCGGATGGGGAACTTGCGGAAATTGTTGCCGTGACTACCTTCAATATATTTCCTAACTACTTTAACAAAGTCGCAGAAACGGCGTTGGATTTTCCAAAAGCAGGGTTAATGTAATGGCCAGCCTGAAACAGGACAAGGCCAATCGAAATGTGGCGCTAACATCGCCACATGTCTTCGAAAATACCATTGACCTGATAAAGCAAGCCATCAAAGCGGCCGGTTTTCTCTTGGTTCATGAGATCAATACGCAGCAAATATTGTCAAGCAAGGGAATTAAGATCGCGGGCCTTCGCCAGCTGTTATTTTTTCGTCCTGATTACATGAAGCGGTTGCTCGACATTCATCCTGAAGCCATTCTTGAAGCCCCGCTCAAGTTTGTTATTGTCGAATCGGCGGATAAATCGGTCGTGGTGCGATATATCAGGCCAAGGGAGATTTTTGATCGTTACGATGGATTAGCTGAATTCGCTAAAGAGTTGGAAGAAGTTGTTGTCGATATTTTATATGACATAGGTGGTGAGAGTTAGCAGAGATCCATATTATGAACAGAATTCATAGTTTTAGTTTTGTTGAGACAAAGAACTGCAAGCAATTTATCCCGTAACCGGAGATGTGAAATGACTGTTTTAACTGAAACACGTCGACGATTTTTGCATATTCTTGCAGGTGTGAGTACATGGCTGCTTGGTTCACCATTGAATATGACCCAGGCAAAAACTCTTAACCATGGGCCTATCGACAGCAATAAAACTGGTTTGACTGAAATAATGTGGGCTGACCTCAAACGAGATCCAGGTTCAGCTAATGAGATTATTCCGCTCTCCGCTGTCGAGGACAGCCGCAAGGTCGAGGTGGTTTTGTTGTCGGCAAATACGACTCTGCGTTTAGAGCCAAATATTCGCAACGATATCTATGTGCTTAAGGGCCAGATGCTCGAACAGACAAAAGTATACCCATCCGGTACTTTCATCACCCGGCGTATCGAAACACATCTGACTGCTGGCCCGCAGGGAACCATGTTATTCATTTATCGCGATCAACTTGATACCGGTACTCGCGATGAGTCTCTGATACCCACTGACCTCGAATGGTATCCGGGCGGTGCGGAGGGGATGGAAGTGGCGCCACTGTTTGAAGGTACTCATCAACTAATGTTTTTTTCATGGGTACCCGGCACACGGATAGGTTTTCATACTCATCCTCGTGGCGAGGAAATATTTGTACTCGAGGGTGAGCTGCGGGATCAACACGGTCGATATCCAGCGGGCACATGGCAACGATTATATCCTGGGACGAGCCATGCACCGTATACAGAAGTAAAAACACTTATTCTGCTTAGAAATGGCCATCTGCATACCTAATCAAAGATTCCCTTTCTTAATCGGAACAGTTAAATCACTTTCGAGAAACGCGGCTGTTGTTTGCCCTGTAAATATTTATCAAACACCATGCAGATGTTGCGTATCAATAATCGACCGGCAGGCAGGACCTGAATACCCTGTTTGTTGAGTACCAGCAGACCGTCAGCCTGCATGGCGGTCAGTTGGGCTAAGCTATCCGCAAAATAATCTGCAAAACTAATCGCATGCCGTTGTTCAATCACAGCGAAGTCCAGGGAAAAGTCACAGGTGAGGCGCAGAATAACATCACGACGCAGTCGATCATCGGCGGAGAGTTCAATGCCACGAAACACCGCGAGTTGTCCGGCATCAATGCGTGCATAATAGTCTTCCAGGGTTTTGCTGTTCTGCGCAAAACATCCGGCGACACTGCCGATCGAGGTGATGCCCAAGCCGATCAGATCACAATCCGCGTGGGTCGAATAACCTTGAAAATTACGATACAGTTTGCCTTGGCGCTGAGCAATGGCCAGTTCATCATCGGGTTTGGCGAAGTGATCCATACCGATATAGACGTAACCTGCCGTCGTGAGTTTGTCGATGGTCAGTTGCAGGATCGCCAACTTGGTTTGTGCGCTGGGTAAATCAGCGGTATTAATCCGGCGTTGTGGTTTAAATAATTCGGGTAAGTGCGCGTAGTTAAACACTGATAAGCGGTCCGGGCTGGCATCAATTATCTTATCCAAGGTGATCGTAAAACTTTCGACTGATTGAAAGGGCAAGCCATAAATTAAATCCATGTTGATGGAGCGAAAGCCGAGTGCACGCGCCTGCTTGAGTACCGCAAAGGTTTGTGTCTCGGGTTGTATACGGTTTACCGCCTTTTGTACGCGTGGATCAAAATCCTGCACGCCCATGGAAAGGCGATTGAAGCCAATCTCGCGCAGCACGGCCAAGGTATCTGCCTGTACTTCGCGCGGATCGATCTCGATGCCGTATTCGCCGTGGTCATCATCCACTAACTGAAAATGCTGGCGCGTCACCCGCATTAACTCGCGCATTTCAGTGTGACTGATGAAGGTTGGCGTACCGCCACCCCAATGCAATTGTTCAACACGCCGTTCGCCTTGCAGCAAGGCCGCTTGTAATTCGATCTCACGGTGCAGCCGTGACAGGTAGGGCGCCGCCTTTCCCCGGCGTTTGGTGACTATTTTGTTGCAGCCGCAGTAAAAACAGACGGTGTCGCAAAACGGGATGTGGAAATACAGCGACAAAGGTGCGGCAGGGGCACGCCGTTGTAATGCCGCCGTATAGGCCGCCGCATCAAAACCGGGATGGAACTGCACAGCAGTAGGATAGGAGGTATAACGCGGCCCGGCGATATCATAACGCCGTAATAACTCTTCATCAAAACGAATCTGTTGATTCATGCCCTTGGCTCATTGGTTAAACCGCAATGTGGGCATTATGCCTAATCCGCGACGGAGTTTATTGATATGGGTCAAGATTCATGCAACAACAATGGGCGCGGCACAGTGGCTTGTTTGTGGTATTTATTTTATCGGGCATATCCCGTCAATGACAATCGAATCCACTGTTTCATGCACGGTTTGTTCGGGTATGCCATACACATGTAACTGGATTTGATTTATCGCACTATCTTTCGGAACGTTAACCGGGTGGGTAATGACGCGCCAGTTGCCAACATAGGCGGCGTATCGCGCGGGGGTTGTAGTCGCAGGTGGATGACTGATAGTGGCGTGGTAATCTATCTGCGGTTCGATGTCCACTCCGATCGACTTGGTGGCGATACGGAATTCAACAGCGCGAATATTTTGCCAGGCTGCCCGGTGGGCAAGATTCGGTGAGCGCAGCGTAAAGTGCCAGTAGCTGGTTTGCGAGACATTACTGGAAGAAGAAGGAAAACATTTGTTTGAGACCGGTACAAACAGGCTGCGGCCATTGGTTAATTCTGACAGGGCAATCGGCCAGCTTTGATTGACAAGAAATAACCCGGGACAATTACTGGCATTAAAGGGTTGATCGCGCGAACCCAGATAAACCGGCGTGACGGTCCAGTTCATCAATTCCTGATTGGGATCATCAAAGTGAAAGCAATCCTGCGGCAGTGGGCTATGTACCACGAAATCCTGGTAATCGATGCGTGTGGAACGAATGATTTTGAAATCCGCCACGCGCCAGTAATGCACCATTTTCACTATCAGGCGATATTCGCCGCTGCTGAGTTTCGGTAAATCTATCTGATAGAGCTCGGGATGGTCAGGGTTTTGTTTCAGTGTTGGTGTGAGATCACGTGCATCCAGCGGTTGATATTTTGGGAAGTAGCTGATGGTAAGTTCATAGATGTCACGCTTGGTGGCAGTAGTAGTGAACTGGACTGTGCTCGACTGGCGGGCAACCAAGGCAGAGATGGGTTGAATCGCCAACTCATCGCCACAGCCTGTGAGTAATAGTGCGCAAATTATCAAGAATCCATGCTTCATGTCTGAATCTCTATTTGGATTTGTCGTTGTCAGCCTTGTCATCGGTCGGCTGGTCATTGCGTCGAAAAAACGCCATTGTTTCTTTGCGATACTGTACAAATTTTTCTTTGAATTTAGTCAATAGCTGCTTGGCCCAGACAAATTCCGTGGCCAGTATCGCCAGGCCTAGTGGGATCACAACAATAGCCGGGCCGGGGGTGATGAGCATGATTATACCTATAATGACTACTGTGGTGCCAACCAGCAGGATTATCGCACGACGCAGACTGGTAAAGGTGTATTCATACAGTGCGTTTAATCGCGCCATACCCACCGGTGACTCGCTCACGACCGATTCGTGTTTATTAATGAGCGAAGTCAGCACGCCCAATAGCAGAAAGGTACCAATCACAATTAACGAGGTGGTCGCACTGATTTCATAATAATGCGCGATTAACATTTTGACACCGATAAAACCCAGAATAAGGGTAAGGGTAGCCCTGAGATAACGCAATTTAGTGATCGCTGCCGCCAGAAGAAAATAGATGGCACGCAAGCCTAAGATGGCAAAGACGTTGGAACTGAAAATGATAAATGGGTCGCGGGAGATTCCAATCACTGCCGGGATTGAATCCACAGCAAATAACAAGTCAGCGCTTTCCACCATCAACAATGCAATGAATAGCGGGGTCATGGTGAGTTTCCCTGCCACACGCACAAAGAAATCGCCGTTGGCCATGTTGTCTGTATAAGGGAACAACCGCTTGGCGATGCGCAGGATAGTATCTGGTTGCGGATGTAATTCCGGTTGCTGACTGTCAAGCAGCAATTTTATTGCGCTAAACAGCAGGATCGAGCCGAAGACATAGTTCATCCAACTGATTTCATTGGCAAGGAAAACACCAAGCACAATAAAAATACCGCGCATCACGATGGCGCCAATAATGCCCAGCAGCAACACGCGATGTTGGTAGCCAAGGGGAATTTTTAAGGTTTGAAATATCAGCGCAATAACAAACAGGTTATCCAGGCTGAGCGATTCCTCAACTAAATAAGCAGTGAGATATTGCGTTACGGCGGTTTTGCTGTCGATGGTCAGATCGATGGAATCGCTGAACCATTTGTATTCATAGACAAAGTAAATCACCACGGCAAAACTCAGACCCAGCGTGATCCAAAAGGTGGATAAGGCCACTGCTTCGTATAAGGATAAATCCCGGGCTTTGCGGTGCAGTACGCCCAGGTCAAGAAAGAGCAATACGGCGATAAGTAGTAGGAAGAACCACCAAATCATGGGAACCTGCCAGATAGTATTAACATGGGTGTATTTCGTTAAGAATTTTACGGCAAAACCGGAAACTGCCAATGACGCCATAGTGTATCACGACTAGAATAGGCCGATGGCAAAAACCAGAACAGTCTATGTATGTTCCGCCTGCGGCGCACAGACGCCGAAATGGGCGGGTCAATGCGCCGATTGTAATGCGTGGAATACCGTGATTGAAAGTATCGATACGTCCGCACGCACCGGCAATGCACGGTTCAGCGGCTTTGCACCGAGTAAAGATCTCGATAAAGTCCAGGACCTGTCGGCGGTAACGCCGGATGATGTCCAACGCCTGCCCACCGGGGTCGGTGAATTCGATCGGGTTCTGGGCGGTGGCCTGGTGCCGGGGTCAGTGATTTTATTGGGGGGCGATCCGGGCATCGGTAAATCAACCCTGGTGCTGCAAACCGTGGTAAACATCAGTGCGCAGGTGAAAACATTGTATGTCACCGGTGAAGAATCGCTGCAGCAAGTCAGTATGCGTGCGCATCGTCTCGGGCTTGTGCCCGTGCAGGTGCGGATGTTGGCGGCCACGCAGTTGGAAACGGTGTTGATGATTGCCCAGCAAGAACGCCCGAATATTATCGTGATCGATTCAATTCAAACCATGTACACCGATCAGTTGCAATCCGCGCCGGGCGCCGTCGCGCAAGTGCGTGAGTGTGCCGCACAGATGGTCCGATTTGCCAAACAAACACACACAATCGTTTTCCTTATCGGCCATGTGACCAAAGAGGGTGTGCTGGCAGGGCCACGTATCCTCGAACACATGGTCGATACGGTATTGTATTTTGAAGGGGAATCCGGCCAGCGCTACCGGTTAATTCGCGCCATCAAAAATCGTTTTGGTGCGGTCAATGAGTTAGGTGTGTTTGCCATGACGGATCGGGGTTTGCGCGAAGTCGCCAATCCTTCCGCGATATTTTTATCCCGTCATGAACAGGCGGTGCCGGGCAGTGTGATCATGGTGACGTTGGAAGGCAGTCGGCCATTGCTGGTTGAGGTGCAAGCCTTGGTTGATACCACCCAAGCGAATAATCCACGGCGTGTGACGGTAGGATTTGAACATAATCGGTTAGCGATCTTGTTGGCGGTGTTACATCGGCATGGTGGCATTGCCACTTATGATCAAGATGTGTTTGCTAACGTGGTGGGTGGGGTACGCGTCACGGAGACCGGTGCGGATTTACCCGTCTTGTTAGCCGTTGTCTCCAGTTTGAAGAATCGAACGTTGCCGCAGGACCTGGTGGTATTCGGTGAGGTAGGGTTGGCTGGCGAGATTCGTCCGGTACCCAATGGTCAGGAACGCCTCAATGAAGCACGTAAACACGGGTATAAAAAGGCCTTGATCCCTGCCGCCAATGCACCGCGTAATGGTATGGACGAATTAGAAATTATTGCGGTGAAAACGGTGGCTGAGGCGTTAAGTCATATTTAGTCGCATTGCCGACAAGACTGAATCGCGCAGTGTGCAATTATTCGAGATAAAACTGCATTTTAATATTGCCAATTTGGATAACATCCCCTTCTTTGAGTTTGATACTGCGTTCACCGATGGTTTCAGCACCGACCATCGGTGAACCTTTACCCTCCAGGTGGGAAATAAAATAGCCGTCATTACGGCGTGTTATCACCGCCGTCGCAACACCGGGTTTACCCAGATTTGTCATCGAACGATTCAGACTTAAGGCCTTGCCAAGATTCTGGCCAGTGAGAATTTGCAACCAGCCTTGTTTATGGATCACCGCATTCGCCGGTGTTTTAGTCGCTGATTCCTGCAAATGATCACTGGCTGTACTGATATCAATGCTGGCAGTTGAATCATTACCTGACAGGTGATTAAGCTCTTCATAACTGAAGCTCAGATTATGTTTACCCACCCGCAACAGGTCGCCGTCTTTTAGCTGGTGCTGCGTAATCTTGTTTTGAAATAGATAGACGCCCTCGGTGTTCTCCACAGCTGTAATGATAGATTCATTACCATGGGTAGCAATTTTTGCGTGGGTTGGAGCCACCGCAAGGCTGTCGATATGGATAAAGCAGGACGGATCGCTGCCAATCGTCACGGTTCCCTGTGTGATCGGGAATACCTTGAGCACCTTACCTCTGAATGAGAGTGTCAGTTTAGACACGTATTGACCTGCCAAAGTAGAAAATCCTATATATATCGGAGAATTATAGACGCTGTTTAATGTTCTTGTACAACTCAAGTCAGTAACTGTCTATGTTTGCCCTTTAGATTTCGGCTAAATCGGACGGAGGTTTAATCTGTTGCCATTGTGGGTCAATTCGCACCATTTTTACCGCATTCTGGGTAGTTTGGACCACATCCATGGGGTAATCGGCAAGCCGCAGGCTCGTGCCGGGGTCGGGGATGTGTTCGAGATACTCAATGATGAGGCCATTTAAGGTCTTGGGGCCGTCGGTGGGTAAGTTCCAGGTCAGCAAACGATTCAGTTCACGGATACTCACCGTACCATCGACAAGATAACTGCCATCTTCTTGCAAGTGGATATCACTCGTGGTGTTTGCTGGGTTGGTGGTGAATTCACCCACTATTTCTTCCAGGATATCTTCCAGTGTCACCAAACCTAAAATATCGCCGTATTCATCAACGATCATGGCAATCCGGTGTTTTTCGCGTTGGAAATTGAACAACTGGGTCTGTAACTGCGTACCTTCCGGAACAAAATACGGTTCACGCACCATTTCCCGTAGCGTCTCTTTATTGAACTGATCCGGGCGCTCAAACAATTTTAGGACACGGCGCAGGTGCAACATACCGACGATATGATTGATATCGCCTTCATACACAGGCAGTTTTGTATGTTGGCTCTCGGTTAGCTGGGTAACAATGGTCGCCCAGTCTTTTTCTAGGTCGATACCAACGATCTCGTTGCGCGGTACCATGATGTCATCCACCGTGACCTTTTCCAGATCAAGAATATTCAGCAACATTTGCTGATGGCGCTGTGGAATCAGGGTAGCGGCCTCATTCACCACGGTGCGTAATTCCTCCGTACTCAAATCAAAATTGGAGCGCTGATCTTCATTAAGCCCGATAAGCCTGAGTATGCCTTTGGTGATCTGATTGAGTAACCAGACAATCGGATAAAAGATTTTCAATAACGGTTCAAGGAGATACACGGCGGGAAAGGCAAAGCGCTCCGGCTTCATGGCACCGAGGGTTTTTGGGGTCACATCACAGAGGATGAGTATCACGATTGTTAGTATTACCGTTGCCACAAGAACACCCAGATCACCGTGGGGATAGAGGCGCTGACCGATCAACGTGGCCAGCGCGGCAGCCAGAATGTTGACAAAATTATTGCCTAATAAAATGACGCCGATGAGACGTGCCGGTTGCTCAAGCAGGCGCAAGGCAATAACGGCAGCGCGATGTTTTTGCTCTGCCAGATGCCGCAGGCGATAGCGGTTCAGGCTCATCAGGCTGGTTTCTGAGCCTGAGAAATATGCAGAGGCGAGCAGCAGGAAGGCAAGAACAACGAACAGTAGGCTAAGCGGGATATCGTCCAAGCAGTATTAAGTCCGTGTCAGTCATGGGGGGGTAATTAGACCGAGTGTTGTGACCTTACGTCAAGTCAAGGCCCCTATTAACACAGGGTTACTAGCGTTTTAAGATGAGTTCAATCACGATTTTGCTGCCAAAGTAGGCAAGCAGCAATAAAATAAACCCCGTGAGGGTCCAACGAATGGCGATTCGACCGCGCCAACCAAATCGCCACCGGCCCCAGAGCAAGGTGCCAAACAGGATCCAGGCGCTGACGGAGAGAACAAATTTGTGGACCAGATGTTGCTCAAACAGATTATCGATGTAAAAACCACCGCTGATTAATGACACGCTCAGCACAATAAAGCCCAAGGTCAGCAATCGGAACAACAAACGTTCCATGGTTTCCAGCGGCGGCAGGGCGCGCACAAAGCCACCGGGGTGTTTGTTATGGATCTGCACATCTTGTATGTACAACATGATCGCCTGTAACGCTGCAATGGTCAGCAGGCTATAGGCGGTAATTGAGGCCATGATATGGAACTCCAAACCGGCAGATAAGGTATTGGCCAGACTATGTTGTTGTGAATTGAGCAAACGCAATAGCACCGCGAGCGCCGTGATCGGCAGGATGCCAATACCTAGATTTTCGACCGGTTCGCGGCTGGCGATGGCAATCAACATCAACAATGATATCAACCAGGCAATTAAGGAAAAGGCAGTAAAGAAACTAACATCCAGGGCGGCCCCGCTATACAAATTCTGTCGCAATATCAATGCATGCAGGGCGATGGCAACAAAACCCAATACCAATAGCGGAGTTTTTGCGGCCAGCGTTGCATGGCCTCTAACGAGTCGCCACAATAAGCTGGCGGCAAGCAGAAGGTAGATGCTAATGACAACAGCAGCAGTGAGGGTGTGTAAAAACATGGGGCTATTCTGACGCAATCGGCATTGGTACAAAAGAGGCATTAGCGTCTTAGTTAATTTCTTCTGCTGTTGCTGAGTGTTTCTTCTGCACAGCCAGGATAAACTCGCAAGAGGAAGAAGGAAAAGACGTGTAGAATGAAGGCATATATCCGTGATTTTGCACGTCCTGCTTGAGACTTGTCCCTCATTCTGATTAACTTGCTGTGGGGTTGGCAGGTCACTGGCCGATAGCGGGGTGGGAATGACAGTGGATTCGATGCGATAAATATGGAAATTCGTGTATTAGGTTGCAGTGGTGGAGTGGGGACAAACCTACGCACTACGACATTATTGATTGATAATGACATCTTGATCGATGCCGGTACGGGCGTGGGTGACCTCAGCCTGCAAGAAATGGCACAGATTCGCCATATTTTTGTTACCCATTCACACCTTGATCACATCGCCTGTATCCCGCTATTGGTGGATACGATGTTTGACCAAACCAAAGAACCAATTAGTATCTACGCCGAGACGGCGACGCTCGATGCGCTCAAAAAACACATCTTCAATAATATTATCTGGCCGGATTTTTCCCGCTTACCTAATGTCCGGACTCCTGTTATGCGTTACGTGGAAATGTTACCTGGGCAAATATTGCCGGTGGGCAATCGCACCTTAGAAATGATCCGGGTAAACCATATTGTGCCGGGTGTAGGTTATCGGCTTGCTTCTGCCAGTGGGGTGTTTGCTTTCAGTGGGGATACTACCAGCAACGATAACTTCTGGAATGTGCTCAACAGTTATGACAGCTTGGATATGTTGATGGTGGAAACCGCCTTTGCCAACCGCGATATCGAGTTATGCCGTCGTGCCGGCCACTATTGCCCAATGCTGTTGGCGGCGGATCTGGCCAAACTCCGGCACCAACCGAATATTTACATCAGTCATAATAAGCCCGGGGTAGAGGCACAGATCATTGCGGAATGTCGTGCGGCCGTAACAACGCATACAATTAATTCCCTCTCAAGCGGTGACCGCTTCACGTTATAATCCATCCCATAGGCACTACTTCTTCGAGATTTTATCATGTTTGACAGCTTAACCGAACGACTGGGCAAAACCTTACGCAATTTGCGCGGGGTTGGCCGACTCACCGAAGATAATATCAAAGACACGCTGCGTGAAGTGCGCATGGCACTCTTAGAGGCAGATGTTGCGTTGCCGGTAGTGAAGGCCTTCCTTGAGCAGATACGGGTGCGAGCGGTGGGTGAAGAGGTTATGAAGAGCCTCACGCCAGGTCAGGCACTGATAAAAATCGTCAACGATGAATTGACCCTCCTGATGGGGGAGGCCAATGATGCCTTGATGTTAAATGTCACTCCGCCTGCGGTGATATTGATGGCAGGCCTGCAAGGCGCCGGTAAGACCACGACAGTAGGCAAGCTGGCATATTGGCTCCGCGACCGTCAACACAAATCCGTCATGGTGGTCAGTTGTGATGTTTACCGACCTGCGGCCATCGCTCAGCTCAAGACCGTGGCCGAACAATCGGGAGCGACGTTTTTTCCCAGCGATGCCCAACAAACCCCCGTGCAGATTGCTGAACAGGCGATACATGCCGCACGTATTCAACATAAAGATGTATTGGTAGTGGATACCGCCGGTCGCCTGCACGTGGATGAGGCCTTAATGGCGGAGATCCAGCAGTTACATGCGGCACTCAATCCTGTGGAAACCTTGTTTGTGGTTGATAGCATGACGGGCCAAGACGCGGCGAACACGGCAGCGGCATTTGCCAAGGCTTTGCCCTTAACCGGGGTGATCCTGACCAAGACCGATGGTGACGCACGTGGTGGCGCGGCGTTATCGGTGCGTTTTCTCACCGGCAAACCGATCAAGTTTTTGGGTATTGGCGAGAAGATCAGCGCATTGGAGCCGTTTTATCCTGATCGTATCGCCTCGCGTATTTTGGGGATGGGCGATGTGTTGGGTTTGGTTGAAGAGGCTCAGCGGCATTTTGATCAGGGTAAGGCGGAGAAATTGGCCGCCAAACTCAAAAAGGGCAGTGGTTTTGATCTGGAAGACTTCCGCGATCAATTCCGGCAAGTCCAGCAAATGGGCGGTATGAGCAGCCTGCTCGATAAGATCCCCGGCATGGGCAATGTGCCCGCTGGGGCGATGAACCAGATGGATGATAAACAGTTAAAGCGCATGGAGGCGATCATCAACTCCATGACGCCTAAAGAGCGCCGCAAGCCGGATATTCTCAATGGCTCGCGCAAACGACGTATTGCGACCGGTTCCGGGACCCAGGTTCAGGATGTCAATCGGCTGCTCAAGCAATTTGACCAGATCGAGCGTATGATGAAACAAATGCGCAAAGGGGGGCTGCAGAAAATGATGCGGCAATTTAAAGGGCAACTCCCCCCCGGATTTGGCTCATAACGGTGGTTTTGAAAAAATAACTGCGTTAAGCACTTCACTTTTCCGGCTATTTCAGTAGAATGCCCGGTCTTCGTGGCCGTTCGCGGTCTGTAGCTCAATTAATTGTTTAAGGTATTGACTCAATGGTAATGATTCGACTTTCTCGTGCTGGCGCCAAAAAGCGCGCTTTTTATCACATTGTCGTGACTGACAAGCGTAATGCCCGTGATGCGGGTACGCATATCGAGCGCGTAGGTTTTTATAATCCTTGCGCTAACGGCCAAGAAATACGGTTAACCGTGGATCGCAGCCGGATTGAACACTGGCTCGGCAAAGGTGCCAAGGCCTCTGACCGCGTGCAACAACTCCTTAAAAACGCCGCCGCGTAAGTTAGTCTGGCGGATAGTCCGCTTATGACAACACCCCAACTTATTCCCATCGGGCGTATTGTTGGGGTGTTTGGCGTTAAGGGGTGGGTCAAAATCTATTCCAACGCCGATCCCCCTGAAAATCTCCTCTCCTATTCCCCGTGGTATTTGTTCCAGTCAGGCCAATGGTCTATCCATGCGGTTGATGAGGCACGTGTGCATGGCAAAGGGCTGGTTGCCAGACTGGCCGGGTGTGAGAACCGGGATCAGGCCAGTACCATGGTCGGTTGCGATATCGCTGTGGCGCGCAGCCAACTGCCGAAGTTACCTCCTGGTGAATATTACTGGACGGATTTGATTGGCCTGGATGTGGTCAACATCCAGGGACAGCGATTGGGCACGGTGAATCATTTATATTCGACAGGTGCCAATGACGTGTTGGTGATCAATGGCAGCGCTGGTGAAATATGGATTCCTTATGTCTACGAGCGCTATATTTTGTCGGTGGATATGACCACGCATCAAGTCACCGTGGATTGGGAAGAGCAAACCACAGAGTCAGACAATGCGCTTTGATATCATCAGTTTGATGCCGGAGATGTTTAACGCCGTGACCGCCCACGGTATTACCGGGCGAGCGGTCAAACGCGATCTGGTCAAGTTTAGCTTTTGGAATCCACGTGACTACACCCACGACGTACATCGTACGGTGGATGATCGTCCGTATGGCGGTGGGCCGGGGATGGTTATGCTGGTAGAACCATTGCGGGCTGCCATTCGCGCCGCAAAACAAGCCAGCGCTGAACCGGCCAAGGTGATTTATCTTTCACCCCAAGGTCGTCAGCTTACCCAACAGGGCTTGAATGACCTAGCCAAGGCCAAACGTCTAGTGCTGGTATGTGGTCGTTATGAGGGTATTGATGAACGGGTGATCGCCTCGGACATTGATGAAGAGTGGTCCATCGGCGACTACGTACTCAGTGGTGGTGAAATACCGGGGATGGTATTGGTGGATGGAATCATTCGTCTGCTACCGGAGGCTCTTGGTGACGCGGATTCCGCCCAGCAGGATTCCTTCATGTCCGGCTTATTGGATTATCCGCACTATACCCGTCCAGAGGAAGTCGACGGCATGCGGGTTCCCGCTGTATTACTGAGCGGTGACCACAAGGCAATCCAGCGTTGGCGCAGCAAACAGGCCTTGGGCCAAACCTGGCGGCGGCGCCCGGATCTGTTGGCCAGCCTCGACCTAACCCCGCAAGACCGTGCCCTGCTTGAGGAATTTATCAAGGAATATGCGACAGATTGAGGAATTCAGGTATAATGCGCCGCTGCGAATTCTGGAGTAAAACCATGAGTAACATTATCGAACAAATTGAGGCGCAACAGTTGCGCTCGGGTATCCCTGATTTTAAGACCGGCGACACCGTCGTTGTGAATGTAAAGGTCAAAGAAGGCGAGCGTGAACGCGCACAATCTTTTGAGGGCGTCGTTATCGCCATCCGTAATCGCGGTTTGAACTCGGCGTTTACGGTACGCAAGATTTCCCATGGTGAAGGTGTGGAACGCGTGTTCCAGACGCATAGCCCGGCTATTGAATCGATCACTCTCAAACGCCGTGGTACGGTGCGCCGCGCCAAATTGTACTATTTGCGTGAGCGTGCTGGTAAAGCAGCGCGTATCCGTGAGAAGCTCACCGCCAGGACGACTGCCGTGGAAGCCACTGACGCGCAAGAATAAGCAATTTTACATGGGTTGTCGCAAAACGGGTAACGTTAACAGCGTTACCCGTTTTCGTTTTGGGCCGATAAAACCTGATGGGGTCGGCCCCTATGTAATGAGGGCTACGTCATTCGTTTCTGCTGTCTGGTCGCGTGAATTGGCGAAAAATTCGAGTTAGACTATACACAAGACCCCAATAAGGGATTAAAGGAGTAATTATGCGATTTTCAACAATGATGGTACTTGGCTCTGCGTTGTTACTAACGTCATGTGCCTGGGTTGAGCTAACCCCAGACGCAAAAGATGTGCGTATTATTTTTGCAAGCGATGCCAGCAATTGTAACAAGCTGG
Source organism: Gammaproteobacteria bacterium (assembly GCA_043719675.1). Lineage (GTDB taxonomy): Bacteria > Pseudomonadota > Gammaproteobacteria > UBA6429 > Thiohalophilaceae > JACQBC01. The sequence goes on along the minus strand of JAYSTO010000113.1, from coordinate 695 downwards.
GTCAAACGACAGCGTCGGTGGCCGACAATATCGGTGGTGTAAATCGTCGTCCGGACATTGTGCAGGCCAACTTGGAAAAACTGGCTCGTAACACGGCGGCCGATATGAAAGGTGATGCGATTGCACCAGCATCACCGATTAAAGATGGTCGGCAAACGTTTGATGTGTATCGTTGCAGCCCTTAAGGGGATGGCAACCGCGGAGCCCACAACGATAAATATCGCGTCTCCAGTGGGGACGCTCCGTGTATTATTCACGGAACGAGAAGTTGTTGGTGTGGATATACTCAGTCGCGCTGAGACTAAACAAAATGTATCGAGCGTGATGGCGAAGAAAATCAGTCGGCAATTCAATGGTTATTTTACCCAGCCAGACAAGACAATCTGTTTACCGGTACAACTGGTCGGCACTTCATTTCAACAACGCGTTTGGCGAGCACTGCAGGCAATACCCGTGGGTGAAACCATGTCATACGGCGCATTAGCTAAGAAACTCAATAGCAGTGCGCGTGCGGTGGGCAATGCCTGCCGCGCCAATCCGTTGCCGGTGATCGTGCCCTGTCACCGGGTGGTGGCCAAATCCGGCTTAGGTGGTTATTCGGGAAAGACGCATGGCCGCCAGATTGCGATTAAACGTTGGTTGTTGGAGCATGAAGGTGCGCATGTGTCATGACCGGGCAAACGACCATGGGCCTG
>JAYSTO010000112.1:0-17748 GCA_043719675.1 Gammaproteobacteria bacterium | reverse complement strand
CATGCCCATTAATCAATAAACAATCTGACTTCATAAGACAGTATGAAAAAACTATTCATCCCGGATTCCTGGGGGGAACTTGATGAGACAGCCCAGCTAACGTTTGGTTATGGAAAAGAAAAAGTCCTGACTTTACTTCATGATATCGCAAATAGAATCCGCTGGTCGGGAGAACATGTATATAACCTCGCTTATGCCGTTGGCTGGGTTGAGGGACGCTTGTACGGAATCAGCGCGGTAGATACCGCAAAAAGCTACCCGGGGACTGTTCGTACCACAAACAATCTCATTGAACATGTCAGTAATGATCATATTTCTGATCTTAAAAAGATGGGCAAAAAATTTGGCCTCGCCAGTTCAGATCATATCGAAAAATATACTCCTTCACAAACAAGACAGGATTTTATTGATTTGTCGACGCCGCTTGACAGTATTTTACGAGGAGAACCCTATCCTAGCCATGCCCTTACCGCCCTATTTCTGTTGTTTAGAGAGTCCTGCGATCCAAACATTGTTTATCAATCCTTTATTGACGGCCTGGCCCAGGCCTATACTTTATTTATGTCGCAGGAAAATAGTTTTAAAAATGACGTAACCACATTTATTTATTCACATATAAACCATACCCAAGCACAAGATGTATTTATAAATAATTACATCTTTGGGTCAGAAAACACAACTCTTTTAATTAATGCAAAATTATTTATGAACCCTCTTCTGAGTGCGTCCAGCCTCAGATTAATTAATGAAGATGACGAATCACAGATTGCAGTCGTTAATATCAAGAACAGAGAGCATCGGATGCTTCGGCAGCTTACTGGCAAAGAGGAAGACATCCTGCACGCTGGTGGATTATTACTTGATAGCGTCTTTATTCGGAAAGATGAGAAATTATCAAAAACCTTATGTGGCCAGGCTTCAAGGTCAATAGTTGCTATAGTAGCTGAGCATCTATCAGGTTTGGTAGAGGATGTTTTCGAAAGGCCCTTTCAGGAAGACGTCCAAAAATTACTGGAATTCAGCCCGATTTCCACGAAGTACAAGAATTTTGTAGCACCTGATGGATATGATGGCTTAATTGATAAGGTAATAAAACTTCTTAACCCTGCGATTAATTTATCAGATGGGTTTTTTACGGACATACACAAAATTATTAACCAGTTAAAAAGCCTGGCCGCGCCTGCCACTGGGAAACAACCGCCACGTTCTAAATATTAGCAGCTCGTTGGGAAATACAGGATCTAACTCGTACTGCGTTTGGTCTAAACGACGAAGCACTGAGACGCAATCGACATAACAAAACAACAAGTGAACAAAAACCCCTTAGCGACCTGTTAGGCAAACCGCTTGCGTAAATATTGAATGATGTCATCGGATTCATACAGCCACCGACTGTCATTTTGTTCTTCGCTTATTTTCAGACAGGGTACTTTGATCTGACCGCCGCCTTGCAATAACGCAGCGCGGTGTTGTGGATCTTTTTGTGTGTCGCGCGATTCGATGTTCAGCGCCAGACGGCTTATCTCACGCCGGACTTTGATGCAAAACGGGCAAGTCTTGAATTGATAAAGGACCAGTGTTTGCGTCTGTCGATCAACTTGTTGTTGTTTTTCCGCTGATCGAGCCATGCCCTTCGGCGTGGTTATCCTCTCCCACAGCAGCATAAAAGGACCCAGCACAATCCGTAAGGTTCGAAAAAAATACCGGAAAAATAATTTCATATGCTCATATACCCGTTGGAGGTGAATGCGGGGCATTATATGTGCCCTTTGATCTTAAATCCATTATTCCTGTCTTGCTTGGCTGATTGTTCGCGGTAGAATACGTTTTCTCGATTTAACAAGGATATGCTGGTATGAAAAAGACCGACCTGGACAAAAATATAGGGTTGAAAATCAATAGCCGGATGAAACAGGCGGGTACCCCGGCGCGTTTCGGTAAGGGCGTAGAGGAAGTGCAAGGCCGACGCGAGCAACGCAAGCGCGATCAGTTACTGGGTTTAGTGCCATTCGCGGTCAAACTCAATGGTGAATTAGTAAAACAGATTCAAGCGCTGGCGCAGACGCGTCAGGTCGGGCTGAATGAGCTGGTGGCGGAGTTGCTGACAAAGGGATTGAACAATTAGCCCGACACTCAGCCTGAAGACTGACCTACAATATATTTTGGCATAACCTATTTATCCCGGAGATAGATAATGAAATTTATTATTATATTTGTTGCGGTTGTCGCGTTACTGGTGTTTTTCTGGACTCGGATCAGTCACGCCGGGGAAGTACCCAAGACAGGACAGGCTGCGCCGGAATTTAAATTGTTAGATCAAAACGGTAAGTCTCACCAGCTCAGTGATTATCGCGGTAAGTGGTTGGTACTGTATTTTTATCCCAAGGACGATACGCCGGGCTGTACCAAGCAGGCCTGTACCTTTCGCGATGATATCGTGTCGTTACATAAACTGGGTGCGGAGGTGGTGGGTGTGAGCGTCGACGACGCCGCATCACATGCCGTGTTTGCCAAAAAATACAGTCTACCGTTTCCTTTACTGGCCGATCAGCTGGGCGAAGTAGCCGAACGCTATGGCTCCATTACCAGTCTCGTGGTAATGAAGTATGCGAAACGCAATACTTTCCTCATTAATCCCCAAGGCAAGATTGCCAAGGTGTATCTCTCCGCCGACGCAGGGCGCAATTCAGAACAGGTAATTGCCGATTTAACGGCGTTACAGAACGTGAAGTGATACGGCTTTAGTTATTTTGTCATTTCGAGTGAAAGGAGAAATCTGTGTCTTAGCGATGATGTACTTGGCCGCGGTTGAGAAGATTTCTCGGCAACTGCTCCTGCGTCCATGCAGTCGTCCCGCTGGTCGAAATGACAATGAATAATAAACGTCTTTCGTTGTACAAGATAAAAATGTTCATTGCATGCTGATTGCATGAAGCGTTATTAAACAAGGTGGACAGGAATCCGGAACAGCTATTTAGTTATATGTTGATCGCAATCAACGGCACATCCATCTCTTTATCACTGACACCACCATGTACTCCACGGTGGAAAAAGTATGATTCACTGTCCAGCCAGTCTTTGATGACGTAGTTCTCTTTCATCACCAGGGTGTAGTCACCAATGCGTTGCGCCAGGTGTGGGTGCGGAGCGCCAAGCCCAAAGGCAGGTTGGCTGATCAGCTCCTCGCTGCGCAACAACATCATTTCGTTTTGAAAGTGCTGGTCTATGTAATCTACAAACTGCGACTGTTTGTCCGGTTTGACATAGGCATAGGCCAGGCGCGGTTCGCCACACAGCGGTGCCGCCAAACAATCCTGTAACAGTGGGTGATCGTTGATGGTGATGACTCGATTGGGTTCAGTGTCGATGAAACCATGATCGGCAGTGACGATGAATAACGTGTTGCTGCCCGCCACGGTGTTAACGAAGTTTTCAACCGCGACATTGATCTCGCCCAAATGCCGTGCGGCAATGTCGCTGCCCTGACCATAGATGTGCGACAGGCGATCCAATTCCGGCCAATAGGCATAAACATATTTACGCGCCGGGTCTTGCTGGATCACGTGCGCCACGGCATTGAACATATCGGCAATCTCCTCTTCATATGGAACGGCCTGCGCCACACCGGTATGCGCCTGATTAAACGCGCTGTCGATGATCCAATGCGGTGACACCAGATAACTCTTACACGTCATGAGATCGAAAATGGGTTTATGTCCATAGGACCAGGCGAGCTGGGAAGCGGTCAGCGCCAAAGTTTGCCGACGATCCCGCGCCTCGCACGGCAACACCGCCACCACGCCACCGGCCTGCGCCAGATTCACAAACCAGCCGGTCAGGCCATGTTGTTGTGGCGCCTGACCGGTCAAAAAAGTGGTGATCGCCGCCGCCGTCGTGGTAGGCAACACCGAGGTCAGTGACCCGCGCCGCTGTGCTTGTAAATAGGCCGCGTTCGTCGCGGCACGTAAAAACTGATCGCCCAAGCCATCGATTACACACAACACAATGTGCTGCGCGGAGGCAATTAAACTCTGCGGCAACAGGGGTGTCGCCGCATAGTCGGAAGCCACTTGGCTGGTACCGCGCAACAAGGCGCTCATCAAGTTGACCAGGCTGCCGCCGTGGTAATCTGGAAATCGTATAGGTTCAGGTTTCATTCAGCCACCGCTGTGCCCTTAGATATATCCCATCACCCCCTGCCCATTTAGCATGCATGATAATATAATGCATTTCAAGCAGTTAGCCATACGCCCCGATTCAGGTTTGATTCAGCGGAACCACGGCATGATGTGCCCGTCGAAGCAAACAAGTACCCACAGGAGCAGGCACATGAAAACCGTCATCAAAACAGTCATCGGCTTATGCAGTTTGGTTCTGTTAGCGCCCGCGCTGGTTCAAGCACAAGAAGCGAAACTTTTCTACGCACAAGGTCATACCCGCACGGATTCTCACAAGACTGTCATTGTGGTGAGTGATGACGATGATGATGATGATGATGACCGGCATCGCCGCCGAGGCCATAATGAGCATGACAATGGTCATAATAATGGTCATCATGTCCACTACCGTGGCTGTGGTCACTATCAACATGGCAATGGTCACGGTTATGGTCATGTCAACAACCACCATGTACGCCCTCACCACTACAGACATCACCAGGATCATCACTATCAACGCTATGACTCTCATCACGGCGGTCACGGGACAAACCACCATTATAATTCAGGCCAGGAAATTGAACGGGTCTATGTCAATCCGCAGCTTTTTCGTTAAGCCTGTCGCTTGTGGGGATAACGCAGGGAGAAGAGGCATTGACGGGCGCATTAAGCGCCCGTCAATTTTACCTGAAGGGTAAAAACCGTGTATCCTTGCCCCATCCTCCACTTCAATAAGAGCATCATGCGCCGATTCATCACCCTGTTGGTTTTTGTTCTGTCGCTGACACTGGCGGCGAACAGTATTGCCGCCGAGCCTGCTACGGTGAGCAAGCAAGACGCGGCGGTTGCCGCTATGCAACACATACCGGGCAAGGTCGTCTCTGTCAATTCAGAACAACAACACAAAACACCCGTGTACCGCGTCAAGGTCCTGGATGAACGCAGCGGTATGCATACCGTTATAATTCATGGCCAGACCGGCGAAGTTATCTCGGCACACTAACCCGTATGCGTATCCTTATCATAGAAGACGAAGCTGACATCCGCGCACAAGTCCGGCGTGCGCTGGAGCAATTGGATCACATGGTTGACGAAACCGGTGAAGGACAGGAAGGTTTGTTCTTTGCCAATGAGTATCCCATTGACGTGGCCATTATCGATCTGGGCTTGCCCGGCATGTCGGGTATTGAGGTGATCAAGAAATTGCGCAGCCAGGGAAAAACGCTGCCGATTTTAATCCTGACCGCACGTGATCGCTGGCAAGACAAAGTCAGCGGACTGGAGGCCGGTGCCGATGACTACCTCACCAAACCCTTTCAAATGGAAGAGTTACTCGCGCGGGTCAAGGCCTTGTTGCGTCGTGCCAACGGTCAGAGTAAACAAACACTGCAATGCGGCCCGGTTGAACTGGATGTCGACAGCCAAACCGTCAGCCTGCACGGCAAGACGCTTGAATTCACTACTTTTGAATACCGCCTGCTGGAATATCTGATGCGTCACTCGACCCACGTGGTGTCAAAGGACACGCTCAACGACTATTTATATCCGCACGATGAAGAACGTGACAGCAATGTGATCGAGGTCATCTTAGGCCGGGTGCGGCGTAAGTTGGACCCGGACGGGAGTCTCAAACCGATTGAAACCCTGCGCGGTCGTGGTTATCGTTTTACCTTGTGCAAATGACCCGGATGTTCTCGCTTCGTACCCGACTCATTCTTACCGCCAGTCTTGTTGTCTCCATTTTTATCCTCGTCGCTGGACTTGCCTTAGAGAACGCATTTTATAAAAGCGCAGAAAAAAGCCTTGAGGAAACCTTGCATGGCCATTTGAATTTATTAATGGCCAGCACCGAAATCGATGCCAGTGGTGATATCGCCATGCCGGCGCGGCTGTTGGATACAAAATTCAGTCTGCCCAGCTCCGGTTTGTATGGCGTTATTGTCGACCACAATGGCGCAGCCATTTGGAAATCCTTGTCAACGGTGGGTGTGATCATCCCAATGGCGGTTACTCTGTCGGCAGGGGACAAACAAATTCAAAGCCTGACTACCCACAGTGAAGATTTTACCCGCTTAAGTTACGGGCTCGATTGGTATACCGAATCTGGAAAAAAACCACTGACCTTTAATATTATTACCGAACTGCAACCGTTTAAGGCGCAGGTCTATACCTTTCGCCGCACACTCACCGGCTGGCTAATCGGTTTGGGTGTTGCATTATTATTAGTGCAATGGGCCATTCTCGCCTGGGGACTGCGGCCACTGGCGACCGTGCGTAAGGAATTACATGCTATCGATACCGGTCAACAGGAGCGCATCAGCGGGCATTATCCTACCGAGATCCATTTGCTAACCGAAAACATCAATGAATTGCTCGATCACGAACACGCGCAGCAATCGCGTTACCGTCATGCGCTGGCGGATCTGGCGCACAGCCTGAAAACACCGCTGGCGGTGTTGCGCGGCGCCATCGGTGAACTGGATCAATCTGCCAATACGAAAACCACGCTCGATGAACAAGTGCAGCGCATGGATCATATTGTCGCACATCAATTGCAGCGTGCCGCCACCGCCGGTGCCGCACCCATTCGCAAAAGCATCGTCTTAGCGCCCTTAATCGAAAAACTGCTCAATGCCCTGGCCAAGGTCTATCGTGACAAGGCGATTCAATTTACCTCGCAGATCGCCGCCAACAGCAAGCTGCGTGTGGATGAAGGTGATGCGATGGAACTGCTCGGTAACCTGCTCGATAACGCCTGTAAATGGTGTCAACAACGCGTGGCAATCAGTACCACGTTACAGCAACAGCGGGTCATCTTCCATATCAGTGATGACGGCCCCGGCGTACCTCGCGAAAAAGTTCAGCACATCCTGCAGCGCGGCGGGCGCATTGATCAGGCAGTCCCCGGGACCGGGATCGGCCTCACCGTTGCCCATGAAATTATTCAAACCTATCAAGGCCAGCTGCATATCGAACCCAGCCCCCTGGGTGGCGCTGATTTTTATTTTGACCTGCCCGCGGGCGAATAAGCAGAATTGAGAGTTATTGCCACACGCCTGCACTAAAAAATATGTTAGTTTTATACCATGTGCGCCGATATCACTATTACCGCCTCCCCCGCCTATACGTGGCATGATCTCCTGCGTCATGTTGGCGCACACCGTAAAGCCTTGCTGATTGCGAATGTCGTTGCCCTGTGTTCGGTATTGGCGAGCATACCCTTACCGCTGTTAATGCCCTTGATGGTCGATGAGGTGTTGCTAAACAAACCCGGCACACTGATCGCGACGATGCAGGCAATCTTCCCGCCAGGTTGGTATGGGCCAGCACTATATATAGGCATGGTGCTACTGGTAACGGTGCTGTTGCGCTTTATCGCTATTGCCTTTGGTGTAGTACAAACCCGGCAATTTACCCTGATTGCCAAAGACATTATTTTTCGTTTGCGCTCATCCTTATTGACACGGCTGCAATCCATTTCCCTGGCCGAATTTGAAACACTCGGTAGCGGCAAGGTCGCCAGTCACTTTGTCACTGACATGAATACCATTGATGAGTTCGTCGGCTCCTCCATCAGCAAGTTTCTGATCGCGGTGCTGAGTCTGGTTGGTATCAGCGCGATATTGCTGTGGCTGCATTGGCAGCTGGCGTTGTTTATTTTATTTATGAACCCGCTGGTGATTTATTTCACCCTGATCCTCGGTAACAAGGTCAAACACCTGAAGAAACAGGAAAACCGCGCCTTTGAGATATTTCAACAGGCCTTGATTGAGACCCTGGACGGGATCCGGCAGATCCGCGCCAGCCATCGCGAACAACACTATTTGCATGCGGTGATCGACAAGGCGCGCGGCATCCGCATCCATGCTGCCAGTTATGCCTGGCGCTCGGATGCTGCTAATCGTTTTTCCTTTGGTATCTTTCTGGTTGGTTTTGATATCTTTCGCGCGATCAGCATGCTGATGGTGGTGTTTTCGAATTTGAGCATCGGTGAAATGATGGCGGTGTTCGGTTATCTATGGTTCATGATGAGCCCGGTGCAGGAAATTCTCAGCATTCAATACAGTTTTTTCAGCGCCAAGGCCGCGCTCAACCGGGTTAATCAACTGCATCAATTACAGTCAGAACCGGTGTATCCGCACCTGCATGACCCGTTTGCCCGGCAACGCACCGTCGGCATCCGTCTGGAACAGATGACTTTTGCCTACGGTGAACGCGAACCGGTACTCAACAATGTATCGCTGACGATTCAGCCGGGGGAAATCATCGCCCTGGTCGGCGCAAGTGGCGGCGGCAAGTCTACATTGGCGCAGGTGTTGTTGGGCCTGTATCCACTGCAATCCGGTATGATTTATTTTAACAACGTGCCCATCAATCAAATTGGCCTGGATGTGGTGCGACAACATGTTGCCATTGTGCTGCAACACCCGGCGATGTTTAACGATAGCATCCGGAATAATCTTACCATGGGGATGCACGCCTCGGATGCACAGTTATGGCAGGCACTGGATATCGCGCAACTACACACCACCGTCACCGCCTTGCCTGACGGTCTGGATACCTTGATTGGCCAGGATGGTGTGCGGCTCTCCGGGGGGCAACAACAACGTCTGGCAATTGCACGGATGATCCTCAGTGATCCCAAGGTAGTGATTCTCGATGAAGCCACCTCGGCGCTGGATACGCAAACCGAGTCACGTCTGCACCAGTCGCTACAAACATTTTTACAGGGCCGCACCACACTGATCATTGCACATCGCCTAAGCGCGGTAAAACAAGCGGACCGCGTTTATGTGTTTGATGCCGGCCAGATCATTGAACAAGGTCAGCATGATGATCTTATTCAACGCGGCGGCGTCTATCAGCGCTTGTATGGTAATCAATAACAATATTTATCAGGAGGATAACTAATAATATGAAACCCATCCGTATTTTTCGCCACATTCGGTGTGAAGGCCCGGGTTATTTGTTGGATTTGTTGCAACAACGCGCCATCCCCTATCAACTTATTACCATTGATGCCGATGGCAAAGTCCCGTTGCAGACCGATGATGTCGCTGGCTTGGTTTTTATGGGCGGTTCAATGAGCGTGAATGACCCCTTGGCTTGGATCGCGGATGAAATTCAGTTGATCCAACACGCCGTGAAAATTAATCTGCCGGTACTGGGAATTTGCTTGGGCAGCCAGTTGATTGCAAAGGCGTTGGGCAGCGAAGTCTATCCCGGTCCTTGCATGGAGATTGGTTGGATTAATGTGAAGAAAACCCAGTCCTCTGCATGGACGGCACAATTGCCCGATGAATTTCCGGCGTTTCATTGGCATGGCGAGACCTTTGATTTACCTGCCAATGCGCAATTATTGTTGAGCAGCGACAAATATACACATCAGGCCTTTGCGTTGGGTCCTCACCTGGCTTTACAATTCCACGTCGAGATGAAGACTAACATGATCAAGGAATGGTTAACGCTCAGCCCGCAGGATTTAAACAGGCGTTGTTATCGCGATCATGACGAACAGGCCATCCTTGACGCGATCCCAAGTCAATTACCGCAATTACAAAACGTTGCCGGCATTCTGCTGGGAAAATGGCTCAACGGCTGTTATGCAAAGACTCGATAGCTCGGATTTCCATGTCTTACGCCAGGCCATCCTGTGGTTACAGCAACAACGGCCCACTGTTTTAGTCACGGTAATACGCACCTGGGGTTCCGCGCCACGTTCGGCTGGTGCGTTGATGGCCATTTGTGATGACGGCGAATACCTCGGTTCCGTCTCCGGTGGTTGCGTCGAAGAAGATCTGCTGACACGCGTACAGGATGGTGAATTTCATGCCGGGATACCCACCGTGCTGCACTATGGCGTTACGCAGGAACATGCCCGACGCTTTGGCCTGCCCTGTGGGGGTCAATTGGAGTTGCTGGTTGAATATCTCACGCATGCCGGTTCGCTTATTCCGGTGCTGGATAAAATGCAGCAACGGCAACCCGTCATTCGGCGTGTGTGTTTGTCCACAGGTGAAATCAGTTTACATGCCGCCACTGCGGGTGAAGACCCGCGCGTGGATGCAATCAATGTAAGTAAAATATTTGGCCCACGCTGGCGATTATTGCTGATTGGTGCTAATGATGTTGCCTATTACGTTGCGCAGCTTGCGCGAACCCTCGACTATGACATTATCGTTTGCGATCCACGGCCGGAACGCCAAGCTTATTGGCAATCAACCGATGCAACGTTCACACGCGCCATGCCGGATGATGCCGTGAAAGAAATTGCGAATGATACTTGTACTGCCGTGTTGTCCCTGGCCCACGACCCAAAATTAGATGATCTGGCTTTGCTGGAGGGATTAATCAGCCAGGCGTTTTATGTCGGTGCACTGGGTTCGCAAAAAACCAATCTGGCACGGCGCGAACGCTTACGCACCTTGGGTGTGAGTGAACATAACTTGTTACGTTTGCATGGCCCTATTGGACTGGATATCGGCAGCAAAACCCCCGCTGAAATCGCCATTGCGATACTGGCGGATCTGATTGCCACTCGCCACGGTAAACGGACAGGCACACAGTTGCTCGGCAATATTCCAACCCCATGAATATCCACGCCCTGGTGCTTGCCGCAGGCAAAGGCCAGCGTTTTGCTGGCAATAAATTATTACAGACTATCGCTGACAAAACCTGTTTGCTCGATTGTTGTATCAACAATTTACACGCCGCGCCAATCGACTTTACTGTAGTGGTGAGTCCCGACAATATCGCGTTGCAACAACATTGTATCGCGATGCATTACAACTTCATTGTTAACCCTCATGCTGAACGAGGCATGGGTTCCAGCCTGGCCTATGGCGTTAAATCACAGGCCGATGTGGACGGCTGGTTAATTGTGCCAGCGGACATGCCTGCTGTTTTGCCGGTGACTATTGCCGCTGTCATCAGCGCATTGCAGAAAAACAAGATTATCGTCGCGCCGTGTTACCAGCAACGCCAGGGGCATCCGGTTGGTTTCGCCAAGGTGCTGTACGAGGAATTAATCCAACTTGATGGCGACCAAGGCGCTCGCGCCATTCTGAATGAACACCCGGATTTGTTGCACCGAATTGATGTGCCTGACCCCGGTATCTTGTTTGATGTTGACACGCAGGAAGATCTACAGAAATTTATTTCTGGCACTTCTTACCTTGTAAGTACGCATCCAACAAGGTAATACCAACAATCGTCTTGGCGTCATAGATTGTCCCTTGTGCAATCCATTCATGTATCGTTGCCAGCGGTAACCAATGCACTTCGATCACCTCGTCAGGTTCATGGGCCTGGACAACCGGAGTTAGATCTTGGGCAAAATACAAATGAATAATTTCGGTGAAGACTCCGGGTGAGCTGATCGTACGTCCGAGATAAATGAGTTTCTGTGCCTGCATCCCGGCTTCTTCAGACAATTCGCGCCCTGCGGTCGTAAGCGGTGGTTCATTTTTTTCGAGTTTACCTGCCGGTAGTTCCCATAACCAACCGCCGGCGGCATGACGATATTGCCGCAGCAGACAACATTGTTGTTGTGCATCCAGCGCAATGATCGCCACTCCACCGGGGTGGTGAATAATTTCCAACTCACACACCTGATTGTTGGGCAAAGTCACTTGTTCTTGCGTTAAGGTAATTACCCGCCCGGTGAAAATAACGCGTGTTGACGTGGACATCGTCGATCCTTATGAGGGGTTGTTTTCACGCTGGCATGACCTGCCAAACGTCGCCATTTCCCGGTATGGTAACCGACATTGCAGCTATTTGCTTTTTTAACAGAACAGGAAATTTATATATGGCTAAGATACTGTATTTCGGCCCGCTTGCCGATCTTTTACAAAAAGAATCCGAACAATTCCCCTTGCCGACGGATATGGGAAGGTTGCAGAATTACTCGTTCACTTGCATAAACGTGGCAATGACTGGGCGTTATATCTCCCTGAAGATAAAATTCAGGTGACGATCAATCGGCAATTCGTCAATATGCAACAACCCACTCACAATACAGATGAAATCGCCTTAACCACTGTTCGCCGACGTATCTGACAGAAGTCCCGCTCATTATTACCACTGCCTGTCTACAACCCCGGGGAAAGCGAGCTACCTCACACTTTTAACATACCTGAAGGCTATAAAATACGCTAGAATCGCGATCCGGACTACATCCTATACATAAGCCCTAATATACGTATGAATCAGCACCCCGCAAGCACCAGTGACCTGCTGCATCACTTACAAACAGCGTGGCGAGCACTGACTGAGTACTCGCCGCTTTGCACCCTGCTATTGGATATTGATGGCAGCATTATCATGACCAACCCCGTGATGGCCAACATCATCGGCAATGATGTGGCGGGCAGCATTTATTACGAGTACCTTGACAACCACGCCGCAAAATTGGCCCAACAACATTTCGAAACGGTACTGCGCACGGGTACTACCAGTTCTTTCCAGGCTAACCTTACCGGCAAAGACGGTTATACCCATCACCTGGAACACATCATCTCCCCAATAAAGTATCAGCATGAGGTAGTTTCATTAACCATCATGGCGCGTGATATTGGTGAACAAAAGATTCAACAGATGGAATATCAGCGCCTGCAATCCTTATTGAATCTGATCTTTACGCATTCCGCCATTATCCTTTGGATTTGTAACGCCGAGGGTATTTTTACCTTATCTGAGGGCAAGGGTTTGACTGAGCTCGGACTCAAGTCCGGCGAGGTCGTTGGTAAATCGATTTTCGATGTCTACCAAGATTATCCGCAGGTCATTGCTAATACGCGGCAAGCCTTGAGCGGACAAGCAGTAACAACCATCATCCCCGTCGCAGGCCGCATCTATCATACCCATTTACAACCCGTGTTCGATGCAAACCAAAAAGTCACCAGTGTACTGGGTGTCGCATCGGATATATCCGACGTGCAAAACACCATGGCACAGATGCAAATCCTTGCCAGCGCCCTGGAACAAACCGCCGATCTGGTCATGATCACCGACCGTGATGGCCTTGTTGAGTATGTCAACCCTGCCTTCACCGCCGTCACAGGTTATACACGTGATGAAATTGCACACAAGAAACCCAATGTGCTCAAATCAGGGAAGCATGACGACACCTTTTATAAGTCTTTATGGGATACCATCTTAAACGGTGATCCATTCAGTGACACCTTTATCAACAAACGCAAAGATGGTGGCATTTTTTACGAAGAAAAGACCATTACGCCAATTCGTGACCCACAGGGACGCATTGCCCATTTTGTTGCCACCGGCAAAGATATTTCAGACCGGATGCGCACACAAGAGCGTATGCAATTCATGGCACACCATGATGCCTTAACCAAACTACCAAACCGTGTACTTTTCTTAGACCGTTTAAATCAGGCCATGGCACGCGCACGCTGGCATCATCGCCATGTCGCGGTTATTTTTATCGACATTGATCGCTTCATGGAATTCAATGATCGTATCGGTCACAGCGGCGGCGATCAATTACTGCTCCAATTGACGCAGCGGCTATCGAGCGGAGTACGCAGCGGTGATACGGTCGCACGTTTTGGTGGCGACGAATTCGCCATTTTGCTGGAAGACATGGCCTCAGAGAAAGATGTCTCACTATTGGCGAAAAAACTGCTCGATACACTGGTGCCGGAATTTGTTATCGACAATACCGCGTATTCCATCACTGCCAGTATTGGCGTCAGTATTTTTCCCAGCGATGGAGAGGACGCCGAAACCCTCATACGTAATGCCGATGTTGCGATGTATCGCGCCAAGGATCTGGGCCGCAATAATTATCAATTTTATTCCAATGAAATGAGCGCACGGACATTCGAACGCCTGGCATTGGAAAATTCTCTACGCCACGCATTAATGCGCCAGGAATTTTTTCTGCTCTATCAGCCACAATACGATACACACACCGGAAAAATTATTGGCGTCGAGGCCTTACTGCGTTGGCAGCACCCGGAACTCGGTATGGTCACACCCAATGACTTTGTGCCGTTACTGGAAGAAACAGGTTTGATTGTCCCGGTAGGCGAATGGGTGTTGCGTCAAGCCTGCCAACAGGCACACACCTGGCATAGTGAAGGCTTTGCCGGGTTATTGATGTCGGTAAACGTGTCCAGCCGCCAATTTAACAACCCTGATTTTTCCACAAATATTCAAAACATCATCCAGACAACGGGGATTATACCCAGCCTCCTGGAACTGGAACTAACCGAAAGCATGCTGATGCGCAATGCCAGTAAAACAATCAGCGCGCTCAACACACTTCATCATCTGGGAGTGCGCATTGCCGTGGATGATTTTGGCACCGGATATTCCTCGCTGAATTACCTGCGCCGCTTCCCCATTGGTACGCTGAAGATCGATCAATCATTTATCCGTGATGTCGCCGAAGATCAGGACGATGCAGCCATCACCACCGCGATTATAGTTATGGGGCAAAGCCTGCATCTCCGCGTCGTCGCCGAGGGGGTGGAGACGCAAACTCAATTGGAGTTCTTACAACAACGCGGCTGTTATCTGATCCAAGGTAATTTTTTAAGCCAACCCGTCACCGCAAGTGAATTTTCCGCTAAGCACAGCAAGCACACTGTTACCTGATAAACACGTCATCACTGGCTGATATCAATATTCCGTATATTTTTTCGCACTGCCCTTGACCTGATTGGCCGGGTATTTTTTCTCATTGATCTCGATCTTGCGTTGCACCGTGGCCGGTAAATCAACCCCCAGACGATCAGCCATGCGCACGGTATAAATAAAAATATCCGCCAGTTCAAATGCCACCTGTTCCAGCTTTTCGGCGGGTAACTGCGCACTTTGTTGTTCCGTCAACCACTGAAAGTGCTCCACCAATTCAGCGGCCTCGACAATCAAGGCCATCGCCAGATTCTTCGGCGAGTGAAATTGCTCCCAATCACGCACCTGCGCAAACTGCCGGAGACGTGCCTGTAATGCTGTTATTGACCCTGTATCCATTGATTTCACCACCCTTTTTGCACCGCAAACGACTAAATACGGCGAGTCTACCCTGTCTATAAACACAAAAAAACTCAATTTTATCTGTGGTATACCGATATTCCCTCTTGATATCACAGACAAAACCAATAATTCACCGGGGCCCTGGCGAGACCAGACACATGAATTTGCTTAATTCTGCCGCACCGATTCCACCTGTTCGCCGTACCTGGGTTGAAGCCATTGGTATGAACACGATTCTTGGGCGCTTTCTGTTTACCGCCATTATTCTCGTGATATCCACGGTCGGCATTGCCTGGTTGGCACAGGGCAAAGTATCCAATTTAAACCAAGCCAATACCCACAATCTGACCCAGCGGGTCAACGCCAGTCACTCCCTGCGTATTCTGCACAACCTGTTATGGCAAACGGAGACCCATTTCCAAAGTTACATGCTGAACCCCAGCACCGAGGAGCAGCATACCGTGCTGCAACATGTTATCGATATCGAAGTAGTATTGCAGCGACTGCAACAGGAGGACTGGGTAACGGGCAAACTCCGCATACCCGGTTTAATAGAACAACTCGATAAAGACTGTAAACATCTGCATCACCTCCTCGACTCAATCATGGTGATGCGTGCCGACCCGCTTAAAGTCTTCCCCAACATCACTATCATGGTAAACACCCTCAATCCGCTGAACATGGAGTTTAGCTCCACCATCGCTGGTGCTATTAACGAAACCAACAACATAAAAACCACCCTGGAAGAACAACAGATCGTCAGGCTGTTTAACGAGGTCCGCTACCTGTGGTCGCAGCGCATTAGTTTTTTTCGCATGTTCAGCGCCGCACGCGTAGGGGTATACAACGCTACAATAGAATCCAGTTTGTCGTCACACGTTGACGATATAGAAACATTTAACCGGCAAATTCTTGCCACCCTCAACCAGCTAAAGCAATATGATGCACGGGGTTCGCTTGAGTTTGAACAAAGTGTTGCTTTAAACGAGTTATTCCGTATTCAAAAAGAATGGAATAAAGGTTATCAACAAGCAAAATCCATCATTATGTCCAGTGAGAACTGGCGATTGGATACCCCGGTATTGCGCAACAAGATCAACCCACTGTTCGTTAAAATGTGGCAATCACTGCAAGAGGTAACGGTAGAAGTAGAGCAGCGTGCCGCTGATGACATTGGCAGCACCACCCAAATCGCCAATCAGGTTACCACGTATTTATGGCTGCTAACCATTGCCGTGTTGATTGTTGCCCTGTTCGGCACGCTGGTATTTGAGACACAAATACGTCGTCCAATTCTGCGTGTCATTCGCGCCATCAAGGCCGAGGCTGACGGCGAAGCGAACATCGTCTTGCCACAATCGCCCATTGCTGAGACACGGGATCTCATTGCCGCATTTGCGAATATGCGCGAACAGATCCATACGCGCCAGGAACATCTACAAGCCATTCTCACTTATGCGGCAGAGGCTATTATTACCATTAACGAACAGGGTACGATAGAAAGTTTTAATCCGGCAAGTGAATCACTGTTTGGCTACCCCCCCGCAGAAGTAATCGGAAAAAATGTAAATATATTAATTTTACCCCCCAACCAGGAGGACAATAATTTACAGATTTGTAACTTTAACTTTTCGTACATAATCAATATCGACGGCAGGCCACGTGAAGTCATCTGGCAGCACAAAGATGGATCAGAGATTTCCATTATTTTACATATCACCGAAATGTATGTTGGCCGTAGAAAACTTTTTCTTGTTATGCTCAGTGACAACCGCGAACACCGCGCCATGCTTGATGGTATCCAGGCCCGCGAGCAGCGCCTGCGTTCAATCCTCGACAACACTGCGGAAGGCATTGTCACCTTCGATGAAGATGGCTTGATAGAACACTGGAATCATGCCGCTGAACAAATCTTTGGCTGGAATGAAGCCGAAATCATTGGCACCTCTTTCCTGCAACTCGTTAGCAATGAGGCCATTAACCCTAATGAACATGACCAGTGGCCATCTCGACGTCTTGCCCTCCAACAATACCTGGTACGTGAAACAGAGGTCATCGGCAAGAACAAAAACGGCTCATGTTTCCCGCTATCACTTAAAGTCGGCCGCCTAACACTTGATGGAAGGACAAAATACACCGCATTAATTGCGAACATTACCGAACGCAAGGCGCTAATGGAAAATCTACGAAAATTGGCAGAGCACGATAGCCTCACCGGCTTGTACAATCGCGCCTATTTCCATGCGGAATTGGAACGTGTAGTAGAGAAGGTGAAACGTAATGAACATTCCCCTTATGCCGTTTTGTATATCGATCTGGATAATTTTAAATATATTAACGATACCCTTGGACACACAGCCGGTGATAAGTTATTAATTGAAGTCGCACAACTACTCAATAGCCGTACCCGTCGCAGCGACCTGGTCGCACGTCTGGGCGGTGATGAGTTTGTGGTGTTATTGAGTGAGGCCAACCCCGATGTGATCCAACCTATCGCCGAATCCTTTCGTCGCCATCTGGCGGATTATGCGTTTCATTATGACAGTCGCACAGTTGATATTGGTTGTTCGATCGGTGTGGCATT
>JAYSTO010000111.1:0-6237 GCA_043719675.1 Gammaproteobacteria bacterium | reverse complement strand
TGGCCATCGGTATTGTCGTGGATGATGCGATCATGGTGTTGGAAAACATCGTGCGTCACCGCGAAAAAGGCGAGGGCCGGGTGCAGGCGGCGCTGGTCGGCTCGCGCCAGATCACTTTTGCTGCGGTGGCAGCGACCCTCGCGGTGGTGGCGATCTTCCTGCCGGTGGCGTTCATGAGTGGTGTGATCGGTAAATTCTTTTTCCAGTTCGGCATTACTATGACGGTGGCAGTATTGTTGTCGTTGCTGGAGGCGTTGACGCTCACGCCGATGCGTGCCTCACAATTCGTCGAGGTGGGCAGTCGCACCACGCGGATTGGTCGAGCCGCGGATTACAGCTTCCACGCGGTTGCTGCGCTATATCACAAGTTACTAATAGTGGCACTCGCGCATCCATGGAAGGTGATTATCAGTGCACTGCTTTTCTTTGTCTTGTCACTTTATTCGCTCAATTATATCAATAAAGAATTTATGCCAGTGCAGGATCAAAGCACCTTCATTGTGCGCATGCAGACGCCGATTGATTCATCAATGGAATTCACCGACGCGAAGACGCGCGAGGCCGAAAAATATTTCGCCTCGCGCCAGGAGATTCGTCGTTACATGGTGGCGGTGGGCGGGTTCGGAACGGGAGGGCAATCAAACCTGGTAAATGTTTTTGTCAGCATGAAAGCCAAGGGTGAGCGTGGTATCGACAAGGAGGCCGGTCACGAGTTATCACAACAGGAATTAATGGCAGTGACACGCAAGGCACTGCGTAAATTGGACTTAAAGGCGTCAATTCAAGATCTGTCGCAGCGCGGTTTCACTGCCACTCGGGGTTTTCCCGTGGAGATCGCGGTGCAAGGTCGCAACTGGGACAAACTGGTGGCGTATTCAGAGACGATCATGGAGAAGCTCAATGCCTCCGGTCTGGTCACCGACACCGACAGTGATTACCTGTTGGGCAAACCGGAGATCCAGATCATTCCGGATCGCGCACGTGCGGCGGAACGTGGTGTAAGTATCCAGGCTATTTCGCAAACCATGAATGCGATGATAGGGGGGGTGGTCGCCGGGCAATATTCTGCTGAGGGTCATCGCTACGATGTGCGGGTGCGGCTGCGTGATCAGGAAATGGATCGCGTCGATCAGATTAAAAAACTCTTTGTGCGTAACAATCGCGGCGAGTTGATCTCGTTGTCTGAGGTCGTGCAAGTGCGTGAGGGCAAAAGCCTGGCGCAGATCAACCGCAACGACCGTGAGCGTGCGATCAAGATATTCGCCAATGTGCAGGCGGGCAAATCGCAACAAGAGGCGTTGGCACGCGCCGAGGCCATTGCACACGAAGTACTGCCACCGGACTATAAGGCGCGTCTGGTGGGCGGTTCGCAATCGTTTCAAGAGTCGTTTTCGAGTTTATGGTTTGTATTGCTGCTGGGCGTGGTGGTGTCTTATATGGTACTGGCCTCGCAGTTTAATAGTTTCATTCACCCGGTGACGGTGTTAATGGCATTACCATTCAGCATATCCGGTGCGTTCCTGACATTGCTTGCCTTCGGTCACTCGCTCAATATTTTCAGCTTCATCGGTTTGATCCTGTTAATGGGTATTGTGAAAAAAAATTCGATCTTATTGGTGGACTTCACCAATCAGGTGCGTGACCGTGGTGATATCACGGTACGCGCCGCGTTGCTTGAGGCCTGTCCGATCCGCCTGCGGCCGATCCTGATGACCTCGTTGGCTACCATCGCTGCCGCATTACCACTGGCACTTGCCTTTGGCCCCGGCGCTGAGCTGCGCGCACCGATGGCGATTGCGGTGATCGGCGGCGTGTTGGTATCAACACTACTCACGTTGTTCGTGGTACCGTGTGTGTATGAGTTGCTTGCATATTTCGAGCATAACCATGACAAAGTGGCACAGCGCCAGCGTGAGATTGAACAAGCGGCCAAAGAGGTTGCTTGAAGTGTTGAATAAAAATTTACTTGCACCATACTTATTACTGGATCACAAGGAAAGGATACCCTTCAACCAAGACCGTCAGCAGCAGGGATGCTGCGGCCGAGCCTACACGGATGTATTTACGGCGTGTCTTGGTTGAAGGGTATCCTTTCCTTGTGACGCGTTAATAAAGGCAGCTCTGATTCATTGTTATTTGTCATTTCGCGCGTAGCGAGAAATCTTTTCAACAAAGGTGAAGCGATGACATTCCACGTTCAGTTTTTCGGTGCAGCGGGCGAGGTGACGGGTTCGTGTCATCTGGTGCAGGTGGGCGAGCGGCGTATTTTGCTCGACTGCGGTTTGATCCAGGGAGATCGTAAGGCCGAGACCCGTAACCGCGAGCCGTTTCCCTTTGATCCAAAAAGTATTGATGCGGTAGTCCTGAGTCATGCGCATATCGATCATTCGGGTCGCATTCCACTGTTGATCAAATCTGGTTATCGTGGCCCGATATATACCCACCGGGCAACCGCCGATTTGTGCCGCACTATGCTCAGAGATGCCGGCTCTTTGAGTGAAAAAGATGCTGAATGGGAAAACCGCAAGCGCGAGCGCAAAGGCCTGCCATTGATAAAACCGTTGTATACCCTGCAGGATGCAGAAGTAGCCCTGGAATATTTTAAGGGCTTGGATTACGGCCAGCAGCAACAAATCTTGCCAGGTGTAAAATTGTGTTTGTCTGACGCCGGTCACATTCTGGGATCAGCGATTGTCGAATTGTGGCTGAATCAAAATGGTCAACAACGTAAATTGGTTTTCAGTGGTGATCTGGGGCGATCAGGCATGCCGATCCTCGGGGACCCAACGCCGATCGAGACGGCGGATCTGGTGCTCATGGAAAGCACCTATGGTGATCGTCTGCACCGGAGTTGGGAGCAAACCCTGTCAGAGTTGCAAGGGATATTTAACGACACGCTCAGCAATGGCAAGGGCAATATTTTGATACCGGCCTTCGCGGTAGGACGCACCCAGGAAATTTTATATTTGTTTGCCAAGTATTATAAGGAATGGGGGCTGGATCGCTGGCACATCTTTCTGGACAGCCCGATGGCGATCGAGGCCACCGATGCTTATGCGCGTAACAGTGATCTCTTCGATGCGGAATCACTTGCACTTTGGCGGCAACATCAGGAATGGTCATCGTTGCCGAATCTGCATTTTACCCGCACGGCGGAGGAATCCATGCAGATCAATCGCCTGCGTGCGGGCGCGATTATTATCGCAGGCAGCGGCATGTGTAATGGCGGACGGATTAAACAACACTTGAAACACAATGTCTGGCGCAAGGAATGCCATGTCATCATCACCGGCTACCAGGCCAATGGCACACTGGGCCGTGCGCTGGTGGATGGTGCACCGCACATTCGCCTGTGGAGTGAAACCGTGCGCGTGGCGGCGACGATCCATACGATCGGCGGTTTGTCCGCGCATGCGGATCAAAATGGGCTGATGAAGTGGTATAGCCATTTCAAAGGCCACCCACCGGTGATGCTGGTGCATGGCGAAACACGGGCGAGCGCGGGTCTGGCTGAGCGGTTGCGCAATGAACTGGGTGCGCCGGTGCGCGTGGTACAAACAGACGAGATACAGGACTTGTCACCACCGATTCAATTCACAGAAAAGTAAATTTCCCAATGGACGACATAGACCAATCTCAAGGCAAACAGGCCAAACCAATTACTCATTCCTGGCACGCGATGCCGCCGGATGCGATCTTTGCAACGCTGATGTCGAGCCATCAGGGTCTTGCGCAAGACGAGGTGATGCGCCGCTTGGCCGAGTACGGGCCTAATCGTCTCCCCGAATCTTATACACGTGGCCCACTGCTGCGTTTCTTGTATCAATTTCACAATGTACTGATCTATGTGTTACTCGCGGCCGGTGTGGTGACGGCGATGCTGGCACACTGGGTGGACACGGGTGTGATTATCGGGGTTGTATTAATCAATGCTGTGATCGGTTTTGTGCAAGAAGGCAAAGCGGAGCATGCCTTGCGTGCCATACAGAAGATGCTCTCACCGCAGGCGATCGTATTACGTGGCGGACAGCGCAACACGGTTCCTGCCGAAGCGCTGGTGCCGGGTGATGTCGTGTTATTGCAATCGGGTGACAAGGTGCCGGCCGATCTGCGTTTGTTCAGTGTCAAGGGTTTGCAGATCCAGGAGGCCACGTTAACCGGCGAATCAGTCGCGGTGGAAAAACGCATTGCCGAGGTTGCTGTCGATGCCGTGTTGGGTGACCGATTGGATATCGCGTATTCCGGAACGCTCGTTACTTACGGTCAGGGCAGCGGCGTCGTGGTGGCCACTGGCAGCGAAACGGAGATCGGTCGCATCAGCAGCCTGCTGGCGGGAGTGGCAACACTCACGACACCGCTGTTGCGCCGGATGGCACAATTTGGTCGCTGGCTAACCGGGGTTATTATCGCTATTGCCGCGGCAACCTTCGCCTTTGGCGTGTTCGTGCGCGACTACACCACCGCCGAGATGTTCCTCGCCGCCGTGGGACTGGCGGTCGCCGCGATACCGGAGGGCCTGCCTGCGGTTATGACTATTACGCTGGCGATTGGGGTGCAGCGCATGGCGCGGCGTCACGCCATCACCCGACATCTGCCCGCGGTTGAGACGCTGGGTTCAGTCACCGTCATTTGTTCAGACAAGACCGGTACCTTAACGCGCAATGAGATGATGGTGCAATCGGTTGCCACGGCCGTCGGTTTATTCGAAGTCACCGGTGTTGGTTACAATCCCCACGGGGGTTTTCTGCTGAATGATCAAGAAATTCTGCTCGATGAATTTCCTATTCTTACAGAATTGTCCCGTGCCTCACTCTTATGTAATGACGCCGTACTGCAGGAGCAGCAAGGTGAATGGCACTTGCAAGGTGATCCCACCGAGGGTGCGTTACTGACGCTTGGGATCAAGGCCGGGCTGGATCCTGTTTTCGAACATAAGGAATGGCCGCGTACCGATGTCATTCCGTTTGAATCCGAACACCGTTTTATGGGCACCTTACACCACGATCATGCCGGGCACGGCTTTGCGTATATCAAGGGTGCGCCGGAACGGTTACTCGAGATGTGCACGTTGCAGAGAACACGCGGTGAGGATGTCCCACTCGATAGCAGTTTTTGGCAACAGCAAATGCATGTGCTGGCGCGTCGTGGTCAGCGTGTGCTCGCCATTGCCTTTAAGGTAACGAATGATGCGCATCGCGAATTAACCTTCGCTGACTTGGAAACCGGGCTGACGCTATTGGGCATCGTCGGCATGATCGATCCACCACGGGAAGAAGCCATTCGGGCCGTTCAGCAGTGCCAATCCGCCGGTATCCAGGTCAAAATGATCACCGGTGACCATTCGCTGACGGCAGTGGCTATCGGCGCACAAATGGGCATCGGTGATGGTGAAAAAGTTTTGTCCGGTCATGAGATCGAAACCCTTGATGACGAACAATTGCGTGCCAAGGTGGATCAAATCGATATCTTTGCACGCGCCAGCCCGGAACATAAACTGCGCCTGGTTAAAGCCTTGCAGGCCAATGGCCAGGTGGTGGCGATGACCGGTGATGGCGTGAACGATGCCCCTGCATTGAAACGCGCCGATGTCGGTATCGCCATGGGGCAAAACGGTACCGAGGTTGCTAAAGAAGCGGCGGAGATGGTGTTGGCCGACGACAATTTCGCCTCGATAGTCTATGCAGTCGAAGAGGGACGTACCGTCTACGACAATCTTAAAAAGGCCATCTTGTTCATACTGCCTACCAGTGGCGGTCAGGCCTTGATCATCATCATCGCCATCCTGCTCGGCCAGATGCTGCCGATTACCCCCGTGCAGATCTTGTGGGTCAACATGATCACGACAGTGACGCTGGCGCTGACCTTGGCGTTTGAACCGCCGGAAGCCAATGTCATGCAACGACCGCCGCGTGATCCGCGTGAACCCCTGCTCACACGATTATTGATCTGGCGCATCGCCTTTGTTTCCCTCATTCTGGTGGCGGGTGCCTTTGGCATGTTTCTCCGGGAACATGATCAGGGTGGCAGCATCGAACTGGCCCGTACCGTTACCGTCAACATCTTGGTGATGTTTGAGATATTTTATTTGTTCAATTCCCGCTACCTCACGGCCTCGGTATTGAATCGTGCCGGCCTGTTTGGCAATCGTTATGTCTTAATGGCGATTGGCTTGCTGCTGCTGTTTCAACTTGCCTTTACTTATCTGGGTCCCATGCAGACGTTGTTTGGCACCGTTGC
>JAYSTO010000012.1:0-1682 GCA_043719675.1 Gammaproteobacteria bacterium | reverse complement strand
TGCTGCGGTATGTTTCATAGGCGGCAAGTGTGGGGAACGAAAACAAGGCAAGCGCGATGTTGTTCGCACCTTCATGCGGCATGAAGTAGCCGTGATGTTTGCCGCCGAACTTCTCAACCAGCGGTAACCACATCTTTGCGTAAACCTCAAACTCCTTGAGCTTGAAAGGATCGACCACATAGCGCAGATAACAAGTAATCACAGTATGCTCCTGAAAAGTTGAATGAGTCTGTTCATTTACCGTTTTTTCTTAAGTTTTGAACCGACCTCGACGATGGCGTTAATAGCCGGGATCAATTCCTGTCCCAATGCCGTCAGGGTGTATTCAACGGAGGGCGGTGATGTCGCTAAGACCTGGCGGGTAATCACGCCTTTTCCTGTTAGTTCCCGCAGTCGGGCGCTGAGAACCTTGGCGGAAATACGCGGGATGTCGTGCCGCAATTCGCCGAAGCGGCGCGGCCCTGCGCTCAAATACCAGATGACATTGGGTGTCCAGGCTTTGCCTAAAAGAGACATACATTGGGTGAGCGGACACGCCAGTGGCGGTGGTGGGGCTTTGTTTTTTCGCAATCGTAACGCCATCGGGATGTTTCCTCCAGTAACCCAATAGATACCACAGTTTATCAGTAACAGCCAGTTATAACGTATACAAAGGTAACTACAGGCTGCTAGCATTCTCTCACTAGCGCGGTTTCGCGTGTTATCACGACAAGCGATATGACATCAAGAAAGACAACCATCGACTCACGTTACACAGAGGTAGTGACTGTTTTATCAGACTACTTTAATGGTCTATACCACAGTGATACGTCCGGACTCGCCAAGGTCTTTCACCCCATGGCACAGTATGTTTGCGTGACGGATGGTACGTTTCTGCGCCTCAGCATGGACGAATACTTTCCGATTGTCGATCAACGACCTTCACCAGCCAGCCGGAATGAACCGCGTCATGACCGGATCATATCCATTGAGTTCGCCGGGCCAGTGACCGCCTTGGCACGCGTGGAGTGTTCCATCGGGCCGAAGTTTTTTACGGATTTTCTGACCCTTATTTTTATCAACGGGCAATGGCAAATTATCGCAAAGGTCTTTCACTATGACCTGCGTGAATAAACCCGGCGCCAAATTGTTTAATCAAAAACCAACGGAGTCCTACCATGCCTTACGTCAATATTAAAATCACCAAAGAAGGTGCAACAGCTGAGCAAAAGGCCGCGCTCATGAAAGGAGTGACTGATCTTCTGGTGCGTGTTCTCAACAAGAATCCGGCAACAACCTTTGTTGTCATTGATGAAGTTGAGAAGGAAGATTGGGGCATTGGCGGTGTTCCGGTCGATGAATTTCGTAAGAAAAATGTTCTTTAAATCACTTCAACCACGGAGACAGAAAAAATGAAACTCTATTACTTACCCGGTGCTTGTTCACTTTCACCACACATCGTGCTGCGCGAGGCAGGCATGAAGTTTGAGATCGAGCGTGTGGATACGGCTACCCATAAAACTGCATCGGGCGCTGACTATATGCAGATTAACCCAAAGGGTTATGTCCCGGCTTTACAACTGGATGACGGTCAGGTGTTGACTGAAGGGGCCGCCATCGTCCAGTACCTTGCTGATTTGCGCCCCGAAGCAGGTCTTGCACCGAAATCCGGGACGTTGGAACGCGCACGGTTGCAAGAGAAT
>JAYSTO010000110.1:0-6249 GCA_043719675.1 Gammaproteobacteria bacterium | reverse complement strand
TCAGCCAGTTCTTCCCTGACCTTATCCACCACGCCGTCATGACCCGGCCAGTCAAATCCCACTTGGGCCGCGCGTTTTTGGATCTTCTGCGCGAGATTCAGCGCTGGCAGTGCCTGCGCCATACCGTCCAACACACTCGGCGTTGCTGAAGGCGTCATGGCCTTGCGCTCTTGTGCCTTGAGTTGTTCCCAATGCACGGTTTGCGCCTGGGCATCGGTAATCACGACATCGGCAAATACATGCGGATGCCGACGTTCAAGCTTGTCGCTGATGCTGGTGACCACATCGTTAAAGTCAAACAAGTTTTTTTCTTTGGCCAGTTGTGCATAAAACACGACCTGGAATAACAGATCCCCCAGCTCATCGCGCAACGCCACATGATCCTCACGCTCGATGGCATCGGCCACCTCGTACGCCTCTTCCAGCGTGTGCGGGACGATGGTTTTAAAGGATTGTTCCTTGTCCCATGGACAGCCGGTGGTTGGATCGCGCAATTGCGCCATGATCGACAATAGTCTTTGAATAGCCTGCATCGGTTTTTCCTCTGCGGGCTACTTTAACATTGTGCGGGGACGATGGACTAGAGAACGTTGTACTTAAGGCCAACTCGGTTCTGGCTTAGTATGGCCGATAACTCCGCGGCAAGATGGATTCGAGGGCCTCGGTAAATAATTCACCGGCTTGCTGAAAGATATCATCCATGGCATCAGGCGTCAGCCCGGTGGTTTGCCAGGCATACAGGGAAATCTCATCGCCTTTGCCTTGCGCATCCAGGCCTTGCTCGGCAATGAAGGTCATGCCGTTGGCAATATGCACCAGAGAGGTATCAATAATCGCATCATCGGTTTGATCGGGTTCATGATGGTAACGCACGGCACTCATTAAGGTCTTGGGCATTTGCCAGACCTTCAGCAGTTCACCGCCGACATGAGCATGATCAAAACCAAGCACTTGTCGCTCAACGTCGATTTCAGACATGTCCGTTTCGTGTTGCAGGCGGAGTATTTCACGCGCTTGTGTCGGCAGGCGATGACTGATAATCAGCTTACCAATGTCATGCAATAAGCCAGCAACAAACAACCGCTCGCTGTGTAATACATCACAGCGCTGCGCGAGTAATTTTGCAACCACCCCGCAATACACGCTATGTCGCCAGAACCGCACCATGTTCAACACATCATTGGGAATCTTGGAAAAGGCCTCGACCGCCGATGCCGCCAGGACCAGCCCACGTAACTCACGCAGCCCAATCACCGTCACCGCGCGTGACACCGTCTCGATCCGCGATGGGAACCCGTAAAATGCACTGTTAACAATTTTGAGTAATCGCGCCGTCAAGCCAGGGTCCTGACTGATGATCTTACCGATATCGCTGGCACTGATCTTGGGGTCATCCAGCATTTCATTGACCCGAATACAGACCTCCGGCAGCGACACCAGCCGCACCACGCCCGAGACCAACTCGTGTGGCGTAATCGTTGGTTTTTCAATCGCTTGTTCCTGGTAAGAATTGGAATACCGTTGTCGTGTCATCTTAAGCCTAGTTTGGTTATGGGTATAACCCCGATTTGAGGTTAGCCTGTATGACAATAGTTAGCGACAACCGGAGGGGCCTCTTTAGGTGTAAAACTGTGATGAAGCAGCTGAAAAATCCCGGTTAATCCTGACTAACCGGCCCTCCTTGCTTGAGGATTTGCGTGGCAATATGGGCAATATCCGGGTTACTGTCACCGGTCAGTTGTTGCAAAACTCGGGATGTCACCCCTGGATTACGCAGAACCTCAAATCGCACATCGGTCACCGCGTCGTGTGCTAACACCGCCAGGACTTCTTCAGGGGCGTATTCAAACCGTCCCATCACCCCACGGACTTGCGCATCCTTGTCAGCAGCCAGTTTTTTGTACGCCGACAGCGGCGCCGATAAATTAGTCGCCACCGCAATGCGGACTTGCGGGTGTGGATCCGCAGCAAGTTTCTCTAATGTCGTCGACGGTGTTTTACGATTACGTGCGATCTTTTCGCGTACCTCAAACTCGGATGCATTGGCCAATTCCGCCAACTGTGACGGGCTTGTTGATGGCAGCCCTGCCAAACGAGTACGCACACCGACATCGTCTACCGCACAGGCAACCCCGGTGGCAACAATAATCAATAACGCGAATAACCTGTTGCGAAAATCAAATATGTTCATAGTGTTCATCTGCACAGAGCGAAATTATCTATTTTCTGGTATGGCCGATTATCCCTGTCGAAGAGGTATAGTACAACACTGGCTCGTGGATAAATCAGATTTTTTTTGGCATCCCCACTTTGTTCTAGGCTACACTTAACATCTCGAATAATAAAACTGGTCTCACACACCATGGACAAGCCAAATAATAAACCTCGCATCCTTGCCGTTGATGATTCGCGTGTGATGCGTGTTGCCATGAAAAAAATCCTGGGTGGCAGTTATGACGTCATCGAGGCCGAGCACGGTGAAGATGCCTGGACCTTGTTGATTAATGACCCAACTATTCTTGTCGTGTTCACTGATCTCTCCATGCCGTATCTGGATGGTTTTGGCCTGCTCGAACGCATGCGCCAGTCAGAAGATGATCGCCTGCGGGACATGCCCGTCATTATTATCACCGGCAAAGATGACGATGATGAAACCAAACAACGTGCGCTGGACAAAGGTGCCAGTGATTTTATTACCAAACCCTTCGAGTCAGTGCATTTACAAGCCCGCGCCAAGGCGCATATCAAATTTAATCAAACCTCCAGCCAGTTGCTCGATGTCTCCGGCAAACTTGAGAAACAGGCGGCGGTGGATGAACTCACGGGATTGGGCGGCCAGCGTTACTTTTGCAGGGTCACCGAGGAAACCGTTTCCTATATCCGCCGTCATGGTGGTCAATTGGTGCTGCTGTATATGGACCTGGATAATTTTAACATGGTCTTCATCAAGCATGGTAAAACAGCCGCCGATGCTATTATCAAAACCATCGGTCAGCAATTAGCAAAATTTGTCCGCAAGGAGGACATGCTCGCGCGTATTGGCCTGGCAAAATTCGGCATGTTGCTGCGCGATACACCGCTGGCTACCGCTGAACAACTGGCGGAGCGGATGCGGCAAATGATCGCCGGTCTGCAAATTAAAATTGGCCAACACGACAAGCTAGAGATCACCGCCAGCATTGGCATTTTCGAACCCGATCCCAAAATCAATCTTGATGTCAAACTCCAAATCAGCATGGCGGAAAAATGTTTGGCGGAAGCCGTCCGTGCTGGCGGCAACCGTATCATCGTGGCCAGTGAGCAAAGCGAAATAAATCCAGAATTGGTCAATCTCGAAACGACCTTAAGCTATATTCATCGCAGTGAAGAACACAAACTCCGGCCCATTACCCGTGCGATTATCCTGCGGCTACTGCCGTTGTTAACCTATCTGGCCAATGAAGTGGGTGGCGAGTTCAAGACGCTGGTGGAAAAAATCAACATCACCTATAAATCGTGATCAATTCGCCCACCACAGGCGCGCCCGTAAACCCCATTCGGTGGTATAGCCCACCTCTTTTGCGACAATCTCGCCCTGTCGATTTATGATAAAACTGGCCGGCACACCCCGCACACCGAAACGTTGCATTAACACCCCGCTGTCATCGACGATAACAGGAAACGACAACTGATGCTCTTGTAGATAAGCCCGCACCGCCTGTTCACCTTCGGACTGAATTGCAATCGTGACGACATTATGATCATGGCTGATGCTCTGGATCGAGCCTTGCTCCAATTTACACACCCCGCACCAGGTCGCCCAGAAGTGTAACAAGACAGGCCGCTCTTTCGCCAAGTCGGCCAGGTTCACGGTTTGTCCGGCCAGGGTCATCGCCACCAATGCAGGCGCGGGACCCGAGGGTAAATCGCGTTGCATCCAGGCGCGTACTGCAAAATAGATCACAAGAAACGCGAGGACTTCCAAGGTTAGCTTGACCCAGCGGCGCTTGAGCATTGACTTAATCATGGTTAACATTATTCAAGTTCCTCGGGAAATTTCCGAATACTATCAGACGTAACAGAATGGAGATAATACCCCTATGACAAAGTTGAAGGCATTTACCACTCATCTGGGCATTAGTCTTATCATTTTTCTGATTGTGCTGTATTTCATCCTGGTGCGGTGGTACCCGTTCCCGTATTTCAATACCGATGGCGGTTGGCAAGGTATCCGAATTCTTGCCTTTGTCGATGTGGTGTTAGGACCGATGCTCACCCTGCTGGTCTTCAAGCAGGGCAAAAAATATCTGAAACTGGACTTATCGATCATTGCGCTGATCCAGATAGCGGCACTGGCCTGGGGAATCTCGGTGATCCACCGCGAGCGCCCAGTGGCCGCCGTGTTCGTCGAGGATTATTTTATCACCGTAACGGCCAATGAACTAAATAATAAACTCTCCGCCACTGAGCTGAAAAAATTCGGCCCCGCACCGCCGGTGCTGATTTTCTTGAATGTCCCGCAAGCAGAATTACAATCGGTTCGACTGCGCTCGTTACAAACGGGTAGACCGATGTCGCTGTTCACTGAACATTATGCCGCATTGGATACGGCGGCGATAAAGACCATGAATGAAAGGTCGATCGACATGCCGAAATTTCTCGCCGATAAACCGGTGGAGAAAAATATCTATGAACGCTTTGTGCGAAGCCATGCCGATGAAATGGATAAATTTGTCTTCCTGGAATGGCATGCCCGTTATCGGCTAGGGATCGTGGTGGCGCGCGCCGACACCTTAGAGATCGTTACTTTCTTAAAAATTGCGCCACCCAAAGTAGAAACGAAAAAGGCCCGCTATTAATGCGGGCCTTTGGCCATAAAATAAAAAATAATCCGTGCTGATTAATCGGTAAGTTTCTGAAACACCAAGGTAGCGTTGGTGCCACCAAAACCAAAACTGTTGGACATGACACAACGCAGCTTGGCTTCTGTGGCTTGTTTAATAATAGGAAAACCCACGGCATCCGGGTCCAGCTCCTTGAGGTTGGCCGAACCCGCCATGAAACCGTGTTCCAGCATCAATAACGAATACACGACCTCATGCACCCCAGCCGCGCCCTGCGCATGGCCGGTGATCGATTTGGTTGAACTGATGGGTGGAATCTTGTCGCCAAACACCTCACGCACGGACTTTAATTCCCGCATATCGCCCACCGGGGTGCTCGTGCCGTGCGCATTGATGTATTCAATCGGCGCATGCACAGTGGCCATTGCCTGCTGCATGCAGCGTACCGCGCCTTCACCGGAGGGTTGTACCATGTCCGAGCCATCCGAGGTGGCACCGTAACCGACCAATTCTGCGTATATTTTTGCACCGCGCGCACGGGCGTGTTCAAGCTCTTCCAGGACCACCACACCGGCACCGCCGCTGATCACAAATCCATCACGTGTCACATCATAAGGACGCGACGCTGTCTGTGGGGCATCATTGTATTTGGATGACAAGGCACCCATCGCATCAAATAATACCGACAGGCTCCAATGCACCTCATCGCCGCCACCGGCAAAGATGACATCCTGTTTACCCATCTGGATGAGTTCGGCACCATTGCCGATGCAATGGGCGCTGGTGGAACAAGCGGAGCTGATCGAATAATTCACACCCTTAATTTTGAACGGTGTCGCCAGACAAGCGGAATTGGTACTGGCCATGGTGCGCGTTACATAATAGGGTAACACCTTGCGCAGGCCACGTTGCCGCAGGGTATCCGCTGCTTCCACGATATTCGACGGCGAGGCACCACCGGTACCCATGATCAAACCACTCCGCGGGTTAGAAACAGCGGTTTCCGGCAAACCCGAATCAGCAATGGCCTCTTGCATGGCGATGTAATTAAACGCCGCACTGTCGCCCATGAAACGGCGCAGCTTACGATCAATCAATTCTTCGATATTGAGGCTGATCGGCCCGTAGACATGCGACCGAAAACCCAGATCGGCGTATTCCTGGCTAAATTGAATACCGGAACGCCCCTCACGCAAGGAACGTAATACGTCTGCTTTGTTATTCCCAATGCTGGAAACAATCCCCAGTCCTGTGATCACAACTCTGCGCATGTTGACTAAACCCTGATTTGTTAATTAAACAAGCCTACACGCAAATCTTTGGCGACGTAAATCTCTTTATCGTCGACATAGACACTGCCATCGGCAATGCCCATGAATAATTTGCGCATGATGACACGCTTAAGATTAATACGATAAGTCACTTT
>JAYSTO010000109.1:0-17838 GCA_043719675.1 Gammaproteobacteria bacterium | reverse complement strand
GGGTTTGAGATTTTCACCAATTTCCAACCGCGGTGCTGGATCAAGAAAGCTATCGAGGCGCCGCCGTGCATCAATGCGCAAGTGGTGATTGCATTTGGGACACACATCGTAATTGCGTTCCAGGTCTGCGCGGTACAACACCGCACTACAGGCATCACATTTGGTCCAAAGGCCTTCGGGGACGCTGGTGCGCTTGGCGCCTTCGGTGCGAATCGTGGTAGGTAATAATTTGGTAAACCAGTTCATAGGCGTAAGTTTATTACAATCTCCGGTTGTTATGCACCTGTAGCATAAGCGGGTGCTGTTTTTGCGTCCATCGCCCCGCGCATGGATGTGACCAATTCGCGCACCGCCGCCGCCATCGCCACCTGATTGTGCTGGTTGGCTTCAATCAGCTTCACTAATGCGCTACCCACCACCACCGCATCGGCCACATCCGCAACCTGTTTGGCGGATGCCGCATCTTTAATGCCGAAGCCGACCCCCACGGGTATCGCCGCAAAGGTCTTGATGTGCTTAACACGTTGCTGAACTTCGTGGGTATCCAGGTGACCCGCCCCGGTCACTCCTTTGAGCGACACATAATACACAAACCCGCTGGAGGCTGAAGCGATGACGTTGATCCGCGCATCAGTACTGGTCGGCGCGACCAGAAAAATCATGTCCAATTTAGCCGCACGACATAAGGCCAAGAGCGCCCCAGCCTCTTCCGGCGGCATATCGACAATCAACACCCCATCAACACCAGCGGCAACCGCTGCGTTGACAAACTTTGCATAGCCCATGACTTCAATGGGATTGAGATAACCCATCAGGACAATCGGCGTTTTTTGATCTTGCTGGCGAAAAACATCCACCATGGCTAAGACCTGCTGCAAACTCACATTGTGCAGCAGCGCCCGTTCCATTGCCCGTTGAATCACAGGCCCTTCCGCCATGGGATCAGAAAAAGGCACTCCGATCTCCAGTATGTCCGCCCCGGCATGAACCAGGGTGTGTAATAGCGGTACGGTGGTGTGCGGCGTCGGATCGCCTGCGGTGATGTAAGTGATCAATGCCTTGCGACCTTGGCTCTGCAATTCGGTAAAACGTTGCGCGATCCGACTCATAGCCGTATACCCTCGCGTTCCGCTACCGTGTGAATGTCTTTATCGCCACGACCGGAGAGATTCACCACCAGCAACTGATTCTTACGCAGGGTCGGTGCCAGCTTGGCGGCGTAGGCCAGGGCGTGGCTGGATTCCAAGGCAGGGATAATGCCTTCGGTACGGGTTAAATCATGGAACGCTGCCAGGGCCTCATCGTCGCTGATGGCAACATAGTGAGCACGCCCTGTATCTTTGAGCCAAGCATGTTCCGGACCGACACCGGGATAATCCAGCCCGGCTGAAATCGAATGCGTTGGAATGATCTGGCCATTTTGATCTTCAATCAAATAGGTTCTATTACCGTGCAACACACCTGGCTTACCGGCACAGAGCGTTGCGGCATGATGACCGCTGGCAATGCCATGCCCGGCCGCTTCGACGCCATAAAAGGCGACTGACTCATCTTCAATAAAGGGGTAAAACAAACCGATGGCATTGGAGCCACCACCGACACAGGCCACCAGGGCGTCCGGTAACCGACCCTCTTGTTTGAGGATTTGTTCGCGGGTTTCACGACCGATGATGGCTTGAAAATCCCGCACCATCGCCGGATAAGGGTGAGGACCAGCGACAGTACCGATGATGTAGAACGTGTTGTCGACGTTCGTCACCCAATCACGCATGGCTTCGTTGAGGGCATCTTTTAAGGTTTTTGAACCGGATGTCACCGGTACCACAGTCGCACCCAACAGCTTCATGCGAAACACATTGATCGCCTGGCGTTGAATGTCCTCCGCACCCATGTAGACCACACACTCCATACCGTAGCGTGCCGCCACCGTCGCAGTAGCCACGCCATGTTGTCCGGCACCGGTCTCCGCAATCACCCGTGTTTTGCCCATCCGCCGTGCCAGCAAAGCCTGCCCCACCGTGTTATTTACCTTGTGCGCACCGGTATGATTAAGATCTTCACGCTTGAGATAAATTCGCGCACCACCCAAACGCTCGCTCCAACGCTTGGCGTAATACAAAGGCGAGGGCCGACCCACATAATGTTGTAATTCATGATCCAGTTCCGCCATAAAAGCGGGATCACGAATACTTTCGGCGTAGGCACGCGTCAATGCTTCAATTGGCCCCATCAATGTCTCCGCGACAAAGCGGCCGCCATAGGGACCAAAATGCCCCTGCGCGTCAGGAAACTGATAGGGGTGTGGTAACGTCGATTTAACGGCAGTCAACAGCATGTACCTCTTGGGTGAAAGCGCGCATTTTAGCGTGATCTTTGATACCTTTGCTTGCCTCAACACCGCCGCTGACATCCACCGCATAAGGTGTTACCTGCAAAATAGCCGCTGCCACATTGCTTTGGGTCAGGCCACCAGCCAAAATCAATGGCTTAGATAACTTTGGGGGTATGGCGGACCAATCAAAACTTTGGCCTGTCCCGCCATGAACACCCGGCTGGAAAGCATCTAACAGGATACCTGCTGCGGTAGTATAAGCCTGCACTGCGGCAAGAATATCTGTGCCAGTCTGCACACGTATCGCTTTGATATAAGGACGGCTGAACTGCAGGCAAAATGCCGCGGGCTCATCGCCGTGAAATTGCAGACAGTCAATAGGCAGCACATCAATAACACGTTGAACCTGATCTACCTTCGGATTAACAAACAGAGCAACCGTCGTGACAAATGGCGGCAGGCTGGCAGATATCTCTTGCGCTTGGGCTAGCGAAATATAGCGTGGGCTTTGCGGATAAAATACCAGGCCAATGGCATCAACACCGGCGGCGGCGGCGGCGCGTGCATCGTCAGAACGAGTGATACCACAGATTTTTACACGTGTACGATGATGTGTTGCCATAGCGTCAGATTACCAGAATCATTAGGTTTGCTGCATCACCGGCAGGGCAAATTCCTCAGGATAAATCGCTTGCATAAAATAAAGTCCATGCGGAGAGGCGGTCATGCCCGCCTGCGTACGATCACGCAATTCCAAAATCTGTTTGGCCCAGATTGGTTCTTGTTCCCCCGCGCCAATAGTGGATAACACACCGGCAATGTTTCGCACCATATGATGCAAAAACGCATTGGCCTCCAACTCTAAAGTTACCGTATCATCAGACCGCCGAATATCCAGGCGGTATAAGGTACGCACTGGATTTTTTGCCTGACAGGCCTGTGCACGGTAGGAAGTAAAGTCGTGTTCGCCGATGAGAAATGTTGCCGCCGCTTGCATACGATCAATGGCTAATGGCCGATACTCCCAGGCTACCCGTTTATGCAACAAGGCAGGGCGTATTTGACGATTGAGTATCTGGTATTGATAAATGCGCCGCACGGCTGAAAACCGGGCATGAAACGTCTCGGGAACAACCACTGCCCACAACAACGCCACTGTGTCCGGCATATTGGCATTGGCACCGAATACCCAGCCGCGCATATCGCGTGTTGCCTGGGTATCAAAATGGATTATCTGACCCAAGCCGTGTACACCTGCATCAGTACGCCCCGCACAGACCACACGAATTGGCTCATTGGCTACCTTACTGAGCGCTGTTTCGACCACTTGCTGCACGGACAAACAATGATCTTGCCACTGCCAGCCGCAATACGCAGAACCATCATATTCAACCTTTGCCGCTATGCGCATGCCACTGTCATTCCATCTACTTGCTAAAAAGAAAATAGTCTAACCATATCAAACCCATTAGCACCACGAATAACACCAAGAATGACAGCCATTGCATTGACGTGGGAGGACAAGTCGCCTCTACTTGAAGAGGGCTAAGCTCAGCGTGCTCGGCTTGTTCATGCGCATAGGTCAATACCGATGATAAACGTGCAATGAAATTATGCCATGTTTTTTTTGCCGCAGTGAGATCGGTTGCTTTATAATTTTGCTGCATGGCGGTGACGGCATGAAATGTTAACACCATGCGTAATGTCAGGCGTTCCGCAGACAATCCCAGCCATGCCAATGGTTTAAGCAACCAATAAATTCCCGCTTGCCACTCGTCACGTCTGGTGTGCAGATGAAATAGGGAAAATAAAAATAACATCACCGACCAAGCCAGCAGGCGTTCAGCGCCTGCAAGCAAACCTTCCCATGATGGCAGCCAGGAGGAGTAATCGGGAAATATCGGTGTACCCGGGGTGAAGGCGAGATATAAAACGAGTAACGACACGAGCAACCAACGCAACCGCCAACCAAACTGTGCCGCGGTAAACACGCATTGCAATAGCCGTTTGCCAGACAGCACAATTGCGAACAGTGCTATAACCAACAATACCGGCAAATGGGCATGTGCCACAACGACTATCAATAAAAATAAATCCGCCATCCGGACAGCCGGATGCATAGAACGCATTTACCCAATCTGCTGCATCAATTGTTTTGCTTCTTGCTTTTGGCCGTCGCTACCTTCCGACATGACTTCATCGAGAATACTACGGGCGCCATCCGGATCACCCATGTCAATGTATGCCTTGGCAAGATCCAGTTTGGTACCGACCTCATTGCCACCTGCAGGCATATCGATATTGATCGCGTCAGAAGCATCCAAATTCATATCCATCGTTGGGGTGGTCTTACCTTTAGAACCACTTCTGGATTCGAGATCAAAATCCAGGCCGCTGGTATTATCCATATCAAACTTGAGATCAGTCGCAGTCGGTTCATCATCTTTATTCATATCAAGATTGAAATCTAAACCACCGGTATTATCGGTAGCAGATTCACTGGAAGTACTACCGCCAAAATCAAGATTAAAATCCAGACCGCCATCGCTTGATGATGCGGGAGCAGGTGAACTGGGCTTTGCAGTAAAATCAAGATTAAAGTCCATGTTATCTTCTGTTTTCTCAGCGCGCGGTGTAAAAGGTTTAACACGCGTGGGAGTAGCGAAATCACTCTTACTGAACGCACCGGTATCAAGGCCGATATCCATCACCTTGCTATCATTCAATGTCGTGCTATTCGCAAACCCTGAATCCATACCACCTGAACCACCTTTGAAAAGTGGATTATTCGGCGCAATTTCCGCACCCATATTAATCACTTTTTGCCATAACGGATTACTGCCTGCAGCACCGCCCAGGGCGGCATAATATTCCTCCGCCGTAGCTTCAAAACTCTTTTTATTTTTGGTCGTGGTATACAACTCCAACAACTTGACGCGTAGTTCACCACGTTTTGAATCCTGCTTAATGGCTTCCTGTAACCGTTCTTCCGCCGCTTCATAGCGACCATAAGCCATAAAAACATCCGCCTCAGTCAGTGGATCAACTTCAGAATCTTCCGCTTGTATCGCGCTCACGCCGCTAATTGCAAAATCACTCAAGAAAGATGACTCACCACCAGGAATTAAGCTTGATGGCGAAGAAGGTGTTGGATCCATTATCCCTGATATCTGCGAATCCGCTGCACCACCAGACTTGAGAATACTTTCCTGGAAATAGACGCTATTGCGACGGCGACGCAGCCAAACAAATATCAATATTACCAACAGTACTACCACGACAGCGCCAATGATCAGATACATCACTGCATTACCGAGACCGGCAAAAAACGCCATGATCCCCGACATGAAACCGCCATCTTTCTGTGTCTTGACAGGTTCAACCGCGGTCGCAGGCACTTTTTGATCAGGCGTGGTAACAGCAGGTGCTACATTTGTTTGATCTGCGGGTGGTTGCAGAGCAGGTGGCGCTACATCACCTGGTAGGACAGATTCAACTCCTGCTGGCGGCGGTGTGGTTGTCGCCACCTCAGCCGGTGGCTTGGGTTGCTCGATTGGTTGTACTGATTTAGTTTCTACCGGAACGGGCGCCACAACCGATTGTTTAGGTTCTACCACAGCAAGTTCCGCGCCCTTGGGTACTTCTTTACGTTGCTTTTGTAACTGTTCAAGCTTGTTCTGCAACGAGGCAAGATCACTGTCTTTGATCGTAACCAGATTCTCTAATCGTTTTAATTCTTTTTCAACATCCGTCAGGCGTGCAGACAACTCTGCATTTTTACGCCGTTCGCTGGAAGCCTCTTTAACAGCCTGTTGCACTTCCGCACGTAATTTTTCTGTGTCCTGTTTCTTAGCCAGCTTTTGACTACCACCGGTCCCCGCACCCTCGGCATCACCGGTGGGAGGAGTCAGTGTCAGTTCACCCGACGTAACGCTACTACCTTCTGGAGCTTTATCACCCGTCTCACCGGCAACAATACTCTGCCGCGGTACTTGTGCGCCGACACTGGCTAAGTACTCTTGCCATTCCGTGGTTTGATTCTGATATTGTTTGGTCGCCTGTGCTTTTGTCATCGCCGTGAGCACACGCGGGTCTTCGATGCGCAACACCTGACCAGCACGTAGCCGATGAATATTGCCTTTGACAAAGGCATTGGGGTTACTTTGCTGCAACGCCATCATCACTTGATAGATAGTGACTTCTTCGTTGGGCTTTAATTTCGTGGCAATATTCCACAAGTTATCGCCTTTCCGCGTAATACCATAATCCAACGCTCCCGTTACAGCGGCACCCTCAGTTACTGGAATCGGTGCAGGCGTGGTGCTGTCAGGTTGCACCGTCTGTGTCGTATCGGTTGGCAGTAGTGCTGATTCTGGTGTCACCGCTGGCGCGACTTCAGAAATAGGTGGCGATGCTTGTTTTGCAATGTCGTCTTTACGTTCTTGTTGTGACTGTTTGATCGAAGACTCCAAGGCCTTCACATCGACTTCACTGTTTTCATTCAGTGGGATATTGGGGAACAAACCATCGTCGGCAGTACTGGCTACCGCAGCCGGTTCCTCAGTAGCGGAATCTTTTCCCGCTGCTGCCACGGAAGGAGGCGGTGCTGTGTCGTCCGCTTTTGCGGGTTCTGCAGAAAGCGTAGTTTCTATTGCCGCCTTGTCTTGCTTGGTTTTTTTCTTGGTTTTCTTCTTCTTTGATTTTTTGTCTTGCTTGGATTCAGTCGGGGTAGCCACCGTTTCAGGCACTGGCGCTGTTGCAACAACGCCCGGATCAGCCGCTGCAGGTGCTGACGTTGTAGGAGTATCGGCGGCTTGCGCTACATTATCAGCCGGCAGACTTGGTGTTGGCGTTAAAAACGGAGAGGGTTCCGGTGCAGCTGACTGCGTTGTGGCCGGGGTCGGCTCTGTTACTGGTTCGGGTGCAGCTGTGGGTAAAGTCGGTTCTGGTGCCTTTTCCGCTACCTGTGTCGACCGACGGTCAGGTGGATCCAAGAGCACGGTATATTCGCGTAGCATCCGTCCATTCTGCCAATTCATTTCCAACAAGAAATTCAAAAAGGGTTCACGAACGGATTGGGGGGTTTTTAGAAAGACGTAATAGTTGCTCCCACGCTTACTGACAGAAAATTTGATTTGCGATAACTGTTGAGAGCGATCCACCCCCGCACGTAAAAAAGCTTCACGTGAGGCGAGCTTCACTTCCAAGTCCTTCACATCCTCATCTGTCGCTGACAATAATTCGATTTCGGCATCAAGCGGTTCGTTCAAAGCCGATTTTATTTTAATATTGCCAAAGCCCAAGGCATGCGCATACAGCGGAACTAACAACAATCCCGTGGCTATACACCCCGTAACAATTTTACCGATTAACCTTGCCCATACCTGCATGTATCAGTCTCCCGCTTCCTAAGGCAAAATAGCCAAAATCATGTTCTGGCTCATGGAGTTGGTCCTAAAACCTCGAATGCTCTTTATAAGTTTTGTGTAACTATAGCTTATAAATAGTCTTTTACCAAAATTTCTGCGATTTGAACACTCCCCATTGCGGCACCTCGTCTTACATTATCGGCAACCACCCAGAGGCTCAGCCCGACCGTGCTGGCGAAATATTCACCGATGCGCCCAACAAATAAATCGTCATGATTGGCGGCGTGGGTCACTGCCGTGGGCATCTGGCCATCTTCCATATCGGCATCAAAGGTTATCGCCACGTCGGCTTTTAACAATTGATAGGCACGCTCGACACTGATTTTCCTTTTAGTTTCAATATGTAACACCTGCGAATGACCAAAAAAGACCGGCGCCTGAATATGCCGTGGGTTTACCTTTATATCGGGAGCGTTCAGAATTTTTTGAGTTTCTTGCACCATCATATGCTCATTTTCACTTAATCCAGGACTCTGCGCATTGCTACGTTGTGGCACCAGGTTAAACGCTACTTGTTGCGAGAAGTGTTTTGATCGAAGATTTTTTAAGTTTAGCAAGGCGATGGTCTGCTTGGAAAGCTCTTCGATCCCGCGTCGGCCAATGGCCGTAACAGCCAGGCAGGTGGTTGCATCGATCCGCAATAATTCACCTTCGCGATGCAAAGGTAACAGTGCAACTAACATCTGTGTCGTGGCACCATCCGGGCAGGCAATCAGTTTTGACTGTTTTACACTCGCAATGGCAGCGGGATTCACCTCGGGGATGACCAGCGGCACCTGCGGATCGAGCCGATACTGGGTGGAGTGATCAATGACGATACAGCCTGCTTGGATCGCCTGCGGCACATAGCTGGCCGCCACGCTTGCCGGTACGCAAAAAAAGGCTAACTGTACCTGGCTAAAATCAAATCCAGCCAGATCTTTCACCCTGACCAT
The DNA here is from genome assembly GCA_043719675.1 of Gammaproteobacteria bacterium. Taxonomy (GTDB): domain Bacteria; phylum Pseudomonadota; class Gammaproteobacteria; order UBA6429; family Thiohalophilaceae; genus JACQBC01. The sequence continues at coordinate 9,142 of JAYSTO010000109.1, read as the reverse complement.
TTTGTCAGAAATATGCAGCGGTGTGCCTGCCGACTTACGGCTCGCCAGTGCATACAATGTTTCAACAGGGAAGTGGCGTTCTTCTAACAGGGCAAGGACTGCTGTGCCAACCAACCCTGTCGCTCCAACAATGGCAACGTTCAATGTTTTGCTCATCCCTTTAACTTTTAAAAAATACGACGCCACGCATTATACATGCATGACGCCAAGCTGCCTGAATGATTCTTATAAGAAAAAATGAATTACTTACTGAGCCAGCAATATCCGTAATGTACGGCGCAATGGTTCTGCTGCCCCCCACAATAACTGATCACCAACGGTAAACGCCGATAAATAATCGCGCCCCATGGTCAATTTACGCAGTCGGCCGACCGGGACGGTGAGTGTACCGGTGACTGCCGCTGGTGTCAGTTCTTGCATGGTGATGTCACGGTCATTCGGTACCACCTTCACCCAGTCATTGGCCTGAGCAAGCATGTCATGGATTTCATCCAGTGGCACATCTTTTTTTATTTTGATGGTCAAGGCCTGGCTATGACAACGCATGGCACCGACACGCACGCATAGGCCATCAATTGGAATCGGCTTGCTGGTGCCTAAAATCTTATTGGCCTCCACTTGCGCCTTCCACTCCTCTCGCGACTGTCCGGATTCCAGTTGTGAATCGATCCAGGGGATCAGACTCGCTGCTAACGGTACAGGCCACGACTTTATCGGGTACCGATCACTGTGCAGGAAATCCGTGATCTTGCGATCGATCTCCAGGATCGCCGAGGCCGGATCATCTAACAGGGTCTTCACCTCCTGATTCACCGCGCCCATTTGCTGGATGAGTTCCCGCATATTTTGCGCACCCGCACCCGAGGCCGCTTGATAGGTCATCGGTGCAATCCACTCAATCAGATCTTTATTAAATAACCCGCCCAAGGCCATTAACATCAAACTTACGGTGCAATTACCGCCGACATAGGTCTTCACCCCGGACTTGATGCCCTGCTGCATCACCTTCAGATTCACCGGGTCCAGGACAATGATCGCATCCTTTTCCATCCGCAAGGTTGAGGCCGCATCGATCCAATAGCCCTTCCAACCCGCAGCACGCAGCTTTGGGAAGATCTCCTTGGTGTAATCACCACCTTGGCAGGTAATGATGATGTCCATTTGTTTGAGGTCAGCAATATTATTGGCGTCCTTCAGCGGCGGAACAGCTTTACCAATATCCGGACCCGCCTTGCCTGCCTGTGATGTGGTGAAAAACACCGGCTCAATCACGGCAAAATCGTTTTCCTCACGCATACGTTGCATGAGCACCGAACCCACCATGCCGCGCCAACCAATCAAACCTACCTTTTGCATAACTCACCTCGTAACAAAAATAGAAATTGTGTAGTTAAAAATTATTATTTCCGCAATGCAGCAATAATTGCATCACCCATTTGTGTGGTGCCAATCTTGGTGCTGCCTTGTGTATAAATGTCTGCCGTGCGAAACCCTTGATCTAATACCGTATTAACTGCCTGTTCGATGCGATCCGCCATTTGTGGTTGCGTCAAGGTGTAACGCAGCATCATGGCCACCGAGAGTATCGTCGCCAGCGGATTGGCAATACCTTTCCCGGCAATGTCAGGCGCTGAGCCATGAATCGGTTCATACATACCCTGGCCATGTTCATTGAGCGATGCTGAAGGCAACATACCGATTGAACCGGTCAACATGGAAGCTTCGTCCGACAAAATGTCACCGAAGATATTACCGGTTACCATAACATCAAATTGTTTGGGCGCACGGACCAATTGCATCGCAGCATTGTCCACATACATGTGTGACAACTGCACATCGGGATATTCTTTACCGACATGTGTGACAACCTCGCGCCACAGCTCTGTACATTCGAGCACATTCGCTTTATCCACTGAGCATATTTTTTTGTTACGCTTGCGTGCACTTTCAAAAGCAACCCGGGCAATACGGGTAATCTCGCTTTCACGATATACCATGGTGTTGAAACCTTCGCGTTCACCATTGGGTAAGGTGCGTACCCCGCGCGGCTGACCAAAATAAATATCGCCTGTCAGCTCACGCACGATCAAAATATCCAGACCTGCAACCACTTCGGGTTTTAATGTCGATGCCGAAGCCAATTGCGGATACAGCAAGGCCGGACGCAAATTAGCAAACAGGCCCAAGCCTGCGCGCAAGCCCAGCAGGCCTTTTTCGGGGCGCAGCGCAATCGGTAACTGTTCCCATTTCGGGCCACCCACTGCACCCAACAATACCGCATCGGCCTGTTTTGCCCGTGTTAACACATCCTCCGGCAAAGGTGAGCCCAGTTGATCATAGGCCGTACCACCGACGACGTCGTGTTCGAGTTCGACGCTTAAACCGAAATCGGTTTGTAATGTATGGATTACCTTTACCGCCTCAGCAATAATTTCCTGGCCGATACCATCACCGGGCAATACCAAAATCTTTTTTGTCATGTTTTTAACCATTCAATTTATTTAAAACAACCAGGGGGCTTCTTGTTGACGGCGCATCTCATACGTTTTAATGTCGTCGATGTACTGCAAGGTCAAACCAATATCATCCAAGCCATTTAACAAACAATGTTTACGGAACGCATCAATCACGAAGGTTAACACCTCCCCGTTGGGTTTTGTTATGGTCTGCGCGGCCAATTCAATTTTTAATTGATAACCATCACTGGCTTGTACTTCCTTGAATAATTGATCCACTATCTTGCTATCTTGCACAATAGGCAAGATACCGTTCTTAAAACAGTTGTTATAAAAAATATCCGCATAACTGGGGGCAATGATTGCAACAAAACCGTAATCCAACAAGGCCCAGGGCGCATGCTCACGTGACGAACCACAACCAAAATTTTCCCGCGCCAAAAAAATTTGTGCGCCTTGATAGCGCGGTTGATTTAACACAAACTCACGATTCACCAGCCGCTTACTGTTATCCATGCCCGGTTCGCCGTGATCAAGGTAACGCCATTCGTCAAACAGATTCGGGCCAAAGCCGGTACGTTTAATCGATTTTAAAAACTGTTTGGGGATGATCGCGTCGGTATCGACATTGGCGCGATCCAATGGCATCACCAAGCCTGTTAATGTTGCAAATTTTTGCATTTTTTTACACCTGTTATCTCAACGCAGTGACACTGGATACTGGATTTCGGTACTTTTAACTATTTTTTAATTCACGCACATCGACAAAATGCCCGAACACCGCCGCCGCCGCCGCCATCGCCGGACTGACTAAATGGGTACGGCCACCCTGCCCTTGCCGTCCTTCAAAATTGCGATTGGAGGTGGAGGCACAACGCTCACCCGGTTCCAGGCGATCCGCATTCATCGCCAAACACATCGAACAACCCGGCTCACGCCATTCAAATCCGGCGGCGAGAAAAATTTTATCTAAACCTTCTTGCTCTGCCTGCTGTTTCACCAAGCCTGAACCCGGTACTACCATGGCAAGCTTAATATTATTTGCCACCTTGCACCCTTTTACCACCGCTGCCGCTGCACGCAAATCTTCGATACGCGAATTCGTGCATGAACCTATAAACACCTTGTCCAATTGAATCGAGGTTATCGGCGTGTTCGCCGCCAGTCCCATGTAAAGAAGTGCAGCCTTGGCGCCTTCGCGTTTGACTGTTTCGCCAAATGAATCGGGATCGGGTACCTTTCCCTGTACGGCCACCACCATTTCCGGCGAAGTACCCCACGTTACCTGCGGTTGAATCATAGCGGCATCCAAGGTCACCACTTGATCGAAGCGTGCATTCGTATCGCTAACTAACTCACGCCAATTCGCCACGGCGCGTTCCCACATCGCCGCCTTCGGCGCATAAGGGCGACCTTTGACGTAATTAATGGTCTTGTCATCGACGGCAATCATGCCCGCGCGTGCGCCCGCTTCGATTGCCATGTTGCACAAGGTCATACGACCTTCCATGGATAAGTCACGAATCGCGGCACCGCCGAATTCAATGGCATAACCGGTACCACCCGCCGTACCAATCTTGCCTATGATCGTGAGAATGATATCTTTTGCAGTAATGCCGTTACCCACCTGGCCATCGACGCGCACCAACATTGACCTGGCTTTTTTTAGGATCAAACATTGTGTTGCCAAGGCATGTTCAACTTCCGAAGTGCCAATACCAAACGCCAAGGCACCAAAGGCACCGTGTGTAGAGGTATGCGAGTCGCCACAGACGACCGTCATGCCGGGTAAGGTCGCGCCCTGTTCGGGACCGATAACATGCACAATACCCTGGCGGTGATCGTTCATCTTGAATTCGGTAATGCCAAACTCCGCGCAGTTTTGATCAAGGGTTTCGACCTGGATCCGCGAGATCGGATCGGTAATACCGTGACGGCGATCAGTGGTTGGCACATTGTGATCGGGTGTGGCTAAATTGGCGAGAACCCGCCAGGGTTTGCGACCTGCGAGGCGCAGACCGTCAAATGCCTGTGGTGAAGTCACTTCATGGACCAAATGCCGATCAACATAGATGAGGGCGGTGCCGTCGCCATTGTCACGAACAACATGACTATCCCACAATTTATCGTAAAGTGTCTTCATAAAAATAGTACCACGTAACCAGAAACAAGTGACAGGAAGTAACTCTATGTCTGACGATAGCGCATATTGCAGTATAAAACTAATTCATTATTTTCATGATATATATTACTATCAGGAATACATGACCTGAAAGCAAATAACTGAATCTATGGATATCGCCAACCTGCAAGCTTTTGTCAGTGTGGCCCAAAGCGGCTCGTTTTCCACCGCCTCGGCACAGCTACATTTAACCCAGCCTGCGATCAGTAAACGCATCGCAGCGCTGGAAACTGAACTGGCTACACGCCTGTTCGACCGCCTGGGCCGACAAGTCAATTTAACTGAAGCAGGCCGTGCCCTGCTGCCACGCGCACAGAAAATATTGTTAGCTGTGGAAGACAGTCGCCGTGCACTGCGTAATCTCTCCGGCAAGGCCAGCGGGCTATTGCGTATCGGCACCAGCCATCACATCGGCTTACACCGTTTGCCGCCGGTGTTGCGTGCCTACACCAAACAATTCACTGATGTGGAACTGGATATTCAGTTTATGGATTCGGAACAGGCCTGCCGTTCAGTAGAACAGGGAAATCTTGAAATGGGCATCGTCACCTTGCCGCTGCAAGCCAGTGATGTACTGCGTACGCAACTCATTTGGCCGGATCCGTTATCAATTGTTGTCAGTAAACTCCATCCCCTGGCAAAAATTAATCGCATCACCCTCAAACAACTGGTTGAACACAAGGCGATTTTACCGGCGCACGGCACTTTTACCCGCGAGATCATCGAACAGGCCTTTGCCGCCGAATCGCTGCACGTTAACATCAGTCTGGCTACCAATTATCTGGAAACTATCAAGATGATGGTCAGTGTCGGGCTTGGCTGGAGCATTTTGCCCGATTCGATGTTGAGTAAAGACATCAAGGCAATACCTATTCGCGGTTTACATTTGCAACGCCAACTCGGCATCGTCTGGCACGGCGGACGTACCTTATCGAATGCCGCGCTGGCCTTGCAACAATTGCTTCGTCATGAAGCGCAGCTACGGTAACTTTATGTTGCAGTAGAACCTATACCACTGTCTAAAATTCATGCTGTTATTCGCATATCGTAATGAGCATTTTGAGTTCGTTTCCAACGCCGCGATGCGCCCCTCATCACGTTTTTCAACAGGCTGATATTGTCACTGCAACGAGTCCCCTTACTGACGGCTCAGTACTTGTTTGGCCGGTACAGCAAGGCTCATATTAAATCCGCCCTCTTTCATCATTTTAGCGAAGTATCCTTTAGCGCCGTGTTTGAGAAAATAGTAGTCCTTTACACCAGAACGTATCATCGCGTATTGCAGCCACTGCACTTGTTTGCCAACCTCATCATAAATAAAAATGGTACGCTTTTCACGTATCGCTTGTTCAAATACCTGTTGTAATTTTTCACGATCATCCAGCGTAATCCAGCGTTCCTTGGTCGCAAAAATTCCCGCACCGGCACGTTGATACATATCGCGGACGTCAAGGAGAATGCTCTTTGATCCCATATCGAAGGCCATTTGCGTAAATTGCTCAGTATCCAGTAAGTGCTGCTCAAACTGGGTATCAGTTAAAATATCCTGCGGACGGATAGGATTCTTGCCCAGGAGCACCGTGTGCTGTGGGTAAGTCTTGGCCCAATCGAACATCCCGGCATCATAAGCAAAGGTATTATTAATTTTACGACGTTGCGCCTCTTTCACTGCGAGGTAGGACTTATAACAGGTACGGCCATTGCAGTAGAACACCAATGACTTATCCGTGGTGGCGCGTAAGGCTTGGAGTCTGTCACCAAAGGATTTATCTGCTATGGGCAGATTGGTCGCGCCTTTAATTTGCAGGGTATTGAACTCGAGCTGTGACCGGGTATCAATGATCATGACTTTATCCATTTGCTGGGCTAAGGCGGTCATTTCGATCACTGGGATATCTGGAAACTGGGCACGCCCTGGAAAGCCCTCGTTCTTGGCAAAAGCGTGCGGTAACACCAGCATAAATGCCATTAACACATTACATTGAATGAATTGTTTCATATCAAGCCCTTATTAATTAGTTTATTAACATGTACTAATGTATCGGCACCGTCTCGAAAAGCTTAATAATTATAATGTTAATAGTAACAAGTAGTTAAAAGAGTGACCTGGTCGACAAGAGCTGATAAACCCGGTTTTGGCTGCTGAGCCAACCGTCAATTCAGTGATTATCGAACTACGGCCAAAAATAAGAATGATTGCCTCAGATAAATCAGTGTCAGGGTGTCCCCTCATGGTGTAAATAACTGTCAGTCACTAACGGCGTGTTTTACAACACACAGTACTTCCTTTCATCTGTCTGATTAGGACATCACTGATAACAAATAAGATAAGGATCGCTTAAGCTGACATAATTGCTTCGCAGTGAGTCACAAGTACGTTAAGCTTCGTGCTGAATAATTCCGTACCTTAGCCATGACAACCACACTGAATTTTTTTGCCCCCTGTCCCAAAGGGCTAGAGGCATTACTCACTGAAGAACTGCGCTCACTGCAAGTACACGAGATCAAGGAGACCCGCGCCGGTGTGGCATTTGCGGGGACGCTGACGGATGCCTATCGGGTCTGTTTATGGTCACGGCTCGCCAGCCGCGTGTTATTGACCCTAAAACAATTTCCCATTCACTCCGCGCAAGACTTATACGACCAAACGCTCACAATTGCTTGGCAGGATCACCTGTCAGCCACCGGCACCCTCGCGGTGGATTTCACTGGCACCTCGCCCATCATCACACACACCCATTTTGGCGCACTCAAGGTCAAAGATGCGATCGTTGATCAATTTCGTATCGCACATAATGAACGTCCTTCGATCGATGCCGAACAACCGGATGTGCGCGTCAATGTGTATTTACAACGCGAGATCGTCACACTCAGTCTGGATTTGTCCGGCGCCAGTTTGCATCGCCGCGCTTACCGCACGGACACGGTGGAAGCGCCATTAAAGGAAAATCTCGCCAGTGCGATTTTATTACGCGCCAACTGGCCGGCAATTGCCGCCGACGGCGGCAGTTTTGTTGATTTGATGTGCGGCTCCGGCACCCTGTGTATTGAAGCCGCCTACATGGCCGGTGATATTGCCCCGGGAATACTGCGCGATTATTTTGGCTTTCGTCACTGGCATGGACATGATGCCGCCGCTTGGAAAACTCTGTTAATCGAGGCGCATGAACGAAAAGCCGCAGGCTTAACAAAACTGCCCACGATCATGGGTTATGATCAGGATCAACAGGCGATCCGCAGCGCACGTAGCAATGCCAAGAATGCTGGCCTGGATAAATACATCTCCTTTACGCAACGTGAATTAACTCAGTGCACCGCAGAAGCAATTCCCGTCGGGCTCATGCTTTGTAATCCACCGTACGGCGAACGCATGGGTGAGGCCAATGAGTTGCCAACCCTGTACCGACAAATTGGTGATCAATTAAAACAGTGCTTCCCGCATTGGCATGCGGCGATCTTTACTGGTAATCCAGATATGGGACGATTTGTCGGCTTGCGGCCGCAACGCAAACACACCCTGTATAACGGCACCATTGAATGTAAATTGTTTCATTATGTCGTAACCGAAGAATGTTACGCCAAGACCGACAACAAACCCGCTGCGCCCGAGACCTTCAGTGTCAGCGCCGAGATGTTTGCCAATCGCCTGCAAAAGGATATCAAAACCTTTGGCCGCTGGGCGCAGCGTGAAGGATTACACTGTTATCGGCTCTATGATGCGGACATGCCGGAATATAATTTGGCCATTGATGTATACGAATGCGATAAGCTGTATTTGCACATTCAGGAATATGAAGCACCCAAGACCATTGACCCGGCCAAGGCGCATCAGCGACTCACGGAGGCATTGGCCATTGTTTACGATGTAATGAAAATACCGCGCGAACAAGTTTTTTTCAAACAACGCCGGCAACAAAAATCCGGCAAACAATATGAAAAATTTGCAGAGACCGGGCAATTTCATGAAATCGCCGAAGGGCCGGGGCGCTTTTGGGTCAATTTTACGGACTATCTGGATACCGGATTATTTCTGGATCATCGGCTCACCCGCCAAATGATCCTGGAATTCGCCCATGGCAAACGCTTTTTGAATTTATTCGCCTATACCGGCACCGCAACCGTCTATGCGGCACTGGGCGGCGCAACCACCACCACCACGGTCGACATGTCGAACACCTATCTGACCTGGGCGGAAAAAAATCTGGCGTTAAATCATCTGCAAGGAAAGCAGCACGAACTCATTCAAGCCGATGTATTAACCTGGCTGCTTGCGAATAACCAACGCCGTTTTGATCTGATCTTTCTTGACCCACCGACGTTCTCGCGCTCCAAACGCATGCAGAACACCTTGGACATTCAACGCGACCATGTCGAGTTAATCCGCAATACGGTGGCGTTGCTGGCTGAGCATGGCATCCTGCTATTTTCCAACAATCATCAAAAATTCCGGCTGGATAAAGAGGCCTTGGCCGATCTGGACGTCAGCGACATCACGCAGCAAACC
>JAYSTO010000108.1:0-6298 GCA_043719675.1 Gammaproteobacteria bacterium | reverse complement strand
CAGTCTTGATGACTACACCAGTGAAATGCATCTTGGCAGGTTGTGCCAGTCTCGGTATGCGCGGTGCCTGTCGCTGATCCCGCTACCACTTTCCAGGGCATTGTTGACTATTCTTTATTTATTTTTATCAGGTGTCGGCTTGCGACCAATTTGCCGTGGGCAGTTGAATCTTTTGTCCGGGTGCGGAACTTGATACTGCCGTCATGCTGCGGCTAAGCCAGATGAATAATTCATTAAAATTAAGCCCAGCCAATTTTTTTGCCCCATTTTTCGAAAAAAGATTCAGTGCATCAAAATTCGCTGACTCTGTACCAATTGGATAAATCGCTACTTTCTTGTTTGTCTCGGCAGTACGGCACTGCTCGGCTACTTGTTCCCAATCATAATCGTTGGGCTCGCCATCGCTAATTATTAAAATCCAAGGTCGCGTGGACGAAATCCCATTCGCATCATAAGTGCGTTTTTGATCTTCAACCTGTCGCAGTGCCAAGGCCAGGCCTTTACCTAGCGGTGTTGTGCCTTCGGCTTCCATGGTTGGGGCTTGAAAATCGATGGCATCACACCAGTCATGCTCGATCTTAGCTTCGTCATTGCCGCCGACACGAATAACGAGGAGCTGTACTCGCAATGCCGTCATTGGGTTGGCCTTTAATTGGGTCTCTAGCGTCTTCAGGCCCTGATTGAGCTGGTCGATTGGCGTACCAGCCATTGATCCCGACGCGTCCAAGACCAATACACATGGTGTACGTTGATTTGTGTTATCGCTGAATCCTACATCTGGAATTTGTACTTTGCTCATCACCTATCCCCTATTATTACCCTCAACAAAAAATCGAAAAATATATGAAAATTAGTTCATTCGATACCGTGTTAGCCCGGCGGCCAACGCATGGCGCGGCCAGCCAACAGGTGCAAATGCACATGAAACACGGTCTGGCCAGCCAGACGATTGCAGTTCATCACCAGGCGGTAACCTTCCTCATCGACCTGCAACTGCTTGGCAATTTTCGCCGCCGCCAGCACCAACTTGCCGATCACCGCTGCTTGCTCGGGTTGGAAGTCGTTGGTGGTGGCCACGTGTTGGCGAGGGATGCACAAGATGTGATGCGGGGCCTGTGGATTCAGATCGCGAAAGGCCACGACCTCGTCGTCCTGGTACACCAACTCACTCTTTATTTCGCCGTTGGCGATTTTACAGAATATACAGTTACTCATTATCACTTCCTTTTGTTGCATAGACAGACGTGTTATTGATTAAATACTTCGTACCTTTTCAGGTAAACAACGCCAACACCCCGGTGTAACCATACAATCGATTACCGGATATTTCACCGTTGGCATAAAAGCCTACCAACGGGATGTCGCCGAGGCGATCAGCGATCAATTCCATTTCTCGCGAGGGGCTGCCGAACATGTGTTGGCCGCGACCCAGGCAGGAAAAATACAAGCCACCTTTGATCTTCAAACTCGCACGCGCATGGACTTTATCCACCATGCGACGTAAATCTTCTTCCGCAGAGTTGCGGTCACGTTTGCAAAACATGATCGGCGAATCAACTGTCAGATATTCACCAATGGCGATGGCACCGCTGTTGGGATCAATACCGATGATATTACGCACCAGGTAATCGCCCGTGTCTGCTTCCTGCACCGGAAACCCGGCAAAGATATAACCACTGATACGCGACAAATCACGCGACAAGACCTCACCGATCTCTTCTTTTAATACGTCCAAGGCGGGACGGTGGTTGATGGTCACGGCGATATTGCCATCGCACTGAGTCAATTGATGTACCTTGCCCAATGGGGTACAGCCTTGCGTCAGGCCGGTGACAATAGGTACGTGATCATCAAAAATCACGCCGGACAAGGTGCCTTCACTGAGCTCATCGGCAATTTGATAATACAGATTATTCGCCGAGGTGAGGCCACCAATCAGATAACCATTGCCGATGCGCTCGGGTATTTGTTGAATCAATTTGGGCATCTGGCCGTTACGGGGGTCACCGTGCACTACCGCCACATGCACGCCATTGCCGGGCAGACGCGCCGGTAAGTGTTCAACACTGCTAAAGAGATGAAAATGTTCACGAGGAATATCTGTTAGCAGCATCACAATGGCCGGTTGCTGTAAATACTCATGGCGTGTGCAACACACGCCCGTACCAATGGTGCCCACCCAGTGCGGCACAGCGGTGCGTTTCTTGAGATTGTCCAAGATAAAGGTCAGTTGCGCGGCGTGTTCATCCGTGACGTAGATAAAACCCAGGGTGGTGGTCGCTGGGATAACGCCAAGTTGCGCCAGACATTCTTCAATGGCCTGGCTGGCAGTTTTGTGTGAACTATGGGCAAGTAGGAAACGATCCATGCTGCGGCGCCGACTCGATAGTTAAGGTTGATGTTGCATCACGAACAACAGGAAAAAAGCCGGGCGGTCCCGGCTTTTTTTACGGCAGTTTATTTGCCGCCCTTGCGTTTCTTTTCCACCAAGTCACGAATCAGCGGATTGAGGATCATTTCCATCGCAAATCCCATCTTGCCGCCGGGTACCACAATGGTGTTGGGCCGCGACATAAAGGAGTCCTGGATCATTCGCAACAAATACGGGAAGTCGATGTTTTGTGGTTTGCGGAAACGGATCACGATAAAGCTTTCATCCGGGGTTGGGATGTCACGCGTAATAAACGGGTTGGAGGTATCTACCGTCGGTACGCGTTGAAAGTTAATATCCGTGCGTGAGAATTGCGGCGTGATGAAATGAATATAATCTTCCATGCGGCGCAAAATGGTATCGACAATGGCCTCGGCGGAATAACCGCGTTGCGCATTGTCACGGTGGATTTTTTGAATCCATTCCAGGTTCACAATTGGTACCACACCCACCAGCATGTCGACAAATTTGGCGACATCCACGCCACCGTCCACCACGCCACCATGCAACCCTTCATAAAACAATAAGTCGGTTTTTTCCGTAATATCTTCCCACGGGGTGAATTGGCCGGGGGTTAGTTGTGTGCCAAGCCGTGCATTGTGTTCGGCTGCCTCCGCCTCACTGTGCAGGTAATAACGACGGCGGCATTTGCCCGTCTCACCATATATTTTGAAGGTATCTGCCAGGGTATCGAAATGATTGGCCTCAGGGCCGAAATGGCTAATTTGTTTGTCTTTGGCCGCATATTCTTCAATCGCTTTTTTCATTGATGCACGGTCATAGCGATGATAGCTATCACCTTCAATAATGAGAGGATTGATCTTCTCGCGGAAGAAAATGTGTTGAAAGGCATTTTTCACCGTGGTGGTGCCGGCGCCCGAAGAACCGGTCACGGCGATAACCGGATGGTTGGCAGACATAATTGCTCCTTAAATTTAGCAAAATTGAGTAGGTTTCGAGCCGGGGCGTGGGATTAGCGATAAGCCTCACTCACCCCGGTCACCAAAAATCAGCTACCTATTCTACGCAAATCAAGCAGCTAAGTAACCCTCAGGAGGGACAGTGAGCTGATATTTAGTCTGAAGGGAGGGCATTGATTTTCGCGAAGGCCTAATACACTACATGTTGTTGTAAGCCGGATTGCGATGTGTAAAAAAGTTACCGTGGGAATCAATATAGCCGCTAGAACGCCAACTCAGGGTGTTACCCCGGATTTGGATGCAGGCGTTACAATTTGTCACAACTCGGTACAAAACCACCACAGACAATCCAACCCTATACTTTTAGCATAGGGTTATGTCCTTTTTCACAAACCTGAAAATCCACCACGTATCGCTCGCCCGCGCTAGCTTACGCTATGAAGCCAAGTGTTTTCTCCCGGCCGCGTTGCCGGTGTCGTTTACTTCCGAGCAGCGCGCCGCGCTGGCGGAACCGGGCGCGGTGATCATAGACGAGATGGATGTTGACAAGCTTGGCGCGCGTTGTGGGCTTGAGCACGGGGTTTCGCAGCATCGGCATGCGCAGGCTCTTTCAGTTGTTCCGATTTCTGGAAATATTGTTGAACAGACTTATGAGGTAAATCACCATGCCAAAAAATATTTCATTACTCACACGCCGTAAATTCATAAAGATAACGCTCGGCTCGTCGCTGATCATGGCGACTGCTCGGCCAGTGTTTGGCGATGAGCGAATGACGCGAACTGTGGATGTGGTCATTATTGGCGCGGGATTGGCAGGGTTGACGGCCGCCGTGGAATTACGTAAGGCCGGCCGTTCCGTTTGTGTTGTTGAAGCGCGGGGACGTGTTGGTGGGCGAACTCTGGATTATTCCATCGGCGGTGGCCATGTGGTGGAACGTGGCGGCCAATGGATCGGCAGCACGCAAACCGAAATACTGTCGCTGGCCGGGCAACTGGGCATCGAGAGTTTTCCAAGATATACCCAAGGCAAGATCGTGTTGCATTTAAACGGCGCCCGTTTTTTATTGGATAACGTGGAGGACAGCTTAGCCGCAAAAGAAGCAAAATATCGGCTGGATCAAATGGCGTTGACGGTTCCCTTGAACAAACCCTGGACTGCCGTCCAAGCGACGGAGTGGGATGGTCTTAGCGTAGCGGATTGGCTAACAGGCAATGTGAGTGATGCAGGGGCGCGGCAAAGCATCGAATCGGAAATTCAAAATTTCCTGCCTGCACCAACCCAGGATATTTCACTATTGTATTTTCTTTTCTATGTGCATTCTGCTGGTGGGTTGCAGGCACTCAACAGCGGCGCGCAGGAATTGCGCTTCAAAGGTGGGCCACAAGCGCTCTCAAAAAAAATGGCTCGGTCATTAGAAGATAACCTGCTACTGAGCTCACCCGTTAGCGAAATTATCCAGACCGACACTACAGTCAAGGTATTTTCCCGGAGAGCCTGCATCATTGCCAGGCGCGCAGTCGTGGCCATGATGCCGACTGATGTTCAGCGCATTCGTTTCGCACCGGAATTACCCCAACAGCGGCACGCACTGGATGCCACATGGCAGGGCACACCGGGATTTAAAGTCAATGTGGTTTATTCAACACCCTTCTGGCGTGCCCAGGGTTTAAGTGGTTTTTCGGTCAGCGATGACGGCCCGGTTCAAACCACCTTCGACAATTCACCACCGGATGTTTCACGCGGCGTTCTCCTGGGGTTTGTACAACAACAAACCGCGCTAGTGGATGCCGCAACGCGGCGCCAGAGCATCTTGAATGCCTTGGCGCGCTTATTCGGGAACGCGGCTCTTACACCCCAAGCTTATATTGAGATGGATTGGTCCAGGGAGCGTTGGACCAGCGGCTGTGTTTCAATCCTGAGACCTAATGTGTTGACGCAGCATGGCGCTGCATTACGCCAGCCTTTTCAGCGCGTCCATTGGGCAGGCACGGAAACATCGGACATATGGAACGGGTATATGGAAGGCGCGGTACGCTCTGGTAAACAAGTTGCTCTGGAGATCATTAGCACCGGTGAAAGTACCGTAGAACAATTCAGTGACCTTGAAATCTCGTGATTAAAATCCTCATCGAATAAGGTATTTGCATATGACCGTCCCGGATATGGCGACAGTCCAGTGATGTCCTCTCGAGTATAGGAAGAATAAACGCCCTCTTTTCTGAAAAACCACCCGCACTCGTTTAAAGTATGGACTGCGCCGGAATTTTTGGTCGAGTCGCAGCTCTATTGGCTGCTGGAATCCGGTGCGGGTGCCAGTTCGGCGTTCGCGTCGTCGCTGTGTTGGGCGCACTGGGTTCAGGAAAAAAGGGCGTTTGTTTTTCCTATACTTCGCGGGATGAACGACAAAACTCATCCGTTTTTGTTTCCACAGGTGCTTAGAGCTTGTCCGTAAATAAATCATCCACGCAATTGGGAGAATGCCATGAATATGCGTAGGCTTGCGCTTGCGATCTTTGCTTTATTCTTTTTTGCCACCGCACTTATTCTCTTTCTCTGGCGGCTGGAAGATCACGACTTGGAGCGACGAATGAGCGCGCCCTTCTCCTTCGCGGTCGGCGATAACCGGCTGTCGGGGACGGTCTGGTTGCCCGACGGCGACCCGATCGCGGCAGTCGTGCTGGTGCACGGCGATGGACCGCAGGATCGCACATCGCAGGGGGGCTATCCGCCACTAGTGAACCTGCTCCTTGATCACGGGATTGCGGTGGCGTCATGGGACAAGCCAGGCGTCGGATCCTCATCAGGTAATTGGCTCGATCAAACCATGGCGGATCGCGCGGACGAGGCGCGCGCCGCTCTTAACGCGCTTGCCATCATGGTTCCGGGTGACGTCCCACGAGGGGCAATTGGCTTCTCCCAGGCCGGCTGGGTTCTACCGAAACTGTC
>JAYSTO010000107.1:0-18052 GCA_043719675.1 Gammaproteobacteria bacterium | reverse complement strand
ATGACCGCATCAGCTACTACGTGGTCGAATCTGAAAATTTCGAATCAATCCACAACCACTCGGCCTATGCCTTGATCGAAAAAGACAAGACGAAGAAGGCGAAGAAAATACACTGAAGCGAAGAAGATCGCATATCTCGATTTCTTTTAAAATAACATACATACGAATGATTTTACTTTTTCATTACTGCTCAAGACATGCTGGTCGTTGCGCCGGGGAAAGCGGGTCAGCAGCCAAAGCACGCAGATCAACATCACACAAACCAAGCAGCACCACCTCGCCATCCTTGTTGACACGGAACTTGCCATAACGGGCAGTGCTATAGAGTTGGCCAAGTCCTTCTTGGAAAAAATACGCGTCCGTGGCAACTTTAACGCGTTCGCCACGGTTGCGATAACGTATCAGCTGTTCATCGACCGCCAGTGACGCTCCATCCACATACAAACGCACAAACTGCGCGACTTTTTTGTCATCCGGCTTGACCACGGCATAGCCATCTGTCATGTTTATTCCTGCAGCGCTTTCGATCTCTTGGGCAATACGGTAGCGCAGCGTCATGTAGTCACCTTGCATTATCGAACGCGGATCGCGTGGTGCCATGTCCAATAACAACAAGTCACCTTGTGCCAAGATGCGTTCTTTACTGACAATGACAAAATTTGTTACCAATAAAACAATAACCAGGCCTACCCACACCAGTAACTTACGCATGGCGTGTCACCTCTTGGCTGCCTGCTTGTTTATGGAGAATATACCAAGCCAATAATAAAAAGCTGCCCGTGCCAATTAAGGTATAGGACTTATGTAACAGCGACACTTCTATGCCGTAGAAAAATGCGGTAAGAAATATCACAAAGAAGGTAATGGCGATACCGGTGACGATGCGATTTGCTGAATGATACCCTAACAACAAGATCACTAATGACAGAACCAGACCGGGGGCATTCCAGCTCAACAGAACAAAACACACCGCCCCCGCAAGCGCGACAATCTTAACAGCTTCACGCACGGAAAAAGCTGCATTGGCAGTGATTCGCAACAAGGCATAGAGCAAGACCACGCCCATGCCGAGCGTGGAAATCCATGGTTTGGGAAAAATCATGTTCTTGAAATTAAAGTCAGGAAGAATATACGCTGTGGACACCAGCATGACACACAACAGTCCAATCAATATGCCATATTTTAGTGGGTTAAAGAACTCTGCGGCTTTAGTCGAGTAAATTTTCTGTTCGGCGAGCACCAATAAGGTAAAAACTATCGCCAATAAAAATAAAATACCATGAACAAGCAAGGGGACGTGATTTACATAAATCAAGATAATCGCCTCACCAATCATGGCAACTACCGCCAGGAATCGCAGGGTACGATCCGGGTAGACCAAGAACAATATGCCTTGGCTGACAAATAGTCCCAGCAAAACAACAACCTCATCCTGGTTACTGGAGAAAAAATTATAGTTCTGTTGAATGACCAAGCCAATCGCTAATAACACCTCACCAGCCAAGGTTATCGCCAGTGCGACCTGCGCGAAAAACTCCTGTGACTTTTTCGTACGTAATAAGGTGGCACCGACCAAACAAAACAGACTAAATACCAGCAACGCACTCTTTCCCAATAAGTCGTCAAAAACAGCCCAGCCTAACAACCCGATGAAACCAAGGAAAAAAAAACTAGCAATCCACGCACCAAAGGCAATCAAACTGCGGATATACCAGGGGGCTTCCTCGATTTCTTCTGTCAATCCGTTACGTACATCTGGTTGCCAACCGTTTTCGATCAGGCCTTCCTGTTGGAGTTGGGTAAACACTGCATTAATGCTTGGCGATGTCGATTTCATTCCATTGATCTCCATTTAATCCGCAGGGATCGAAGCCAGCGGGCCATAAAATAAATTTGGCCGATAATGGCGCCGCCAATGAAGAAAAACATAAAAAGAAAACCCTCAAAGTCCCACCGAAATGCGTCCCCTGCACTGACAAAGAGTTTAATCACTAACGAGGAGATGACGACAACAACACTAAATGCCAAAATGGCGAGCATAAACATATCACGGCGTTTGAATTGATAAAACCACAGCCCTGCCGCTGTTGCCAACAGGTAAAAAAGCGGGCTAAGCAACAATGCACGTTCGGCAAAATCAGAGTGCTGAACAAAGATAACTGACACGGTATTAGCCATGATCAATCCCAACACCAGAAAACCCAGAATACGCGGCAAGTAACGCCCTTGCATCCAAGATGTGGCACGCAGTGCCAGCACTTCCCATGCAACCAAAATAACTATATTGAACATATACAACCACTGTGCCAAACCAAAATCCAGCAATTGACCTAACAGCCGCTCAAGTGGTGAGCCACCGTCAAATCCATCCCACCGCGGCGGATGTAAGATTTGTGCCCAATATAAAATGAAACCAAGATTAATTAAAACGATCTCTAACAACCATAATCCTGCTGAACGCGCCGCGATAGCCCATGCAAGGATCAATACTGCCCATGCGACGAACAGACTATAGGGATCGGCACCCGTCTGATATGTTTGTCCAACCATCGCCAAGCCAATACCCGCACACACGGCTGCTATCACCAATAACGCCTTACTCACTGGATTGTCCAACCCACGCAGAACAGCAGCAACAACGGCTATCAGCATCAATCCCTGTGGCAAGGCTAATTTGTAATAATATGGAAGCGCCGCCCAGTTGAAAGCAAAAAACGACATGACACCTACCATGAGCAATGATACACCGCTGATTAAAAACAATCGTTCGAGAAATAAGCGCCAGTTATCTGCTCTTGGGCTATATCCGGCGATCTGCATGCTGCGAACAAACGCAGGTTCTGACAACTTGAGAAACTGTGAGAGAAAACGCACTCGGCTGCTGGTGGCAGGTATATTTTCCAATGATTGTGTTTCCATGCGCGATATCCTAACCCAACAAGATTGCTGACGTTAGCACAGGTTGTATTAGGATTCCTAGCAGAAATCACACGGTAACGTTCGGGAGACAATTAAACAGTGTTTACTTTTCGCGAAGCAGCATCATCTGCCCTTCACGCAGCAAATCGATCCGATTCAAGAACGAAGCGCCTAGTAATACCTGATTATCGGCGGGTGCATCGATCACCGCACCTTCAACATTTTGCAATTCAATCTCACCAATGCGCACCGATTGTAACTTGATAACATACACAGCCACCTTACCCGCTGCTGTTCCAGCAACCCCTTGTTGACCTTCGTAGCGAAAATTAATCCCCAAGCGGCGCGCTGTATGTGCGTTCATGGCCACCCAACTGGCACCCGTATCCACCATAAATTGCACCGGCTGCTGGTTGATGGAACCGGGAATGATATACATACCCTTTTGCGGCCAGATGCGTGCTTCCCCTTTGCGCTCATTATTCGTCACCACGCTGGCACTAAACCGCGTACCCAGCGCATGACGGTGTTGTTTACCTTTGATATCAAGCACGGCTTCCTCACTATTGGCGGAGATCAGTTTTATCCCTTCGGGCGACGTCTCTCCGACACGCAACTTGCGCTGTTTACCATTGATTTCAAGGATAGCCATATTCTGAAACAGACCGTATACATGCACGTCCATCGCCTGCGCGGAGAGCGCAACAAAGATAAATACCGTGGCAAGTATGCGTTGATGCATATTAGTTAACTGTCACCTGTTATTTTGCTTTTCTAGTGCGAATTAGATAACGATCACCTTTTGGTTTGGTCATATCGATACGCACGCGCCGCTTGCTCCAACCATGTGGCTTGGCTTGTGCTTCAAGAAAAATAACCTTGGCCGTATTTGGAATAGTGATATTTGTCTTGTTATCGGTAAACGATTTCTTCTTTTTGTGTGGATGATATAACTCCTGACTCGCCAGTACATTTTGCTTGGCATCAACAATACGCCACCCATTCGCATAGTGTTCATAACTCTCATCATCGTGGCGCAACGTCACGTGCACGGTCCAGGTTGGGCCGGTCGGCTCCAATTCCACTTTACTGATTTCCACCTCTTTGGCCAACAGCGATAACGACAGAACCAAAGAAGCAATGATCAAAGAGACACGCAACATACCTTTCTCCCAAGATTATTAACATTTAAAACAACCATAGGTTCATCATATAAAGCACACCGCTGGCATACAAGCCAGCAATGACATCATCCATCATCACGCCCAGACCGCTGTGTATCTTTTTGTCTACATACGAAGCAGGCCAGGGTTTGACAATATCAAACAACCGAAAAAGAAAAAAACCGGCAACAATCGTACTCACGTTCATCGGCACCCACAACATGGTAACAAAAAAACCGGCGAATTCATCCCACACAATCGCTGAATGATCGTTCACGCCCAGTGCCTTGGTAGTGCGCTCACAAAGATAAATACCCGCAACGATGGAGACCAGCGTTAAAATCACGAACACCGTTACACTATAATAATGTGCAGCCACATATATAGGTATTGCCGCCAGCGTGCCGAAAGTGCCCGAGGCAATAGGCGCCAACCCGCTGCCAAATCCCATACTGAGCAAATGGCCAGGATCTTTAAGTAAGGTATGTGGTTGGATTTTTTCTGTCATCGCTCTCACCGTCATTAAAAATGCTGGAATCCCTGCGGCATGATACTGATCTCATCACCACTGGCACTGACCAATTGCAAACCGGGTGTTTGTGTGATCTCACCGATCTCTGTAATAGGACAATCCAGTTTATTACGTAAACTCTCTAGCTGCTGCAGCTTTGCCGTGGGCACGGTGAAACACAATTCGTAATCATCACCGCCATGGAGAGCATGCTGAAGTATAGCTGCCGGATCAAATCCTGATTCACGTAACGCGCTTGAAATTGGAATCGCGGATTGCCGGATGCGCGCACCGACACCGCTGGCACGCAAAATGTGACCCAAGTCCGCCGTCAATCCATCGGAAATATCAATACAAGCGTTGGCAACTGTCACCAACTTCTGTCCCAATTCAACGCGCGGCATAGGGCGATGCAGACGTGTTATTAACGGTTGCAAAATATTGTCATGACGGTGTTGTTGTAGAAACGACAACCCTGCCGCGGCATCACCCAGCGTACCGGAGACATAAACACGATCACCGAAGTGCGCACCCGCACGGGGCAAATACTGATCCGGCTTGACCCAGCCACCGATTTGAATAGTTACACTCAATGGCCCGCGGGTAGTGTCGCCGCCGATCAGATCGAGTTGATACTGGTTTGCCAGTGTAAACATCCCATCACTGAACTGCGCCAACCATGTTTCATCTGCATCGGGGAGGCTCAGCGCCAGGGTGAACCAAGCGGGTATTGCACCCATTGCCGCCATATCACTCAAATTCACGGCGAGGGCTTTGTAGCCGATATCCGCCGGTGCCGTGTCATGGGGGAAATGAATACCGGCGTTGAGTGTATCAATGGCAATGACCGTATCGTAACCTGCCGGTGATCGCACCACAGCGGCATCATCACCAATCGACAGAACAACTTCTTGCGTACGCGTTGCCTTGCGCGTAAAAAAACGCGCGATAATGTCAAATTCCGTGATTGGCATGTCGCCCCATCACCCGGACTTGGCTTTGATTTCTATTGCCCGTACCTGCATGGCCAGTTTATCCAGCACACCATTAACAAACTTGTGACCTTGTTCCGCGCCGAATTTTTTGGTTAACTCGACGGCTTCGTTGATCACAACGCGATAAGGTATATCCGGGCGATAGACAAATTCATAGGCGGCTAAACGCATGATCGCCAGTTCTACCGGATCAATTTCGGCGAGGGGCCTGGATAAAAACGGCGACAGCAGTGCATCAAGTTCTTCGATATGTTTGGGAATCGTCAGTACCAGTTCAGAGAGGTATTCTCGATCAACATTCTTCATATCCTGTTCTTCATGCAAATGCAACAAAACATCCGACGGCGCATTGCTGGAAACATGCCATTCATATAAACCTTGCATGGCCAAACGCCGGGCACGCGTACGCGTATTACTCATGTGACAGCCGCCTTGTTAAAGAACAAAAATAATACTTAGAAAACCATTAATAACTTATCAGTGCAATAAAAACTATCATTTCACTGAACTTTGTCATCGACCGAAGGGAGAAATCCTTGCTTTACCCTGTATCGTTGCCACTCGCAGATGAAAAGATTTCTCCCTTCGGTCGAAATGACAAAACTACGACAAATGACGAAGGCTTAGACAGCAACGGCCCATCACACTAGCTGCCGTAACAAATTCACCATCTCCACTGCCGACATCACCGCATCAACCCCTTTATTGCCTGCTTTGGTGCCGGCACGTTCAACGGCCTGATCAATCGTATCCACGGTCAACACCCCAAACGACACCGGGATACCGTATTGCATCATCACTTGCGATAAACCTTTCACGCATTCACCGGCCACATATTCAAAATGCGGTGTACCACCGCGGATCACACAACCCAAGGCGACGATGGCATCGTATTTCTTCAGATCGGCGAGGCGTTTTACCGCCAACGGCAATTCATAGGCGCCCGGCACCCAAATCACTTCCATCTCGTTGTCTTGCGCACCGTGACGTTTTAATGCATCCACCGCGCCCTCCAACAGACTTTGGGTAATAAAGCTGTTGAACCGTGCCACCACCAGCGCAAACTTGCTATTACGGCAGACTAAATCACCTTCAAATGTTTTCGCTTTTATCATGACCCGACCTTTTGCAATTTAATGAACATATTCGACCACTTCCAAACCAAATCCCGACAGTGCGTGGATTTTTTTTGGCGCACTCAACACCCGCATCTTGCGCACGCCGATATCCAACAATATCTGCGCACCGATACCAAAGGTCCGCAAATCATCGCCGCGTTCCTGGCACGGTAAATCCTGACCCGCATCTTCCAAGGCGTAGTTTTTTACATGTTGAATCATATTCTCCGCATCATCCGCCAGGCGTAAGATCACTGCAACACCACTGCCTGCCGCTTCGATGCGTTGCAAGGCATCTGCCAATGGCCAACCACAATCGCTGCGTTGACTGGCAAAAATATCGCATAAACTATTTTCTACGTGCACGCGCACCAGCGTCGGTGTCTGCCGCAGGATCACGCCTTTGACCAAGGCCAGGTGAATGCGGCCATCGATCATGTTGCGGTAGGTATGCAATTTGAAATATCCATGCTGCGTTGGCATCTCACAACTCGCCACCCGCTCCACGGTTTTTTCATTCTGAATCCGATAGTGAATCAAATCCGCCACAGTGCCCATTTTGATATTGTGCTGCTTGGCAAATACTTCCAGATCAGGACGGCGCGCCATGCTGCCATCGTCATTGAGGATTTCAACAATCACTGACGAAGGTTCAAAACCGGATAGCCGGGCGAGATCGCAACCTGCTTCGGTATGACCGGCGCGGGTCAACACACCACCGGGTTGCGCCATCAACGGAAAGATATGACCGGGTTGCACTAAATCAGACGCTTTGGCATCCACCGCCACGGCCTTGCGCACGGTCACGGCGCGATCCGCCGCCGAGATCCCCGTGGTGACACCATCAGCGGCTTCAATCGACACGGTAAAATTGGTGCCGTGCCGATCATTGGTCGCGCTCACCATCAAGGGCAAGCGTAAACGCTCGCAACGATCTTTATTCAAGGTCAGGCAAATCAACCCACGCCCATATTTCGCCATGAAGTTGATCGCCTCAGGCGTCACCTTCTCGGCCGCCAGGATCAGATCACCTTCGTTTTCACGGTCTTCATCATCCATCAGGATCACCATCTTCCCCTGGCGAAAATCGGCAATCAGCTCATCAATCGTATTCAGCGGCATAGTCACATCACTTGTTTGGAACCGGCGATTTTACTTAATAAACCCGTGTTGCGCGAGAAATTCCCGGCTTAATCCTGGCGAATCGGCCAGCGCCGCTTGTTCGCCCAATAATAACCGCTCCAGATAGCGGGCAATGATATCGACTTCTAAATTAACCTTTGTCGCCACCTGCGTCGCCGCCAAGGTGGTTTCCCGCAAGGTGTGCGGCACAATCGTCAATACCAACACCGCCCCTGCCACCGCATTCACTGTTAAGCTGATACCATCCACGCAGATCGAGCCTTTTTGTGCGATATATTTTGCCAGGCTGTCCGGCACCTTGATCTTGAATTGAATGGATCGCCCCACTGATTCACGCGCCATTACCTCGCCGACACCATCCACATGGCCGCTGACCAGATGACCACCCAATCGCGTGGTTGGTGTTAAGGCCTTTTCCAGATTCACCGGCGTACCCACGTGGAGATGCTTCAGGGTCGTAGTGCTCAAGGTCTCGTGCGATACGTCTGCCCAGAATCCATCACCGGGTAATGTCACGGCTGTCAGACATATACCGTTTACCGCAATGCTATCGCCGAGCTGTACATCGCGCAGATCCAGTTTGCCAGTGTGAATACGCAAACGCAGATCCTGTCCTTTTGGCTCAATGCTGGCGATATTGCCCATTGCCTGAATAATTCCGGTAAACATGTTTAGTTTTTTCTCGCTTTCACACGCGCCGTGATGCGCCAATCAACACCCACGGTGCGCACGTCGCTGAGTTCCAGTTCAATACGCTCGGCCATGGATTGCAATAAGGGCAAATGATATAAAGCCCGCGCACTGTTACCAAGCAGCAACGGTGCCATATAAAAAATCATTTCATCAATGAGCCCGGCCTGCAACATCGCGCCACTGAGGGTAGCGCCGGACTCTAACAATATTTCGTTGACATGTAATTCACCCAGCTTGAGCAACAGTGCATCCAGGTTAACAAAATTTCCTTTGCGCGGCAGGCGTATCACCTGCGCACCGGCATTTTGTAATAACTCCAGTGCATCGATATCCTCGCAGCAGGTCATGATCAAGGTTTGTCCTGGTGCTTGCAAAATCCTGGCTTTGGTCGGAGTACTTAAATAAGTATCAACAATCACCCGTAACGGTTGTATTACCTCTTGATCCAAACGCACCGTCAAGGACGGATCATCCACCAAGATGGTTCCCACACCGGTTAATATCGCCGAGCTGCGTGCGCGCAAGCGCTGCACATCCTCACGCGCCGCCTCGGAGGTAATCCATTTACTCGTACCATCGGCCATCGCCGTGCGACCATCCAGACTCATTGCTAATTTGTTACGCACGTAGGGCCGACCGGTTTGCATGCGTTTGATAAAACCAGGATTGACAGCGCGGGTTTGGGCCTCCATCAGCCCCACCTCAACGTGAATACCGGCATCGCGCAGTTGTTGCAAGCCATGCCCGGATACCTTGGGATTCGGATCCTGCATGGCGGCGACCACACGCGCCACTTTGGCGTTAATTAATGAATCAGTACACGGCGGCGTGCGACCAAAGTGACAACAGGGTTCCAAGGTCACATAGGCGGTTGCGCCTTGCGCACGCGTACCCGCATGACGTAATGCATTAACCTCAGCGTGTGCCTCACCTGCACGTTGATGCCAGCCCTCACCGACGATCTCACCTTCGCGCACAATCACGCAACCAACGCGTGGATTGGGATCGGTGGTATACAAACCTTTTTCGGCGAGCTGCAGAGCACGCGCCATGTATTGATAATCAAGGGGAGAGAAGGCCATGTGAGAACCTGCGCGTGACTATTTATTCTGTTCATCGTCCGGCAGTAAAGACTGCTGGCGTTTTTTCAATTCCGGCGAAGGCTCCTTTTTCAGCCGCTCAATTTCTTCTTCAAAGGCGCTGACATCTTCAAAACTGCGATACACCGAGGCAAAACGAACAAAGGCCACTTGGTCAAGATGACGCAATTCTTCCATCACCCAGCCGCCGACGTCCCGCGAAAGAATATCGCGCTCACCCTTGCCGCGCATCCGCTTCATGATCCGATTCACCGCCGCATCAATATCATCGGAAGCCACCGGCCTTTTCTCCAGCGCCCGCAAGATACCGGCACGCAGTTTTTCTTCATTAAAGGGTTCGCGCCGACCATCACTTTTAATGATCCGCGGCATGACCAACTCGGCGATTTCAAACGTGGTAAAACGCTCGTTACACTGAACACACTCACGGCGGCGGCGCACACTTGCGCCGTCACCCGTCAGACGCGAGTCGATCACCTTCGTGTCCTGCGCACCACAGAATGGACAATACATAACTCAATCATTCACTATTACAGCACATTGAAAAACCCGAAATTCGGCCCCGTTTCGTCGTTCCGGCCAAACACCGTGCGAGCCGGAACCCATATACATCAATAGGCTTCTGGCCACCGACGTTAGTCGGCTTAAAGAATTTTTGGTACATTCTGCATCTTTCAATAACCTGATAAGGAATTACTGATTAATTGTCATCGAACGAAGGGAGAAATGACAAAAAATAATTAGCCAGCACCACTAAAAACAACATTTACCCCGCATACACCGGAAACCGCTTACATAAAGCCAAAACCTTTTGTTGCACGGCGGCAATGGTCTTGTCGTCAGTGAGATGTTCGAGCACATCGCATATCCAATTTGCCAGGTCTTTGGCTTCACTTTCTTTGAAACCACGCGTGGTCATCGCCGGGGTACCGATCCGAATACCACTGGTGACAAACGGTGATTGCGGATCATTAGGCACGGCATTTTTGTTCACGGTGATATTGGCCCGACCCAAGGCGGCGTCGGCGTCTTTGCCGGTGATACCTTTATCGATCAAATCGACTAAAAACAAATGATCATCCGTGCCACCGGAGACTATCTTATAGCCGCGCTGGATCATGGTATTGGCCATCACACGCGCATTGGTGATCACTTGTTGTTGGTACTGTTTGAACTCCGGCTGCAAGGCTTCTTTGAAGGCCACTGCCTTGGCCGCGATCACGTGCATCAATGGCCCGCCTTGCGTGCCAGGGAATATCATGGAACTCAACTTCTTTTCGATCTCCGGATTGGCACGCGCCAGGATCAACCCACCGCGCGGCCCGCGCAGGGTTTTGTGGGTCGTGGTGGTCGTCACATCCGCAATGTTCACTGGATTCGGATACAAACCAGCGGCAACCAAGCCCGCGACATGCGCCATGTCGACAAATAAATACGCGCCGACGGCATCGGCAATCTCGCGGAAGCGTTGCCAATCCAGTACCCGTGAGTACGCGGAAAAACCCGCGACGATCATTTTGGGTTTATGTGTTTTGGCCAGCGCTGCGATCTCGTTGTAATCCACTTCACCGGTTTTCACATCCAGCCCGTATTGCACGGCATTGAATAACTTGCCGGAAAAATTCACTTTCGCGCCGTGGGTTAAATGCCCACCGTGCGCCAGACTCATGCCCAAAATCGTCTCACCGGGCTGGCATAAGGCGAAATACACCGCCGCATTCGCCTGTGAACCGGAGTGTGGTTGTACATTGGCATAGGCCGCGCCGAATAATTGTTTGGCACGATCTATCGCTAACTGTTCGGCGACATCCACATGCTCGCAACCGCCGTAATAACGCTTACCGGGATAACCTTCGGCATACTTGTTGGTCAGCACTGAACCTTGCGCGGCTAACACCCGCGGACTGGCATAATTCTCCGAGGCAATGAGTTCAATGTGCTGTTCTTGGCGTACCTGCTCTTTAATCATGGATTGCCACAGTTCCGGATCAAAATCCGCAATGTTCATGTTTTTACCGTACATGCCCGCCCCTTAAAGTTAATAATTAAAATCAACAAGATAATTTAAGCTATTCCCGAACCCTGAGAAAGGGCCGTGACAAAAAAGGAGGATAAGCTTACCCGATTCGCTTGCTAAATGCATGATTCTTTTGGAGATAAACCACGAGCCCGACAAAGAAAAAGGGCCGCAGAAGCGGCCCTTGTTAGCATATTCAGTAAAGTTAAGAATTTTTAGAACTTCCAACCCCAACTTGCCTCGAGTTCATACTGAGTCATTTCCAATGTAATATCTTGCGATGGATTCAGTGGATTCTTCCCAGTAACCGAAGACGACGGCGCATACATCGCGGCAAGGCTAAATTCTGATGTGCCACTCATTTTACTGGTGAAGCCAAACGTCAAGTGTTCTTTCATAACCGCTGGTGCCAGGATATTGAACACCACTTCTGAAGTGGGGATAGGTTGAATTGCTGTGCTTACACCTACACGCCACGTCCAGTCCGGGCTGGCCTCCCACTGATAGCCCAATTTATATACCGTCATGTCCTGATAACCAAATCCTGCGCCATCAGCACCGCCCAGACAGTAATTAGTTGCACCACCCGCACAACCCGATGGGCTGATCAAAACAATGAATGGATTCCCTACTGAGCCTACATCGCTGTACATAATTTTTTGTACGTCAAAGGTAACGACATTGGTCGTACTGGGTTTCCATGCTAACCCGACAGTCCACGTAGCCGGAATATCGAAATCCCCTCCCTCTGCAAATAACCCTTTATATTTATCAAACGCACTCATACGGATCTTTGACTGATAGGATGCAGCAAGGGTTGTCCCTGTAACAATGTCCCCTTGAATCCCCACTTTAAAACCTAAGCCTGACGAAGTATCGGTCCCTTTATCTGTCAAATTGCTCGGCGAAGTAGAAAAACCTTGAAAAGTACCAAGCCCTTCTGCCTTGAATCGCTGATAAGCAAAAATCGCGCTCGCACCCCAGGAAGACATTGCGGTGATTTTGCTTGCGAAGCTGGCATTAATAAATAACTGTTCCAGATTAATACCAGCAGTCCCGGCACCGAAAGTGCCCGGAGTTGTGACCAACGATCCTTCCAAAGGGAAAGCAGAACCATCATCATGTTGCGCCTGACCACCGGCGTATTCGGTATTCATACCGCCGTTACCGTACACGGTAATGCCAAACGAAGTATCCGGACTCATCATCCAATTATAAGCAAAATGTGGAATCAAAAAGAGTTCGTTATCACTATCAATGGATTGTGCAATACCGTTACCGCCGATCGTAAAAGGGCAACCGTTACCAGGAATGACGTTACAATTAGTACCATCCGGTGCAGCAGTGCCTGCTGTTGCAGAATACGAACGCATCGGACTAAACACTGCCATACCCAAATCCATTCTCGCACCGACCATTACCATACCGGCGGGATTGGTAGCCGCAATCATGGCGTCCTGAGGCAATGCAACACCACCACCCGCAAGCCCTTTGTTTTTAATGCCGTACCCATGCGAGAAATAACCATTTGTAGCAAACGCTGCCATTGGCACAAATAATGCGATGGTGATTACACTACCCAAAACCGTTTGAGATGTCATTTTCATGGTGTCCTCCATCCTCCGTCACATGCTGTGACCGTTAATTTATAATTTTAGATTTCAGTTAAAAATCAGGGGAAGTATTTACCCAATTCGCAATCACCCGAAGTAAAACAATTGCATATTGCATAATGAAGCCATAGACTGTACACCAATGTCAAGACCTGTCGTTATGTATTGTTTTTTCGGCATGTCTGAATGGACGGATCAATCTTGTAAAAACCTATTCAAAAAAGGGGTGGAATCATGGAAATAAAAAATGCAATAAGACTTTCCTGTTTAATTTCGTTAACCTACATCACGTCAACTTCATACGCATCCGGGTTTCGCGTTCCAGAGATCTCAACTCTGGGGGTCGGTACTTCTAATGCGCTGGTTGCTAACACAACTGAAGCGGGCGCCTTACCCTATAATCCGGCTGGTATGTCATTCCAGGCGGATAACCTTGTTTCTACGGGCCTTGTATACGTTTCCTACGATCTGAATGTTACCCCTGCCAGCGGTACGGCAACAGATACCACAGGCAAAGATACATTTTATATCCCCAACTTTTTCTTCATGGTGAAGGACAAGGGACCATGGTCATTTGGTTTAGCCATTAATTCTCCATTTGGATTAGAAACACGTTGGCCAGATGAAACCTTTGCTTCCTTTGCAGGTGCACTGGATCCCGCTGAACCAGAAACCAGTCGTATCCAGATGGTTAACTTCAACCCCAATATCGCCTACAAATTTGATGAAAATACTAGTATTGCCGTTGGTTTGGACTACTACGAAATACGTGATCTAGTATTCAACACTCAATCAACCAAAATAGAAGGCCGCGGCAACAATGTGGGTTGGAACATTGCCTTTCAGAAAAAACTAGGCGAATTGAACCTGGGGGTTTCTTTCCGTAGCCGGGTTAATGTGGAGCTTGATGGAACACTCACGACCTCCACTGCCAGCACTGCCGTTGAGGCCAGTGTTGAATTTCCCGATATGCTCCAGGCAGGTGTTCAATACCAGATTAATAACCAGCTTGGCGTTGAATTTGACGTCGAACACACCGGCTGGAGCACATTCGATGTAATCCGAATAAAGTCACCCCTCGGTTCAACACTAACAACGAGTATAAATAACTGGGAAGACGCGTGGGCTTATCGACTTGGTTTGATTTATAAACTTACTGATGCGACAAAGCTGCTATTTGGATATTCTATGGACGAAACTGGGCAGCCTGATTCTTTCTTTTCAGCACGCATCCCTGATAATGACCGGCAGTTGCTGAGTATTGGCGTACAGCACAATTGGGATAGCTGGACTATTGAGGCCGCATACATGTACGTCACTGTTGATGACCGTGTTGTTAATTCATCAACCACTCAAACAGGAGCTGATGCCAATGGTACTTCCTCATATAACGGCACATATCAGTCATCTGTAAACTTACTAGGAATTGGTATTACCAAGAAATTCTGATGCCTGTAGGCAAAAAAAAAGCCCTCCAAGGAGGGCTTTTTTTCTTTGTACAATAATTACCGTAATAATCAAATAAACAACGATACGTCAGATTCGCCAGCGTATTCAAAAAACGTTGCCGCACCACCAAAAGAGATACCGCTAATAAAATCGTCTTTCTTCATATCAAAGAGATCCACGGTCATTTGGCAGGCGATCATTTTGACTTCCGCTTCCAGGCACAAACCGCGCAGTTCTTCAATACTGGCAATACCCTTGGACTTCATCTTATTTTTCATCATCATGGTCATGATGCTCTGCATACCAGGAATCGCTGTACCTATCACCGGAAACCACTTATCCATGGCCATCGGCATTGGCATACCGGGATTACCCAATGGGCTGACCTGTAAACTCAGCTTACGTTTAAGCAACTGCAACCCGTAAAAAGTGAAAAACACCGTGACCTCGTAACCTAACGCAGCGGCCGTTGACGCCAAAATAAACGGCGGATAGGCCCAATCCAGTGTACCTTTGGTTGCAATAATTGAGAGCTTTTTATTTGACATGATCAATCCTCCTGGTAAATAACTCACCTCCGTGTGAGCATGTTACCAAGCGTTAAGACTATTATGATTTCTTGAGCATAAAGACGAACTTGCCACCTTCTTCTTTGGATTCCAGCAAGCTATTCCCCGTCTGTTTGGCGAAAGCTTCGAAATCCTTCACGGAACCAGGATCGGTCGCGACGATTCTTAAGACTTGGCCACTTGTCATTTCACCCAGCGATTTTTTTGCACGCAGAATGGGCAGTGGACAATTTAAACCAGTTGCATCGAGTTCTTTATCGGCATTAGCCATGGTGACACTCCTTCCTGTTTATGATGATTACAAAGCCATTGATGATTTCGGGAAAAGTACTCTATGTTATCTTAGAACTTACATTGACCTATCACAGGTCTAAACATTGCGATTAAATTAATATAACCATATATTACCATATGTTTAATCAACCACCAGCAGAACATGCAGTGTCGTCGACAAAACGATTAGTTCATCTAATTCAATGAGTTAAAGGATAGCATGCATTCTAACCCCAAAATCCGATCACCCGCTATAATGCGGATACTATGATTTGCAAACACTCCCGTCGCAGATTTATAAGCCTGATTGCTATCGTTGCTCTCGCCAGTCGAGTCGTATATGCCGATACCAGCTTACCCGATATTGGTCAGAGTGCTGCTACCGTGTTAACTCCGGCAGAAGAACGCCGAACCGGCGAGGCCGTGGTCAGAAACATCCGCCGTGCCGGTGGTATTTTGGATGACCCACTCCTGACAGAATACATCAACACCTTGGGATATCGTCTGCTGGCCACCGCCGAAAATCCCGACCACCACCCATTTCAATTTTTCATTGTTAATGACAACAGCATCAATGCCTTCGCCCTACCTGGTGGATTCATCGGTGTGAATTATGGCTTGATCATGAAGACCGATTCTGAAAATGAGCTTGCCTCGGTACTTGCACATGAAGTAGTCCATGTGACACAACGACATCACGCGCGTGCCTACGAGAATGCAGGTAATACACAGCTACCGGTATTGGCCGCGATCATTGCCGCCATCATCTTAGGTAGTAAAGGTAACGAATTGGGACAGGCTGCATTGACCAGCGCCGCAGCGGGTGCCATCCAAAATGAAATCAATTTTACCCGTCATAATGAAGAAGAAGCTGACAGAATTGGTATTCAGATGCTGGCAAAAACAGGCATGGATGCCAATGGGATGGCCAACTTTTTCGATAAGCTGGATAAAGAATCCCGTTTACAAGGATTTCAACTGCCGGATTTCCTGCGCACCCACCCCGTCAACACACAACGCATCAGTGATGCACAAAGCCGCGCCGCACAATTACCAAAGGTAAAATCAGCAGACACCCTCAACTATACCTTGATGAAACAGCGCCTGATTGCCATGACGAGTGAAAATCTGGCGGGAAGCCAGCAATCCTTTGAGCAGGCACTGATTACCAAGGACGAAAATAACGTTTCGGCGCAGCACTATGGCTATGCATTGGTTTTACTGCGCTTAGGAAAATATGCCCAGGCCGAGAGTGAAATTAAAATTCTTCTGCAACGGGATCCGCATCGTATTGCCTACCTCCTCGCCCGTGCTGACGTATTAGTAAAAAGCGGACAGGTTCAGGCAGCCCTGCGTAGCTACGAAGCTGCACTAAAAATCTATCCGAACAATACCGCCATCACCTACGACTATGTCGCAACACTACTGCAACACCAATACGCTACGAAGGCAAAAACCGTACTCGCCCGGTATTTAAAATCCCCGCCGATCAACCCACAGTTTTACCAGTTTCGTGCACGCGCCGAGGCCGCCACCAGCAATAAGGTGGGATCGCACGAAGCCATGGCAGAATATTATTACGCCATGGGACAATTACATCCTGCGGCTGACCAATTAGAAATCGCGCTTAAATTACCAGGTTTGGATTTTTATGCACTGTCACGTCTTGAGGCTCGCCTTGCACAAATCAAAAGCGAGATCGTCCCCTTGGCTCATCTAAAAAATTGATAAAAGTGCAGTATTAGTATTAGCTAATTTACTAAGCTAAATTCTTCTTGCGCTTGCATGTCATTGAGTTATCCTACCGATTAAGGGATGGTAGTATCCGACATTACCATAACAACACTTAAGGAAAATTCTCCATACTGCAGGTGTATGGGGTGTGTTTCATAAAAAATCTTTTGACGAGGAGGACTCATGCGGAAATCCGCAATCATCATCACTGCCGCCAGCATTGCTCTATTGCTGCTCGGCTCCTTAACAGCGGCATCAATAGTCAGCGCTGCGGAGCCAGAAAAACCAGCTACCCCTGTAACCCTCGGTAAGGCGGTTGCCGAAGATCGGACCAAGGGCAATTGTGTTTCATGTCATGCCTATGAGGGTGCAAGTATGCCCGGCACCATTGCTCCCCCTCTAGGTAACTGGTTACAACAAAAATACAAGGACAAAGCAGCACTGCGCGCCCAGATATGGGATGCCACAAAAACAAATCCTAACTCACGAATGATCCCTTACGGCAAACATCAAGTTCTCACGGAAGCCGAGATCGATTTGGTTACCGAGTGGGCCTGGTCATTAAAATAATTTTGGAGGAATTTTCATGCAACGACGTCAATTTTTAAAAGGGACGCTGGCGGGCAGCGCGGTAGCCGTGGCGGTGGGTGCGGGTCTGTTGAGCCCCCGCAGCGTGTTGGCCGCCTGGCCGACCGCCGCGTTTGAAGCCAAGAGCGTCAACGATGCCCTCAGCGGTCTGTTTGGGAACGCCACGG
>JAYSTO010000106.1:0-2896 GCA_043719675.1 Gammaproteobacteria bacterium | reverse complement strand
ATTGATACGTTGTCTGGCGGTATGAAACGCCGACTGACACTGGCACGTGCCTTGATTAACGATCCGCAAATTTTAATTCTGGATGAACCTACCACCGGGCTGGACCCGCAGGCGCGACAACTGATCTGGCAGCGCTTGCGTGAACTAAAACAACAAGGCCGAACCTTGATCCTCACCACCCACTACATGGAAGAAGCGCAACGCTTGTGTGATCGACTGGCGATCATCGACCACGGCCTGATCGTCGCGCAGGGTACTCCCGCAGATTTAATTCAGCAACATATCGAACCGCATGTGATCGAAATTTATGGCAGCGGCCTGGATGCCTGGTTGCCGACCATTAATATGGCTCACGTGGCACGGCTCGAACGCGCCGGTGAAACGGTGTTTTTGTATTTGCAGGATGAACAGGCAATCTTGCAAGGGCTCGCCCAGCATCATGACCTGCAGTTTATGCATCGCCGCGCCAACCTCGAGGATGTCTTCTTGAAACTCACGGGCCGGGAGTTACGCGAATGACTGCCGTGTACGATATCCCCGCCTGGCGCCGCTGGTTCCCGGTGTGGTCACGCAATTTTCGAGTCTGGCGCAAGTTACTGGGTGCGGCGGTGTTGGGTAATATTGGCGAACCGTTACTGTATTTATTTGCCATGGGTTACGGACTCGGCAGTTTTGTTGGCTACATGGAAGGCGTGTCGTACATGAGCTACCTGGCGGCGGGTATGGTCTGTGCCAGCACAATGACGACGGCGTCTTTTGAGGGCATGTATTCGGCATACACACGGATGGCGGTGCAGGGCACGTGGGCCGCCATGTTGAGCACACCGTTGTCGTTACGCGACATTCTGGTGGGCGAGATCGTCTGGGCTGGGACCAAGGGCTTGTTCAGCGCTATCGCGATCATATTTATCGCCATCCTATTGGGGCTGGTTGCAGATTGGCGGGTCATTTGGGTCTTCCCCGTCGCCGGACTATTAGGGATGTGTTTTGCCTCCATGGCCCTGGTGGTAACGGCGGTGGCGCGTAGTTACGATTTTTTCTTGTACTATTTCACCTTGTTGGTCACCCCGATGCTGTTATTAAGCGGAGTTTTTTTCCCTATCGGCGGGATGCCCGATCCCATCCAGATCGGGGCAAAACTGTTGCCGTTGTACCATGCCATTGCGCTGATTCGCCCGTTGATGCTGGGCCAGATCCCAACGGATATCGTCCTGCATTTGGTGGTACTTTGTGTGTACCTTGTTGTGCCTATACCCCTGGCCAATCGATTGATCCGGCAACGCTTAATCAGCTAGAAACTTCAACTATAACAGGTAGTTGATCACCTTTACGCAGACTATCGTTGTTCCCCCTGTGTGCATCAGCTTCATCTGCTTGACAATACCCGAGAAGATTAATATATTAGCAACTACTTAATCACTGTTCTTGCATAAGTTCAGTGATTTTTACCCCTCCATCCTCCTAATGGTGGTATTAGATAAGGCGCGGTCTCCCCCTTGACCGCGCCTATTTTTTTGCCTGAGATCCCAGTTAATCGCGATGAGGGGCTTGTTTAACACGCGGTTTTTCATTACCATTTCGCTCCTTTTTGGCCCGAAGTGGTTTCTTTCCGAAGTTGAGGCATTTAATGAAAACGTTTTCCGCCAAGCCGCACGAAGTCAAGCGCGACTGGTATCTAATTGATGCAACCGATCTGGTGCTTGGCCGCTTGGCCACCGCAGTAGCGAGTCGTCTGCGTGGCAAGCATAAAGCAGAATTTACCCCCCATGTGGATACCGGTGACTACATCATCGTGGTCAACATTGACAAGGTACGCCTGACGGGCAGTAAAGAGACAGACAAAATGTATCACCATCACACCGGTTACATCGGTGGCCTGAAAACCATCTCTGCCGAAAAGCTTCGTATCAAGGCACCAGAACGTATGCTCGAGATCGCAGTGCGCGGCATGTTGCCGAAAAATCCGCTGGGTCGTGACATGTTTCGTAAACTCAAAGTGTATGCAGGTGGTACGCATGAACACGCTGCACAACAACCGCAAGAACTGAAGATTTAATCAAAAGGTATTTTGATCTATGGCGCTACAACAATTTTATGGTACAGGTCGTCGCAAGAGTTCAACCGCGCGTGTGTTTTTAACCCCCGGTAGCGGCAAGATCATCGTCAACAAGCGGGCACTGGATGTGTATTTCGGTCGCGAAACCGCCCGCATGATCGTCCGTCAGCCACTGCAGATGTCGAATACAGAAACCAAGTTTGACATCATGGCGACGGTTGCCGGTGGTGGCAATAGCGGCCAGGCTGGCGCCATTCGTCACGGTATTACCCGCGCGCTCATGCAATATGATGAAACCCTGCGTAAATCACTGCGTAAAGCCGGTTTTGTCACCCGCGATGCGCGTGAAGTTGAACGTAAGAAAGTCGGTTTCCGTAAGGCACGTCGGCGTCCACAGTTTTCCAAACGTTAATGCACGGCGTACTTTGCTGCTGGTATTCCTGTCCGGCAGTGAGGTACGAGGGCGAACGCCTAATAGGTTGCTATCTGGAAAAACAATGCATGGATGCATTGGCGGGATTGGAGGCACGTTTGCTGATGATCTGGTGACTGGTACCCATGACTTTACACCAGCGAAATATTTGCCAAGATCAAATCCCCGCGCCCTGCAAAATCGATTCTTTCAAATAGTACACAGCGGTATGCACGTGAGGCGGACAGAATCCGTGTCTGGTTTTGCAAATTGCCCAAGGTTCATTTTGAACCTGCACTCGTCACTCGCGTTGTGTAACTGAGTCTCTCTTTGGGGGATCGTCCAATGGTAGGACTACGGACTCTGACTCCGTCAATCTAGGTTCGAATCCTAGTCCCCCAGCCAGGTAATTAATAAGGCCCGCATGG
>JAYSTO010000105.1:0-2902 GCA_043719675.1 Gammaproteobacteria bacterium | reverse complement strand
GCGCCGGAGACATCGTTCTCCGGCGCGGTATGGTGTTTGCTGTTTTAATTGTCGGGCACGCCACCCCGATATTTACCTGGTTATTGAAGATTAAGTATTGGTTAAGTAAGTTCGCTTATATTCATTGCCCACATGCTCAATAAACTTAGAATGTCATTTCAAGGTGAGGAACTCATGCAAAAATCCGTCTTGCTTACCGCGTTGTTGATCCAATTGGGTGCTATCACCCTGCCTGCTGCTCATGCCTCGTTACCTACCCATGACAGCCAAAATACCGCATTACCCAGTCTGGCGCCGATGCTGGAACGTGCGGTGCCGGGGGTGGTCAACATTGCCACCAGTGGTCGGGTGCAGGCGGAACAAAGCCCGTTATTCAACGACCCGTTCTTTCGGCGCTTTTTTGAAGTGCCCGAACAACCGCGCGAGCGCCGCACCTCGAGCCTGGGTTCGGGGGTGATCATTGATGCAAGCAAAGGTCTGATCGTCACCAATCATCATGTGATTGATAAAGCCGATGTGATCAATGTGCTGTTGCACGATGGCCGTAACTTCAAGGCCAAACTCCTTGGCACCGATCCGGAAACGGATATTGCCCTGATCCAGATCCCGGCGGAAAAACTCATCGCGTTACCGATTGCGAATTCAGACCAATTACGCGTGGGGGATTTTGTGGTGGCCATTGGTAATCCGTTTGGTCTGCGGCAAACCGTGACTTCGGGAATCGTCAGCGCCTTGGGACGCAGTGGTCTGGGGATTGAAGGTTATGAGGATTTTATCCAGACCGATGCCTCGATTAATCCGGGTAACTCCGGCGGCGCACTGGTCAATCTGCGTGGTGAACTCATCGGTATCAACACGGCGATCTTTTCCCGCTCCGGCGGCAACATCGGCATTGGTTTTGCGATTCCTATTAACATGGTGCGTGATGTCACCCATCAATTGGTTGATCACGGCGAGGTCAAACGCGGCCGCCTGGGTGCGCAAGCACAAGACCTCACCCCGGAATTGATCCAAGCGTTTGGCATGCAAAATGGCAGTGGTGGCGCGGTGATCTCACAAGTGGTACCCGACTCGGCGGCGGATAAGGCCGGGCTTAAAACCGGGGATGTCGTGGTGGAGATCAACAGTAAACCGGTGCGTGACGCCAGCGATGTGCGCAATGCCGTGGGTTTGTTACGGATTGGGCAAAAGATCGAAATGGTGGTATTACGCGATGGCAAACGCAAAGTGCTGAGCGCCAAGGTGGAAGAACCCCAACAAACCAAGGCGGGTGGCAATAAATTACATCCCCATCTGAATGGTGCAACCCTGAGTGATATCAGCGAAGGCTCGCCGTTACATGGCCGTGTGGCGGGGGTAATCGTCCTGGATGTTGAACAGGGCAGCCCCGCCTGGCAAGCGGGTTTGCGCAAAAACGATGTGATCACTTCCGCCAACCGCAAGCCGGTCAGTACCGTGAACGAATTGCGTAAACTCATGACCAAAGACAATAAACTGCTGCTCAATATTCGACGCGGTAATAGCGCCCTTTTCCTCTACTTACAATAAAGCCCACGGGGAATCGGGTCATTCCGGCCCGATTCCCATTTCTGTTCTAGACTCATCTCTATATACTCCATATATAGCTTTCTGGGTGACACGAGCCAGGAGGCTGGCCTGGCAAACTCACTTTAGCAATGTTGATCATGAAACAACTTTTACACCACACGTCGCAACATGCCCGCGTCACGATCCTGTCGGTGATCCTGCTGGTCGCCTGCGGATTGATTCTGTGGCATTCGATTAAACAGAACCGCGGTCTGGTTGATGAAAGACAACAGTTAGTAAATCACACCATAAACAGCGCGGCCACCGATATCAGTCAATATCTCAGCGACCTCAGCCGCAATATCAGTTTGTTTGCCGAGGCCCATCGTGAGCAGATCAAAGGATTGCACGACCATCCCTACGAACAACCTTCGCGTGAAAAACTCCGAGTCGCGTTTGCTGAATTTTTCCCGCATCTGCATGCCTTCACCCTTGCGGATAAAAGTGGCAGACGGCTGCTGGAAGATGACCAGGGTGTGATCGATGAGGCGTGTCAGGCCGACATCAGCCGTTATGCCAGAACCAGAGAACCCGCTGTGTTGCGGATACATGTCGATGCCAATAGTCAGCATTATGCGATCATCACACCGGTGCAGCTCTCTAACAGCCAGACCATCTATCTACTCACCAGTTTTCACAGCGATAGCCTGGCGCCCCTGTTACGAAAATTTACCTTGCCGGATCATGATCTGCTGATCATCAACCATGACCAAACCAACCGGATCGAAATCAGCGGCAAGACAGATCATAAACAGCCGCGTAGCACCGAAGAGATGTCGGATGAAACACGCGACCACATTCAGGCACAAGTAATTATCGCCAATACCAGTTGGGATCTGATTGCAGTGGAGCGGCAAGGCCAGGCCTTCCTGCCGGCCTGGTCAACCGCACTGTGGGCCTTCAGTTTTTTATTGTTACTCGGTTCCACTGCACTGTGGTTCCTGCGGCGCGGCGACGCCTTTATCGCGGCACAGAGTCAACAGCTCAACCGCGAACAACGCCGCATCAATCACCTGCAACAAACCACCATTTCATCCGAATTAAGTTTTCATGAAAAGGTGCGCGCCTTGCTGGTCATGGGCCTGGATGAATATCACATGGAGGCGGGCATCTTATCCCGCGTTGAAGGCAATCGTTATTCTATCGTCACTGCCGTCACCCCCGATAACACCTTGCACCCAGGCATGTCGTTTGCCATCAGTAACACCTACTGCCGCCATGCGCTGACTTCGGGCCAGCCGATGGGCAAAGCACATATCAGTAGCGCCGAAATTGTACATCACCCTTCTTTCAGTAAATTTAAAAAAATTACTTC
>JAYSTO010000104.1:0-2903 GCA_043719675.1 Gammaproteobacteria bacterium | reverse complement strand
CTTTAAACCTCGTTGGAAATAGCATGGCGGGCCGGGGGTACACTCCAAAAAAGCCCACGCCCAAAGACTATCAGTTACCACTGGCAGACAATGCGTCTGTAGATGTGTTATCAGTGAGTTGCAAAGATGGCCTATTCGAGAGTGGTTTAGGTCGTCGGGATGGAATGCGTGGGGCGTGGATCGTTGTACTTAACAAGGATCAACTGGCTATCCGTTGGTATGATGAAACGATTCTGCTGCTGCGTCGATTACCAGACAACGCTAAGCCGGTTGCTTCCTTCAACTGCAACAACGCTGCCACCGTGGTGGAAAAAACCATCTGCGGATCAATCGCTCTCGCTGCCTATGACCAGAGCATAGCGCAGACGTACAAATTCGCCGGAAATTTTTTTAAGGAAGTAAGAAATCCAGAGGCCCTCACACAGCTAAAAGCAACACAGAAGCAATGGCTGAGCCAACGCAATGCCTGTGGTACCAACATTAAATGCCTAGAAAAATCAATGGAAGACCGTTTGGAGGCAATACAAACGGCAATGAAGTAATCCCTTGTGGTTTACGCACCAGAAATAAGCCATGACATCCATGCGACATAACCTGCGATCACTCACCGCAAATATCCTTACGCTCGCCTTCATCCTGCCCCTGTGCTGTATCTCCTGTCAGGCGGAAAACGTATCGACCTCTGCACCAACTGCGCTGCCGTCAATACTCATCGGTATCTGGCAGGTTGCTGAAGTCCATACCGATCAAGGCGAATCGCATTGGCATCGCACCAGAGACGATAAGTATAATGTGCATAAGTTTCTCGGCCGTGTATTTTCATTTACACCGCAAGTCGTGACAACCAATGCGCCAGATGACA
Organism: Gammaproteobacteria bacterium; assembly: GCA_043719675.1. Lineage (GTDB taxonomy): Bacteria > Pseudomonadota > Gammaproteobacteria > UBA6429 > Thiohalophilaceae > JACQBC01. The sequence goes on along the minus strand of JAYSTO010000104.1, from coordinate 2,041 downwards.
AACGGTGTGATAATCCCAAAATCATTGTGCATCACACCACTGCTGCAAACGTAGTGGGCACCAGCATCGCCAGCCGGGGATTTTCTCCAGTACTCCCTACAGCGAAAGACTTTCAATTGCCACTGGCCAATAACGCACCTATCGACGTGTTATCCCTGCTGTGCAAGGAGGGTCTATTCGGCAAAAACCTCGGCAGTGGTCAGAAGCCTGATATTGGCATCAAGGGTGTCTGGCTTATTGTGTTGAACAAGGAACAACTGGCTTTGCGTTGGCATGACGAGACCATTCTGATCCTGAAGCGCTTGCCCGAAAATACCAAACCAGTCGCCTCCTTTGACTGCACTAAGGCCGCCACTGAAGTGGAGAAAACCATCTGCGGATCGGTGGCGCTCGCCGCCTATGACCAAAGTGTGACGCAAACGTACAAACTCGCCATAGAGTATTACCGGACAAAGAAAAATACGGATAACCAAATCGCCGGGCTAAAAAAATCCCAACAGCAATGGCTGACCCAGCGCAATGCCTGCGGGTTTGACAGTGCCTGCCTGGAAAAATCAATGGAAGAACGCATCGATGGTATCGATTATGAGCTTGCCACGTATGGCTACGAAAACCGGTGATAATTAGCACTGTTGGTGAACATCACCTTTTTGGAAGTTAATATTCCTGTTAGTCCTACATCCACCCACCACCACTGGTGACCCCGCGTATTCTTGCGTACAATCGCGCTATCTTTTTTCACTGGGTAGCGCAGAAAATCCATGGCTCAATACATTTACACCATGCACCGGGTAGGCAAGGTCGTCCCGCCCAAGAAACATATCCTCAAAAACATTTCCTTGAGTTTTTTTCCCGGCGCCAAGATCGGCGTGCTGGGGTTAAACGGCTCGGGTAAATCCACTTTATTGCGCATCATGGCGGGCGTGGATACCGAGATCGAGGGCGAGGCTACGCCCCAGCCCGGCATCAAGATCGGCTACTTGCCGCAGGAACCCAAACTGGACGCCAGCAAAACCGTGCGGGGTAATGTGGAAGAGGCGGTGGCGCACATCAAAACCGCCTTGACTCGCTTAGAAGAAGTCTATGCCGCGTATGCCGAGCCGGATGCGGATTTTGACGCGCTGGCCGCCGAACAGGCCAAGCTGGAAAACCTGTTACAAACCACCGATGGCCATAACCTGGATCGCACCCTCGACATCGCCGCCGATGCCCTGCGTCTGCCACCTTGGGACGCTGAGGTAAGCACCCTCTCCGGCGGTGAACGTCGGCGTGTGGCCTTATGTCGGCTGTTGCTGTCGAAGCCGGATATGTTGCTACTGGACGAGCCGACCAACCATTTGGATGCCGAATCAGTCGGTTGGCTGGAACGTTTCTTAGGTGAATATCCGGGTACGGTCGTCGCCGTCACCCATGATCGGTACTTCCTCGATAACGTCGCCGGTTGGATTTTGGAATTGGATCGCGGCGAAGGTATTCCCTGGCAGGGCAATTACTCCTCCTGGCTGGAACAAAAACAGCAACGCCTGGCAACCGAGGAAAAGCAGGAAACCGCACGCATGAAGGCGATGAAGGATGAGCTGGAATGGGTCCGGGCCAATCCCAAGGGCCGTCATGCCAAGAGCAAGGCGCGTATCGCCCGCTTTGATGAAATGGCCTCGCAAGAATATCAGCAACGCAATGAAACCAAGGAACTATATATCCCACCCGGACCGCGCCTGGGCAATGTCGTCATCCAGGCGGTCGACGTCAGCAAGGGCTACGGTGATCGCCTGCTGTATGAACACATGAACTTCAGCCTGCCACCGGGCGGCATCGTCGGCATCATCGGCCCTAACGGTGCGGGTAAAACCACGCTGTTTCGGATGGTCGTCGGCCAAGAGAAGCCCGATAGTGGTGACATCATTGTGGGTGAGACGGTGCAGTTGTCATATGTTGATCAAAGCCGTGATTCGCTGAATGACAAAAAAACCGTGTGGGAAGATATCTCCGATGGCCTCGATATGATCACCGTCGGTAAATACACCGTGCCATCACGCGCCTA
>JAYSTO010000103.1:0-6476 GCA_043719675.1 Gammaproteobacteria bacterium | reverse complement strand
GATTTCACCTGGCTTGCAGGGGTCAATCTATATTTCTAACCGGTAAGCCAGGAGAGATCATCAGGCGGATGCATTATTTATTTAATGATTCAATACTTCGCAATCCTTTGAATATATACTTACCGTACCATAAATGACTCATCATCGGCCCAGTGACAGAAGGAAAAACCAATGGCTGTGATACAACAACAATTAACCACGGTACGTACACATCTCAAACAAATCATCGTCGGCCAGGAGGCCATGCTGGATCGGTTGATGATCGGCCTGCTCACTGGTGGCCATATATTATTAGAAGGCCCGCCGGGACTGGCCAAGACCACCGCCGTTAAGACCCTGGCCAACGCCGTGCATGCGCAATTTCAACGTATTCAATTCACCCCCGACCTGATGCCCGGTGATTTAACCGGCAGTGATGTGTTTGATCCGAAGACCGCGACCTTTCATTTTGCAAAGGGGCCATTGTTTCACGAGATCATTCTTGCCGATGAAATCAATCGTGCGCCACCCAAGGTGCAATCGGCCCTATTGGAAGCGATGGAAGAACATCAGATCACCGTGGGCGGTCACACTCATGATTTGCCGGAATTGTTCCTGGTGATGGCCACGCAAAATCCCTTGGAACAAGCCGGGACCTATCCGTTACCGGAGGCTCAGCTTGATCGATTTTTATTACACGTGGTGATCGATTATCCCAATGCCGAAGAAGAATTGGAAATCGTGCGGCGTGACCGCAAATTACATTTTGGCGCGGATCATCTGAACATCGATACGCGCCTGCACCCTGACACCGTGATCGAGGCACGTCGGCAAGTTGCTGAGATGCACATTGAACCGGCCCTGGAAAAATACATCGTCACCCTGGTGCATGCCACCCGCCAGTTGCAAGACTGGCATCAGGAATGGCAAGGATATATAGAATACGGCGCTTCACCGCGTGCCTCACTGGCGATGGTGCGCAGCGCCAGCGCCTACGCCTATTTACAAGGACGCGATTTTGTCATCCCCGATGATGTGATTGAAATCGCCGCCGATGTCTTGCGCCACCGGATTATTCCCAGCTTTGCCGCACGCGCCAACAAGGTGAGCAATAACGACATCGTGCGCAAATTGCTGGAGCTCGTACCGATCCCCTAGTCATGAATTGGCAACGTCTCCAAACTTGGTGGCAACACACGCGCAGGCATTCGTGGTGGTCATCGCCGACCGTCACGCAACCGTTGCTCAGCGACACCGATCTGCAACAACTCCATCAAGCCGCCTGCGCTCCCAGCGCCGTGCAATTACAGGTTGATCGTGATCTGATCCACCCGCTGCTGGGCGAGCGCACCTCGGTATTTTCCGGTAGCGGTTACGAATTTGCCGATAACCGGCCTTATGCGGCGGGTGATGATACGCGTTTCATCAACTGGCGTTTGTTTGCACGCACCGGACAATATTACCGTAAATTATTTCTGGAAGAACGCCGCCCGCAAGTCTGGTTGGTGGTGGATCGCGGCGAGTCTATGCGTTTTGGAACACGAATGCGGATCAAGGTAACGCAAGCAGTACTGCTGGCCGTGTATTTTTTATACCGTGCGCAATTGCAGCAACTCGCCATCGGCGGTGTGGTGTTGGAACCGCAGGCACAGTGGTACAAACCCGCACGCAGTACAGTTGCGGTACAACCGTTATTACAACAATTGATCAGCCCTTGCCCACCTTTTTCTGTGGCCCCCGCCGCCAACGAACTGATTCCAGCACTACGCCAACTCCAAGTACAACTTGCCGCCGGTTGCATTATTTTACTCATCAGTGATTTTCGTGATCTGGCTGAAGCCCATTTGCCGATCCTGTGCGCACTGGCACAAAAACACACGGTGCTGGCGTATCATGTACTGGACCCTGTCGAGACAATATTACCAACGTATGGGCAATATCCGATTGCTGACAGCCACAACGCAACAACGTATTATCTGCAATGTGAAAACAGCCAATATCGATTGCAGTATGCTGAAACCATGCAACAGCAGCATGCACAAACACAACGTTGGCTGACGCAGGCGGGGTTTCGCTATCAACGCATCCTCGCCAATCAGAATTTTATTACACACGGCCCGGATACTTGATATGGATCAACCCGTGTCAGAGTTAACACCTTGGGTCGACATCCTGCCGCCGCCCCCCCCCACCAGCGGAATATCTCTGTGGTTTATCGCAGTGCTGCTGGTCATCACCGTCAGTTTGTTATTTTTGTTGCTGCGTTACTGGTACACACGACCCAGGCAACGTGCGTTACGCCAACTTAAGCGAATAGAGTTCGAACTTAAAAAAACTAACCGGAACACCAAACAATTGGCGTTTGCTGTAGCCGAGTCACTACAAGCGGGGTTTGGCGTAAGCCAACTCACGCAGATCGTACCCCTGTTGCAAAAACCCCAAGTACAATTATTTTGCAGCGAATTGCGCCGCGGTTGTTATCAAGCAACATCACCCTCCATAGAAGAACTCACCGGTTGGCTCCAGCAATCGCGCCACCTGTTACAACAGACGCGGTTACTCCATGTTCGACGTTAACCGCGTGCTTTTCCTGCATCCACACTGGTTATGGTTATTACCCGTGAGTCTGGCGTTATTAATCATTATGGTGTGGCGTTGGCCGCATCGACTGGTGCCTTGGTTCAGCCTGCTGCAAGCACTTACGCGTCAGACTTACCGACATCCGTACGCGCAACATTTACAACAACTGGCATTGCCGGGTGCACAACAGGCGCAAACACGGCAACGCCTGCAACAACTGTTGTGTTATGGCATTTTTATAGTCTTGGTGCATCTGGCGTTGGCACAACCCTATCGAATCGGGCAACAACTGCCTGAGCCACCACGGCAGCGTGATATTGTTTTTCTGGTGGATACCTCCGTCAGTATGATGTTACGTGATTACCTGATCCAGCAACAACGCACTGATCGCATGACCATGCTCAAAAATGTCCTGAGCCATTTTATAAAAAACCTGACCGGCAACCGCATTTCAATCATTGCCTTTTCCGAACAGGCCTATACTTTTGTACCGTTGACCACGGATTATGCCCTGCTGCAATATCAACTGCGCCGTCTGGAACCGGCGGTGTTAACCGGACGCATCAGTAATATCAGCAAGGTCTTGCTTTATAGCCTGCAACAATACGACACGGTAACCAGTTCAAATGAGAAACCGGTATTCGTTTTGATCACCGATATCCATCGACCTGATCGCGACATTGACCCGCGCGCCGCAGCACAGTTGCTGGCCAATCAAGGTTATCGCCTGCATGCGATTGCCATTGGTGCTGCCAGTTACTCGGCGGAAGAAAAAAATGCACGCAGTTTGATCTATCACCCGGCGAACTTTTTACTCTTGCAGCAAATCGCGGAAGCCGGTCACGGTCATTTTTTCTGGGCAAAACGGACCGAAGATTTAAACGCGGCACTGCTCAGTATCCAACAAGCAGAATTGCGCAAGATAGAAAGCCTGCCTGAATTTATTCACCTGCCACTGTACATGTGGCCGCTGTTGCTCGCCGTGTTGTGGGTTACCTTGTGGCAGCTGGTGCCTTTACTGAAGCGCAGCACATGATGACCTGGTGGCAATCTTTCGCCTTTCGCGAACCCTTGTGGTTGTTGTTGTGTTTGCAACCGGTGGTGATGTTGGCCATTACCGCACTCATTCGTCACACCCGACGTGATACCTATGCCGACGCCGCATTATTGCCGTGGGCCACATTGCCTGCCAACGCCTCACTGGCACGCCGCCTGTATCCACACGTATTCCTGCTGTTAGCCTGGATCGCTTTTGCGATTGCCCTGGCAGGGCCACGCCGTGTTGAGAAGATCATTGATACCGATATATCGCGTGCCACCGAAGTCATCGTTGTACTCGATCTTTCGCATTCCATGACGGCCCGCGATGTTTTGCCCAGCCGCATCGAACGTGCCAAGATCGAATTACATCATTTTGTCCAACATGCCACCGGCTTACGCATCGGCCTGGTGGTTTTCGCCGCGCAGCCGCACCTGGTATCACCGTCCACGGCGGATAAACAGGTACTGCAACACTATTTATCAACGTTACATACCCGGCTGCTGCCTACCGAAGGTTCTGATCTATCAGCGGCCTTGGCCTTCGCAGCGAAACAACTACATACTGACATTGAACACTCACGCGCATTACTCTTGGTCAGCGATGGTGAAGCCAATCTCATTGATGCACAACAGACAAATATATTAAAAACCACGGTGACCACTCTGGCACAACAAGGCATATCGCTGTTTATCCTTGGCGTCGGCACTACCGAGGGTGCAGCGATCCTGGATAGAGAACAAGGCTGGCTGCAACATAACGGGCAATCGGTAATTACCCGCCACAACCCCGATCTGTTAAATGAACTTGCCACCCTGGGTAATGGCCGCTACACCATAGCGGTGGATGATGATAATGACTGGCTGACATTATATGGTCGCGGCATTGCCTTACTCACCCCCAAGCTACAAGGCAAATCACCAACCGGGAATATTGTCGTCTGGCATGAACAATACGCGGCCTATCTTCTCGCCGGTGTTGTTTTCCTGCTGCTGGCCAGCTGGCAATTTAAACAACGCATCGCCAAACAAGTTACACGCAACCTGTCTGTGTATAGCGTACTTGTTTTTTCCAGCTTGCTGCTGATCCAAGCCGATCACGCTCACGCCAGTGAAGCAACGTTGAATCAGGCCTATCGGGCTTATCAACACGGCGATTACCCCGCCGCGAGTAAACTGTACAGTCAGATAACGGGCTACGCCGCACGCATGGGCGAAGGTGGCGCGGCCTATCAACGGCACGAATATAAAACAGCGGCGATGCAATTTATTCAGGCCACGCTCGACGCACCCACCGATCCACAACGTGCCGATGCCTTGTTTAATCTTGCCAATAGTTATTTCAAGTTGCAGGCCTACGCGCAAGCCGTACCGATTTATCAGGATGTGTTACGTTATCGAGCGGATTTTCCTCCTGCCAAAATAAATCTGGCGTATGCCCAAGCCTTAATCCAGAAACAGCAAACACAAGAAACCGACAAGGCAAAACGTGCGGGGCGCGGGATACGTTCAGGTAACGTCGCGGATGGCACGCCCATCAATCAAAGTCGCGTATCATTGGATGAGGCAAACCCCAAGCAGAAAACCGGTACGGTTTCGCCAACCAATCCAGCGGCAAGCCCCGTTGACACCACCGAAGCGTTACGGCAGAGCCAACCTGCCACCGAATCCATTGAAAACCGGGATGACACCACATGGACATACAACACTCGTCGTGCTGAAGACATTCAGCAGCAGGCCGCGTCGCTGCAACAGGATGAAAGTATTTTCTGGCAACGTCTGTTTGAACAAGAAGAAAACTTCCCGGCACCGGTCATCACGCCGCATGTTGTCCCGCAGGTGCAGCCGTGGTAACACTACCCTGGCTAACACGGCGTTGTGTGGTAATGCTTTGCGCCGTGATCACCAGTCTGCCCATTAACGCCTTTGCCGCCTCCTTTACCGCGCAGGTTTCATCGCAACAAATAGAATTAGGCAAGCCGCTGACCCTCACGCTACGCAGTGACACGATCACCACGCCACTTGATACACTCACGCTCAGCACCTTGCAGGAGAATTTTGCCGTTAAGCCCTTGAGCAGTGCCGAGATAAACAAAAAAACCCATCAACAACTCTGGCAACTTCGTCTTTATGCCTATAAGCCGGGGGCTATCACGATCCCATCCTTATCGTTTGCAGGCAACGCAAGCAAACCTATCGTGATACATGTCACCCCGGCAATCGATGCAAAAACACAGACCGCCATTGCGATATCCTCCGACATCACCACCACCACACCGTGGTATAAACAACAAGTGCTGGTCACCCACACCTTTGTCACCGCCGCGCCGATTGTGGTGTTTGATACTCCGGAGCTCACCGCAGCAAATGCCAAGGCCATTCCGCTGTTGGTAAAACACGAACCCCTCACGACACCAACACCTGGATTAACCCGCCATACCGTGGGATGGGCAGTGTTTCCCTTACAACACGGAAACCAAATTATTGAACTACCCGCGATTGCTTATATACGCGATGGTGTACGTACTCATTTGTTTTATCAGAAACCGCTGTCGCTTCAGGTTAAACCTTTACCGGCGTATTTGCCTGCCACTTTACCGGTAGGCAAGATGGCCATCACTCTGCGTGTATTCCCTGGGCGTTTTCTCTTTACCCAACACCTCACCGAAACCCAGTTGCAACTCTCGGCACACGGCATGCTTGCGGCTGATTTACCGGTATTGACGCCGCAATTGCGCAGCAGCGAGACCATCACCCTCCATCCGCTTGAACACCGCACACAACAAACCGCAACAACAACGGGAATTCATAGTGTGGCAGACTATCGCATACCGTTCACGTTGCGCCGCCAGGGGTTGCAACACTTACCTGCGCTGCGC
>JAYSTO010000102.1:0-2918 GCA_043719675.1 Gammaproteobacteria bacterium | reverse complement strand
GGATAAAACCCGGATTGGCCAACATCATTACGATCACGGCATTGTGTTTGTACGGCTGGCATACCGCTGCCTGGGTGAGTTTATTGCGTGTCCTGGTTGGCAGCGTGATCATCGGCAGTTTTTTATCGCCGACTTTTTTGCTGAGTTTGAGTGGCGCCCTCGCCAGCCTGGCCATCCTGAAATTGGCAACGCTGTTACCCGGACGCGGTCTCAGCGCGTTAGGCTACAGTGTGCTGGCGGCGATGGCCCACATGACCGGGCAATTTCTGCTGGCCTATTTGTTATTCATCCCGCACCCTGGAATATGGCGTTTGTATCCACTATTAATGACAGTAGCGGTTTTATTGGGAATCATTAACGGTATAATCAGTCAGAGGCTCGTGAATCACTTGCGCAGATGAATAACTAATGTATTACGCCATCGCCGAAACCTACCGCCCCCACGCCTATGACCGGCTCGGTCTGACCATTTTTTTTGCCTTGGTTTTTCATGCCATTTTGATCCTGGGCATCAGCTTCAGTGCCGAAGACCTGAAAAAATTCGACGCCACCTCAACGATGGAAATCACCCTGGTGGATTCACAAGCCCGCGACGCGCCGGACAAAGCCGATTACCTGGCCCAAGCCAATCAATTAGGCGGTGGTAATGTGAAAGAAAAGGTTCGGCCCAGCAGCCCGTTTGCCAATCCAATGCCGACTACCGAACAGGGTCTGGCGCCCGATAGCGTACTCGCACTGGCGCCACTGCCACTGAAAAAAGCCGAAAAACAAACGGAATTGCTGACTGCGGAAAATTCACCGTTTGCGGATGACAGCGATGACTCCAAACGCAAGATCAAAGACGAAACGCAAAGCGTCACCGCCGCACAGTTATTCGAGCGCAGCCGGGAAATTATCGCCCTGACCCGCGCCGAAATTAATGATCGCACCCAGGTATTTCAACAATCGGAGCAACATAACGGTTATACCGGCATTAATGCCAAAGAATACCGTTATGCCGCCTACATTGAGGCTTGGCGGGATAAAGTGGAACGGGTTGGCAGCATCAATTATCCCGAAGAAGCCATTCGTGGCAATACCAGCGGCCAATGTTATGTCGAGGTACTGATCAATGCCGATGGCACCGTGCGTTCCGCCACTATTCTGCGTTCCTCCGGCCACAAGGTACTGGACAACACCGCCATCAAGATCGTGAAAATGGCAGAACCCTACCCGCCCCTGCCCCCTGAGATCCGCAAAGATACCGATGTCTTGCCGATTCGCTTGGAATGGAATTTTCGTGTTAAACAAGGATTACGTACCAGCGTACGTTAATCGAACCCAGCTAATGGATAACAGCAGTAATTTGACCAACCAGTTTTTAATCGCCATGCCCAATCTGGCGGATCCGAATTTTTTTCATAGCGTCACCTATTTGTGTGAACACAATCAGGATGGCGCGATGGGTCTGACCATCAATCGTGCTATCAACATTACTTTCGGCATGTTGCTTGAGCATTTGGATATCAAGGACAGTGTCGCCCAGGTAAAAAACCTGCCGGTCTATCAAGGCGGCCCGGTACAAACCGAGCGCGGTTTTGTGTTACATGAAAACATCGGCCAATGGCATGCCACGATTCCAGTAACCGATAACATCGCCGTTACCATGTCACAAGACATTATTGAAGCCATTGCCCACGGCGCCGGGCCGCCGCGTTTTCTGATTGCCTTGGGTTATGCCGGTTGGGGTGCCGGCCAGCTTGAACAAGAACTGGCGAGCAATTCCTGGTTAAGCGGCCCCGCCGATCCCGCGATCATCTTTACCACGCCAATCGAACATCGTTGGCAGGCATCCGCCGCCTTGTTGGGTGTTGAGATTGGTCTGTTATCACCCGATGCGGGTCACGCGTGAACGCCTATCGAACGATCCTCGCCTTTGATTACGGCAGCAAACGCATCGGTATCGCCGTCGGCCAGGAACTCACCCGCACCGCGCAAGCCCTGGTCACGCTCACCAATCCCCAGCAACGCCCCGATTGGCAAGGCATCGCTACGCTGATTAAGGAGTGGCGGCCACAATTACTGGTGGTAGGCTTACCCGTCAACATGGATGGTAGTCCGCAAGCCGCGACAGAGTCAGCACGAACCTTTGGGGAAGCACTCAAAACACGCTACAATCTCCCCGTGGAATGGATTGATGAGCGATTGAGTTCAGTGGAAGCCGAAATGCAAATAAAAGAAACTATCCCGGCCAAACACCGGCAACGACACAAACAAGACGTGGACAAACTTGCCGCCGCGATCATTTTACAAACCTGGCTCAACCAACATTCCGATCACAATTCCCGCTAAACCATGTCGACACTCCCCCATCCCACTGACCTGCTCAACACCATGGCGCGCGACCTGCGCGTATTGCTGACGCAACGCAAGATCGAACAGCCCTATATGATCGGCATTCATACCGGCGGCGTTTGGGTCGCGCAGGCCTTACATCAGGCACTGCAACTGCAACAACCATTGGGAACCTTGAATATCACGTTTTATCGCGATGATTTCACCACCCTGGGGATGCATCCCCAGGTGCAACCCTCGAATCTGCCGTTTACCATCGACGATAAACACATCATCCTGGTCGACGACGTGTTGCAAACCGGCCGCACCATTCGCGCCGCGATGAATGAAATCTTTGACTATGGCCGTCCTGCCTCGATTATCCTGGCCTGTCTGGCCGACCGTTCGGGCCGCGAATTGCCGATTTGTGCCGATATCATTGGTGCACATCTGGACTTACCCCCCCGGCAACACGTTAAACTCAGCGGGCCTGCGCCATTACGCCTGAAGCTCCAGGAGATGACGTGAAAAAACGCGATATTCAATTTGATGCCACCGGCCAGCTGCGGCATTTTTTGACTATCGAAGGTCTGCCCCGCCAGACC
>JAYSTO010000101.1:0-2940 GCA_043719675.1 Gammaproteobacteria bacterium | reverse complement strand
TTTCAACTACTCCCCATTCTTTTAATTTATTAAGCACCTCATTCACCAGCACTTCGGGTGCCGAGGCACCGGCGGTGACGCCGATACGCTGTTTGTTCAGCAGCCATTGCCGGTCAATTTGATCGGCGTTGTCGATCAGATACGCGTGCGCACCGAGCCGTTCCGCGACTTCTTTGAGTCGATTCGAATTAGAACTGTTGAGTGAACCAACCACTAACACCACGTCGCAGTTTTTAGCGATGTGTTTGACGGCATCCTGCCGGTTTTGAGTGGCGTAACAGATGTCATCTTTTTTGGGTCCCAGGATCGCGGGGAAGCGTGCGCGGAGTGCATCAATGACCGCGGCGGTGTCGTCGACAGATAAGGTGGTTTGCGTGACGTAGCTGAGTTTATTGGGATTGGTTATCTGTAATGTGGCAACGTCTGCGACGGATTCCAGCAACACCATTTTACCGCCTGCGCCTTCGTCATACTGACCCATGGTGCCTTCCACTTCCGGATGGCCCTTGTGACCGATAAGAATACATTCATAACCATCGCGGCTGTAACGCACCACTTCCATGTGGACCTTGGTGACCAGGGGACAGGTGGCATCGAACACGCGCAGTTTGCGGCGTTTGGCTTCCGCCTGCACGGCCTTGGAGACGCCGTGCGCGCTGAAGATGACAATCGCGCCGTCGGGGACATCGGTGAGTTCTTCCACGAAGATCGCGCCTTTGTTCCGCAATTCATCAACAACAAATTTATTATGCACCACTTCATGCCGCACATAGATCGGCGCACCAAAGTTTTCAATCGCGCGCTCGACAATCGCAATCGCCCGATCCACCCCGGCGCAAAAGCCGCGGGGTTTGGCTAAAATAATTTGCATAAAGCATGCTCCTTGTGTTCCCCCCCTTTGAAAAAGGGGGGCTAGGGGGGATTTGCACTGCGCATCGAGAATAAAATCCCCCTCAGTCCCCCTTTTTCAAAGGGGGAAGTGGTTCAACGTTAACTTACAGCGTATTCGGTTTAATCGCCAAAATCTCCACCGCAAAGATCACTGGCAACCCCGCCAACGGATGATTGAAATCCACACGCACCTCATCACCTTGCACCTCCAGTATCACACCGGGGATTTCCATTTCGGATGGGGTGGAAAAACTCAAAATCGTCCCCGGTGCCAATGGCAAATCAGCGGCGAATTCATTGCGTGGCATCATATAGATGTTGCTTTCATCCGGAAAGCCAAAGGCATCCTGCGGACTGATCTCCAGGCATTGTTTGTCACCCACTTTTAATCCATACAAAGCCAACTCCAACCCTTCAATCAACGAACCGTCGCCCATGATAAACACCATCGGCTCACCGGCTTCACTGGCATCCGCCACGGTGCCGTCTTTGAGGCTCAGGGTGAAATTCATCGTCACTTCACTGCCTGGGCCGATGGTCAGCGCGGTTATATTCGACATGGTTTTATTTTCATAGTATCGTTATTTGGCTTTGTCTTACTCATCATGCTTATCAGTCACTCTGTTCCGAATTCCTGTTCACTTTGTTTAATAACACTTCATGCGGCCAGCGTATTGGCCCCCCTTTACAAAAACATGCTCCTTGTGCCCCCCTTTGCAAAAGCATATTCCTTGTGTTCCCTCCTTTGAAAAAGGGGGAAATGATTCATTGATTATCGCCATCCTGCGACCATTTTCATTTCGCCTTTCGCCGATAATCCAACAGACTATCCAGAATCAATATGACTGCACCCACAGTAATTGCCGAGTCAGCAATATTAAATGCAGGCCAGACACAAGTTTGGCCGGTAAGGGTTTGATAACCCAGCGTGGAATGCAATCGAACACTGTCATAGTATTTCATGTACGCCTGCATATCAGCGATGGTCGCATCACGCGTGTAATACACCAGGTCACCAATCCATTCTTCTTTGTAGCTTTTGAAGAATCGCTCCATGACCGCGTTATCCCAACAGTTACCTTTGCGACTCATCGACGCCGTGATGCCGTGCTGCGCCAGTAAGGTTTGATACGCTTCACCCGCATATTGGCTGCCCCGGTCAGAATGATGAATCAATCCCGCCGCAGGACGGCGCAGATTAATCGCCATCATCAGTGCACGAATCACCAAGGCCTGTGTCATGGTTTTGTCCATGTGCCAACCAACGATGCGTCGCGAATATAAATCCATGACCACCGCCAGGTACAACCAGCCTTGCACCGTCCACACATAGGTGATGTCGCTCACCCAGGACTGATTAGGCTTAGCCGGATTGAATTCCCGGTTCAACACATTCTCGGCCACGGGGAAAGGGTGCTTGCTCTGCGTCGTCACGCGATATTTGCGTTTCACCTTGACCACCAGCCCCAGCTGGTTCATCAAGCTACGTACCTGGTAACGCCCAACAACAAACCCTTCCTTGCGTAATTGACGCATCAACCCACGGCTGCCTAAACTCTCGCGCGACTGAATAAACAACGCCTTCATACGCGAGCACAGCGCAAAGGTTTCTGCGCTAATTATCTCGGCACCACGTTGTTTCCACTCGTAATACGTACTTTTATTCACTTGCAATATCCTGCACATTAACCGTACCGGATAATATTTTGCCCACTTCGCCATAAAGGCATATCTCACTTCGACAGTTTCGCGAAGTAGGCCGTCGCTTTTTTTAGGATCTCGGTCTCCATTTGCAGTTGGCGGTTCTCACGACGTAGCTGGGTCAGTTCCGAACGCTCATCCGCCGTTAATCGCTGCCCCGTGGGATCCGGCTCAAGCTCCTGTTTCCAGCGGCTAATGAGATTCGGATTAATCCCCAGCCGTCGTCCGGCATCACTGATTTTGTATCCTTGCTCCGTCACTAAGGCTACGGCATCTCGTTTAAACGACTCGTCATACTGCTTTCTACTTTTCTTTTCTGCTTTCATTCTTCACCTCGTTTTGGTAGTT
>JAYSTO010000011.1:0-8341 GCA_043719675.1 Gammaproteobacteria bacterium | reverse complement strand
GACAAATTCTGCGAAGGCGTGTTTGGCAAAAAGAAAACGCGCGTTTATCGAACCGGTGATATCGTTCAGGCCGACAAGGATGGTTTGATCCGTTATATCGGTCGAGTGGATGAGCAAGTAAAAATCGCCGGTCACCGTATTGAACTCGGTGAGATTAATGCGCAATTGCTGGCGATAGCCGGTGTGAAACAAGCGCACACGCAAGTAGACATCAACAGCTATGGCGACAAGGTGTTGGTCGCGTTTGTGGTTGTCGATGATCCTGTCATCGCGGCGGGTCTGAAATCCGGGCTGGCGCAGCATTTGCCTGACTATATGATTCCATCTGACGTGATCGCGCTGGCACAACTGCCATTAACTCAAAATGGCAAAGTGGACAGGGCGGCGTTACCCAAGGTGTTTGCAACGATGGTGGCACAAACCACACGCGATAGCTGGCAAGCAACATTGCAGAGCCTGTGGTGTGAGATATTGGGTACTGCACAGGTGCATGACCAGGATAATTTTTTTGATATGGGTGGTACCTCACTCCTATATATGCGTCTGGTAACGCGTGCGCGCTCTGAACTTCCAGTAAAACTAACGGCGGTCGATATTTTCGAGGCCCCCACGTTTGGTGGGTTAACCACATTGCTTGCTGCCCGGCAGTTACAATCACTCCAACAGCCACGCACTCAAACAAAGAACAGCAATGCGGCGAATGTTGTTGATTCTGATATTGCCATCATCGGCATGAGTGGCCGTTTCCCCGGTAGCCGGGATGTGGCAACGTTCTGGCAAAGCCTGCTTGACGGCAAAGAAAGTATTGCACATTTTGAGTTCGCCGATCTGGAACCACCGGCCCAACAGGTGGCCCGTGATAATTCAGATTATGTTTATGCCCGTGGCATTATCGATGAGCATGAGTGTTTTGATGCCGCGTTTTTTGGGATCAGTCACCTGGAAGCCGAGATTACTGATCCGCAGCAGCGCGTGTTTCTGGAAGAGGCCTGGAAGGCACTGGAAAATGCCGGCTACTATCCGCATGCGAATAATCGTATCGGCGTGTTTGCGGGCAGCGGTCACAATGGTTATTACCTGTATCATGTGTTGCCAAAACACGGTATTGAAGGTCCGTTAGGTGCATTGCCCATGCAGTTTGCCAACGACAAGGATTATCTTGCAACGCGTACTGCTTTTAAACTGAATCTCAAGGGTCCGTGCCTCAGCATCAATACCGCGTGTTCAACCTCGTTAGTCACTACTGTTGCGGCGGTAAAAAGTCTGCGCACCGGTGAGTGTGATCTGGCGTTGGCAGGTGGTATTAGCCTGCAGACACCGATGCGCGCCGGTTACCTTTATCAGGAAGGCGGCATGTTGTCACGTGATGGCAGCACGCGACCGTTTGAAAAGGACAGTAGCGGCACCACGTTCAATAGCGGTGTTGCCATCGTGGTGCTCAAACGACTGCGCGATGCCGTTAATGATGGCGATACAATTTACGCCGTGATCCGCGGTGTCGGGGTAAACAATGATGGCGCGACCAAGGCGAGTTTCACCGCGCCCAGTGTCACCGGTCAGGCAGAGGTCGTTAAGACTGCACTGGCTGATGCCAAATGCAGTTCTGATGACATCAGTTATGTCGAGACACATGGTACCGCCACACCACTGGGCGATCCCATTGAGCTTGAGGCATTAGCGCGGGCCTTTAGTGATACGGCAACGGCGAGACCACGCGCCACACCATGTTTGATTGGTTCGGTAAAAAGCAATGTCGGTCATTTGGTGTCAGCTGCTGGTGCGACAGGGTTGATCAAAACTGCGCTAGCATTGAAGCATCGTAAACTTCCTGCGACGTTGCACTTTACCGCACCCAATCCGCACATTGATTTTAGTCACATGCCATTTATGGTATGTGCAGCGCAACAGGAATGGATCGCGCCGGGCAATCAACTCTTGCTGGCAGGTGTCAGTTCGTTCGGTGTTGGTGGTACCAATGCCCATGTGATCGTAGCGCAACCGCCCGCATCACCAATGCGCGCACGCGATCTCCGCCCGCAACTGATTCCGGTCTCGGCAAAAGACCCAGAAGTCGCTGCAATTTACATGGCAAACATCGGCGCGGCGCTTTTGCAACTGGTGCCTGAGCAATGCGCGGATGCGGCCTACACAACACAGGTATCCCGCAGCTACTTCAAGTATCGCAGTTTTACGGTGGCAAGTATTCATCACGATGTTATTACCGTGGCACCGCATGCCGCTGTTAGGCAGGCACCGGATAAAGTCGCGGGTGTCGTATTTATGTTTTCGGGGCAGGGCGCCCAAACACTGAACATGGGTCGGCAACTCTATTTTAATCAGACGGTGTTCCGGGAGACGTTTGATGATTGCGCCGAACAGTTCACACCGTTAATCGGCCTGGATTTGCGCGAGTTGATTTTTTCAGACCTGGAAGATGGGGCGAGAAAATCCTTGCTGTCTGAAACTTGTTACACACAGCCCGCGCTGTTTACCATTGAGTATGCACTGGCCCGGCTGTGGATTTCGCTGGGTATCAAACCCACCGCGATGATCGGGCATAGTATCGGTGAATATACCGCAGCGACGGTAGCGGAAATGTTTTCATTAGCTGATGCGATAGCGCTTGTGGCCAGACGCGCGGAATTAATGTTTAGCATGGCGGCGGGGGCAATGCTGGCGGTAATGAGTGACGAAGAGAACACGCGGCGATTTTTGCCGGAAGGTTGTGAAATTTCCGTGTTTAACGGACCGCAGGCGACGGTTGTGTCCGGTCCGCAGGCGGCACTGGCAACAATGGCGGCTGCGTTGGCGGCGGCGGAGATACAATCGAAATTGCTGGATACCTCCCACGCCTTTCACTCGGCGAGTATGCAACCGGCGGCGGATGAATTTTTATCATTTGTCAAAGGCATCAGTATCCGGGATGCAAAAATACCGATTGTGAGCAGTAAAACGGGTGACAAAATACACGCGATGCGTAGCAGTGAATATTGGAGTCAACAGATTCGCCAACCGGTGCGATTTTTTCAGGCGGTTAACAGTATTGCGCAAGGCGACTACGTGTTGCTTGAAGTTGGTCCGGGCCGGACGCTGTTTAATAATACCCGCAGCCTCAGCCGTCCGCGAATTGCCAGTGGTATTGATGGCAGCGAGGAGGAATATTCAAATTGGTTAAGGTCGCTGGGGATGCTCTGGCAGGAAGGGATTGATATTGACTGGAGCGCTTTACACCAAGGTTATAAACCCAAACGAATTCCTTTGCCAACCTATCCATTTAAACGTAATCGTTATTGGATTGATGCGCCCGCAGCGCAAGCCACTGCAATACCGAACATGTCATACCCAAGCGAATATTTGTCAAATTTAACCATGCCATCCGCCGAGATCGGATCAATTACCACAGGAAACGTTATGGCCATTAAAGATCAAGTGATTACCAGCCTGAAAAACATATTTACTGATCAATCCGGCGAAGACTTCGTGAGCGTCACCAATGACATGGCGTTTCTGGATATGGGCATGGATTCCCTGGTGCTCACCCAAATCTCATTAAAATTAAAAAATCAATTCAAAGTAGACATTCCTTTTCGCCGTTTGATGCAGGACCTGGGAACGTTTGACTCTTTGGCTGGTTTTGTAGCGGACAATGCTGATCCAGCAAAACTGCCACAGGCGGCAGCCCCGGTTGTCGCAAGTGCGTCGGTTGCAATACCGAATCCAATGACGGTGTCTGGTGTGATGCCGAACATGGCGGGTGGCACAAGCATGCACGCATTAATTGCACAACAGTTGCAACTGATAACTCAGCAGTTGGGCATCCTCAGTGGCGCCACGTCTACAGGTGTGCAGCCTGGGCTGCACGCCGCGCCGACACCACAATCGGTCACTGTCAATACAGTAACAGCCACCGAGAAAGAAAAAGCCAAGCCCTTTGGTGCACAGACGCGTATCAGTCTCGACAAAAAGGAATTTAAATTTACGGATGCGCAGAAATCGAAGATTCATGCAGTGATGCAGGAATACATGGAAAAAACCAAATCATCAAAGGCTCATGCACAAGCGCACCGTGGAGTGCTGGCCGATCCGCGTACGACCTCGGGATTCAGTCCGGAAATAAAAGAAATGGTTTATCCCATCGTGGTAAACCGTTCCAAAGGCAGCCGCTTCTGGGATCTGGACGGCAATGAATACATAGATACGCTGTGCGGTTACGGCTCCAATTTTCTCGGCAACTCACCGGATTTTATTGTGAAGGCGATGAAGGACCAGTTGGATAAAGGGATTGAAATCGGCCCACAACATCCGTTAGCCGGTGAGCTGGCAAAATTACTTGCTGACACCATACCGCTGGACAGGTTTGCGTTTTGTAATACCGGTTCGGAAGCGGTGCTCGGAGCGATTCGTATGGCACGCACGGCGAGTGGCCGCAACACCATGGTCATGTTCAACGGTGCCTATCACGGTATTGTGGACGAGGTGATTGTGCGGCCGGGTCCGGATAAAAAAGGCCGTCCGGCTGCTGCGGGTATCATGGCCGGGGCCACAGCGAATATGATGATTCTTGATTACGGTGACCCCGAGTCACTGAAAATTATTCGCGAGAATGCCGATGACATCGCCGGTGTCTTGATTGAACCAGTGCAAAGCCGCAATCCGTCGTTGCAACCGCGTGAGTTCCTGCTGGAATTACGCCAATTGACCCAGGAACATGAGATTGCTTTTATCATGGATGAAGTGATTACCGGTTTTCGAGTCGGCCTGGGCGGTGCGCAGGAATATTTCGGTGTGAAGGCGGACATTGCCACTTATGGCAAGGTAATAGGCGGTGGCATTTCCATTGGTATTATCGGCGGCAGTCGCAAATATCTGGATACGCTCGATGGCGGCTTTTGGCAATTTGGCGATGACTCTGCGCCGGAGGTGGGTGTAACGTATTTTGCCGGTACCTTTGTGCGCCACCCGCTGGCGCTGGCTACCTCCATGGCGGTGCTTAAGTATTTGCGTGAGCAGGGAAATGATCTACAAAAGCGCGTGAGCGAAAAGGCCGAAGATTTTGCCCGCGACATGAATCTGATTTTCAAGTACAACAACCTGCCGATGGAAATTGGCCAGTTCAGTTCGTTGATGTATCTGAAATTCAAGGAAGACGTGGCCTATAGTGATCTGTTATTTGCCGACATGCGGATTAACGGCATCCACATTTTTCCTGGCCGCCCGATGTTTTTTACCACGGCACACACCGATGCCGACATTGCGGCGATCAAACAGGCATTTGTCAATGGCATTGAGCGCATGAAATCAATGGGTGTTTTTCACTGATGATTATCTGTACCGCACCTACGACCGAGTCGCAGCGTGAGCTGATTAACGCGATAAATATTTTCGGCTCGGCGGGCAATCTCGCCTTTAATGAATCCCTGTTGTTGTGTGCGGACGGGGTGCTGGATTTTGCTGCCTTGCAAAAGGCCGCCGCCCGCCTGAGCAAACGTCATGACTCCCTGCGCATGACATTCAGCCCAGATGGCACCGCCTTGTTTGTTCACGATCTGCTGTTACCGGCGGTCGACTATGTGGATGTCAGTACTGCAACTGATCCGGGTGCGCAACGGGATACTGTTCGCAAACAGGCTGTCGTTAAGGTGTTCGATATTACCACCGGGCCGTTATTGCGGCTGATTCTGGTGCGTGAATCAGCAACCAAGAGCACAGTCATCATCGTGGTGCATCACTTGGTGTGCGATGGCTGGTCTTACGCGGTAATGCTGGAGGATCTGGCGTTGCTCTACAGTCAGCAGCTGTCTGCCACGACCGTATTCCTGGCGCAGGAAAATCATTTCGTCGACTACATGAAGGCGTTGGGCAGTGATGAATACCGTGCGAAGGAAAAATCCGACCTTGATTTCTGGACGCAGACTTACCAAAAATTACCCGACAACCTTGAGTTGCCGACGGATTATCCGGTTAGCGCAGAGCGGAGTCTTGCAGCAGGTTATCAGGAATATGTACTGGATGCCGATTTTGTGCAGCGGCTGCGGGTAGCGGCGCGTCAGCATAAATGTAGCCTGGTGGTGCTGCTGCTGACCGCGTTTGGCGGTTTGCTGAATCGGTTGACGGGTAATGCGTCCGTCGTCGTGGCATTGCCTGCCGCCGGTCAGGCGATGACTGCGCTGGATCGGGTTATCGGCCATTGCGTCAATACGTTGCCGGTATTAATCAATATTGATGACAATCAAGCGCTGGCGCAACAGCTGGCACAATTTCGCGACAACTTCTTTGCGCAAATCGAACATCAACATATTACTCAAGGCGCGCTGCTGCAGCGCTTGCCGTTACAGCGGGATCTGAGCCGGGCGGCACTGGCATCGGTCATGTTTAATCTTGATCAGGATATGCATAGCTTTAACTTCGCTGATATCACTGTGAAAGTGGCAGCGAATCCGCGTCTGTATGAATATTTCGATCTGTTTCTCAACGTCGCCGACAATACCCGCGAACTGACGCTGCAATGCCAGTTCAATAAGAGCCGCTTTAAGGACGCGACCATCCAGTCGTGGTTAGGTATTTATCGGCAATTGCTTGAAGGAATTATTCTGAATGCCAGTCGCCCGCTGGCAGCGATGCCCCTGGTGCCAGCCAATGCGGAGTGGACGTCCCGGTATATGACAACCGCGCGTGGTGTGCAGCAGGACATACCGCCGTTAATGCAGTATTTGAATGGCGTACTCGTCAAGGCAGCCGACAAGGTTGCCATTGAATGCGATGGATCATTTCTCAGTTATAGCGAACTATTCAAGCAATCAAATCAGATAGCGCGTTTGCTGGTTGCAAATGGCGTAAAGCCCGGCGGGCTTGTCGGTATTTGCCTGGATCGCAGTATACATTTGCTACCGTGCCTGTTAGGGATTTGGAAGGCGGGTGCGGGCTATGTACCGCTCGATCCCGCCTTTCCGCCGGAACGATTGGTTTATATGGTGCAGACCGCAAATCCGGCACTCATCTTAACGCAAACCGAATATCAGACTATTTTTTCAGATCGTAATGTGATGTTGTTGGACACCCTTCACAAACAAATCCCGCAACAGCCTACGACAGATTTTACGGTTGAGGTGGACAGCAACTCACGCGCCTACGTTATTTTTACCTCAGGCTCGACCGGCAGACCCAAGGGTGTGGAAATTCCCCGCCGTGCGGTGGCCAATTTTCTTGCCGCCATGAGTAACGAGCCTGGCATGAGTGCGAATGACGTATTACTTGCCGTCACCACCTTATCGTTTGATATTTCCGTATTGGAACTGATCCTGCCCCTGTGGGTGGGCGCAACAGTGGTCGTGGCACAAAAGGATGATGTTGTTGATGGCGGCCGGTTATTGAAGCTGATTGAGCATCACAAGATTAATTATATGCAGGCAACGCCGAGTACCTGGAAGTTGTTGTTGCAAGCCGGATGGAAGCCGAATCGACAGTTCAAATTATTATGCGGTGGCGAGGCCTTTCCGGCAGATCTGGCGGCACAGCTCGTTCCAATCTGCAAGGAAGTGTGGAATATGTATGGCCCAACCGAAACCACGGTATGGTCAACCTGTCACTTGATAAAAACCGTAAACAGCCCGGTGGTGATCGGCAACCCGATAGCCAATACGCAATGTTATGTCACTGACACCCTGCAGCAACTGTTGCCGATTGGTATTCCGGGTGAGCTGTTGATTGGCGGCGACGGTCTGGCACTTGGTTATATAGGGCAACCCGAGCTGACGCGAGAACGGTTTGTTGATAATCCATTTGGCGAGGGCAAGGTGTATCGCACTGGCGATAAAGTGCGCTGGACCCAGGAAGGTGTGCTCGAATATACAGGCCGCATGGACAGTCAGGTGAAATTACGGGGCTATCGCATTGAGCTGGGTGAAATCGAAACCGTGATCAGACGTTATCCGGCGGTGATGGATTGCGCACTGGCAGTCAAGACCCGGCGTGAAGGTGATAGCTGGTTAGTGGCATACATAGTTAATAAACCCAGTCAAAAGACAGAATTAATAGTACTGAATAATTATTTGCGTGAATGGTTACCTGACTACATGTTGCCACAGCATGTGGTTGCTGTTGCAAGCATGCCAAGAACACCGAATGGCAAGTTGGATCGAAAGAATCTGCCTGACTTGGTGTTAACGCAGCAGAGTGAACCAGGCGTCACAGCACCTTCTACAAATACGGAGAAATGGTTGGCCGGTCTCTGGTCGACTATTTTGGGTGTCAGCAATATTGGTTCAAGCAGCAAATTCTTTGAACTCGGTGGTCATTCACTGTTGATCGCCCAGCTAATACAGAAAATTGCAAACGAGAAATC
>JAYSTO010000002.1:0-8563 GCA_043719675.1 Gammaproteobacteria bacterium | reverse complement strand
AGGAACAATCAGCGAGCTTGCCAGGTAAGGCAGGCCCCTGGGTGATCTTTTTCCGCAACACCGTCCGGTTGGCACGCAAGCGAGCCTCAGCATTGGTGATCACCAGTTCGGCGATGCGCTCACCCGCCTCAATATGTTGGTTGAGCCAGAGTGCGAATGCATCTTTCACAACACCGGTGACAAAGGCCGCACACTCGCGTGAAGTCAGACGTTCCTTGGTTTGACCGGAGAATTGCGGTTCAGCTAATTTAACGGAGAGAATATAACTTAATTTATCCCAGACATCTTCGGGCGCGATCTTAATACCACGCGGCAACAGATTACGAATCTCACAGAACTCGCGCATCGCATCGGTCAGACCGGTGCGCAAACCGTTGACATGGGTGCCGCCCTGCGCGGTGGGGATCAGATTGACATAACTCTCGGCAACATTCACTGTTCCTTCGACCACCCACGCCACCGCCCAATCGGCAGCCTCGGTATTACCCGCCATCTGTCCCATGAATACTTCTTGCGGGATAAACTCGGCGTTGTGCAACTCGCTCACCAGGTAATCGCGCAAACCATCCTGATAAATCCATTGTTCTTTTTCACCGGACTGTTCATCAAAAAAGGTTACGGTCAAACCGGGACACAACACCGCCTTGGCGCGCAACACGTGTTTGACGCGGGGTACTGAAAATTTGGCGGTTTCAAAAAATTTGGGGTCCGGCCAAAAACGCACGGTGGTGCCGGTATTGCGTTTGCCCACCGCATTCATGGTTTTCAGCGGTGAGGTACGTTTGCCATCGGCAAACGTCATTTTGTATTCTTTGGCATCGCGGCGAATTAAAACTTCGAGTTTTTTTGACAGGGCATTAACCACCGACACACCCACACCGTGCAGACCGCCGGAGAATTTATAATTTTTATTGGAAAACTTACCGCCCGCGTGCAGGCGGGTGAGAATGACTTCGACGCCGGGGATTTTTTCCTTGGGGTGGATATCCACCGGCATGCCACGACCATCATCCACCACTTCACAGGAACCGTCTTTGTACAAGATCACATCAATGCGAGAAGCATGACCGGCAATGGCTTCATCGACGCTGTTGTCGACCACTTCCTGCACCAAATGATTGGGCCGATCGGTCTGGGTATACATACCGGGGCGCTTGCGCACCGGCTCCAAGCCCGTCAATACTTCAATGGATTCTGCTGTGTAGGAACGCGAACTCATTTCGTGATGTGATTAACCATGTCTGTTTGAACAGCGCCTATGATGGCCATAAAATCATTGCAGCGCAAGCGTTGTTGATCACAGATTATGGTGGCAACGGCACGCCCAACCGTTGCGCCACCTCTTCATACGCCTCAATGACATTTCCCAAATCCTGGCGGAAGCGATCCTTGTCGAGTTTTTTGCGGGTTTGTGCATCCCATAATCGACAACCATCGGGACTGAACTCATCACCCAATAGTAATTCGCCACGATAACGGCCAAACTCCAGTTTAAAATCCACCAGCAACATCCCGGCTTGTTGAAACATCGCCGTTAAAATCTCATTGACCCTCAGCGTCATCTGCTTCATTTTTTGAATTTCTTCGGCCGTCGCCCATTTGAACGACAGGATATGATAGTCATTGATCATCGGATCATGTAATTGATCGCTTTTATAAAAAAATTCAAATGTCGGTGGCGTCAGTTCCATCCCTTCCTTGACACCCAAGCGGCGCACTATGCTGCCCGCAGTCAGATTACGCACCACGCATTCCACCGGCACCATCTCCAGGCGTTTAACCAGGGATTCCTGTGGACTGAGTATCTTCTCAAAGTGAGTGGGAATCCCGGCGGCCTGCAATTTTTGCATAATAAAGGCATTGAAGTGATTGTTAACAATGCCCTTGCGTTCGAGCTGCGCGACTTTCTCGCCGTCAAAGGCCGAGGTGTCATTGCGAAACAACATGATAAACCGATCCGGATCGCTGGTCTTGTATACCGTCTTGGCCTTGCCTTTATACAGTTGTTCACCCTTTTGCATCGCTCACCTCGTCTTTCAAATGGTTAACCAATCCAATCCCAACAACTGATCAGCAACAAGAATGTCCTCTTCTGTACATCCCATACTTTGCGCCAATGCCTGCTGCGCCAGTTGTGGTTGATTATTTTTCTGACTCAAATGCATCGCTACCACGTGATGTAAACCGGAACGGTTGATCTTGCACAATAACTCCGCCGCTTGGGTATTATTTAAGTGCCCGTAATCGCCACCCACCCGCTGTTTTAATGTCGACGGATACTCGCTGTCTTGCAACATGGTGGCGTCGTGATTACATTCCAGCAACAACGCATCCAGACCCGTCAACTGTTCGATGATATGCGTGGTGATCATCCCGGTGTCGGTCAACAACCCCAAACGTTTGGCGCCGTCACTAAATACAAATTGCACCGGCTCGGCGGCATCGTGCGGGACGGTAAAGGGCGTCAACTCGATATCAGCGATAACAAACACCGTTTCAGGTTCAATCGCCGTCCAATCCGCCAGCTCACCCCAGTTATTGGCCGAATGTGTGCCGCGCGTCATGAATACCGGTAGCGCATATTTTCTTGCCATCGCACCGACACCTAACCGGTGGTCCTGGTGTTCATGGGTCACGACAATGGCGGTGAGTTGTTGCGGTTCAAAGTTCAATCGTTGCAAACGTTGTTCGGTCTCGCGCATGGAAAAACCGCAATCCACCAAAACGCAGGTATTGCGGTGTGACACCACGGTGGCATTGCCACGACTGCCACTGCCTAATGATGCAAAGCGCAATACGCTGTCCTTTTGCGGCTAGAGGATATTTTCTTTAATCTGGGTGAGTATCTTTTTTGTCACCAACGGTAAATCTTCGGTTTTGGCATCACGGTTACGGAGCACAATCTGGGTTGTGGCCCCTTTGTCTTCCAACACTAATAGATATTTATCAGTACTGGGTTTGCTTTCTTTCGAGGAGAATAACCAGCCTTTGGCCGCCTCAATCTGAAAATTTTCCGGAAGCCGAATGTAATAAGTGCCGGAAGAACGATTACGATCTTCAATGACGACGCCCAACCGATCCAACGCGATCTCGGCCAACCGCCAGGAACGGGCAAACGGTTCATTGATTTGCAAACTGGTTTGACTGTCCTGTTGCTTGAGCTGAGTGCGCTCAACCTGTGTCGCACTGGCGATGACTGATTTCGCTGTCTCTTCACTCGCCCCCCGCTGGGCCATGAACCGCATCAACAGTTCCGTTTCCAGCTCCGGATCGGACTGGCGGACTGTCCAATTAGTCGTGGTAACATCCTCTGTTCTATTATCACCTTCAACCAATTCCTTTAATCCTCGGTGGGTAACAAAAACCAGCGTGGTGTCCGCCTCCGCGCCGCGTTCAATCCGCAGCCGATATTTATCTAATAATCCGGTTGTATACAGTTTGTTGAGTAATTTTGTAAACCAGTTTTTCGGAATGTCATGACGATTTTCCAGCCAGTTGGTTTCCATAATACCTAACTGCGGCTGTTCCAGCTTTATCTCAAAGCCAAGCTTTAGCAAAAACTCGCGCGCCTCTGACCAGACCTGTTCCGGTTTGGCTTTTACCTCCAGCCAGAACACAGCACCATCGCGCACAAACCGCGTGCTCTTGTTATTGGCGGCAATCAGCTCACCAGGACTGGTTTTTTGTATTTTTTGATAATCGCTATAGGTCAGCGCTGAGCGGGCTGCCTCCGGCAAATCATTCTGCGTGCTTGTCTCAGGTTTATCCAAATCAGGGGGGACATCGAGCGAGTGTTTTTCCAGTTCGGCCTGATAATCACCTTTATAATTCGATTGATTGGTTGAACAACCGACGACGAAGAGTAAACCACACAACATGGCTGCGCCTGTGTGTACCGCTTGTTTCATTACCATACCTCTCATAACACACCCGCCTGTTTTAATGCCTCGGTGATCTCGCCATGATACGGCGCGGATAACACGGTCAGCGGTAATCGAATCCCGCTAGTAATCAAACCCATTTTATACAGTGCCCATTTGACCGGAATGGGATTGGCTTCAACAAACAGCTTGTTGTGCAGCGGCATCAACGTGTCGTTGATTGCAGCCGCCCTGGCACGATCACCGGCCAATGCCGCGGCACACATATCATGCATCGCCTTGGGCGCGACATTGGTGGTCACGGAGATCACGCCATGCCCGCCCAGTAACATAAAGTCCATGCCGGTCGCATCATCACCGCTATACAACTCGAATTGCGGACCACACAGCTGCTGCAGCACAGGCACACGATCCAGCTTACCGGTGGCCTCTTTGATGCCAATGATGTTTTTTACTTGGGCCAGCCGCGCTACTGTCGCGGGCAGTAAATCCACCGCGGTGCGACCGGGAACATTGTAGAGTATTTGCGGGATAGCCACGGCGTCCGCCACCGCTTTGAAGTGCAGGTACATGCCTTCTTGTGTGGGTTTATTGTAATAGGGTGTGACCAGCAAACAGGCATCCACGCCCGCCTCTTTGGCGCACCGAGTCAACGTAATTGCCTCGGTGGTGGAGTTGGAACCGGTACCACCGATCACCGGGATACGGCCCCGCGCCAATGTCACCGTGCGGCGCATCACATAACAGTGCTCTTCTTCGTCCAGCGTGGCGGATTCACCCGTGGTCCCCACCGAGACAATCGCATCGGTACCCTGCTTGATGTGAAATTCGACCAGCGATTCAAGCGCTTCCTCGTCGATTGCCCCATCGGTAGTCATCGGTGTGACCAGGGCAACCATACTACCCTTAAACATATCTTCCCCTGCTGCTTTCACTCTATATTAAAGACCGCCATAGTAATGGCCCCTCCAGCGGAACACAAGAACTCGTCAAATTCCCCGCTGCCCTGTAAACTGTGCGCCCCCTGAACATGAAAATAACGGCGTGTCCAGCGCCAATGCGTAAGATGAAGGAGCCAGTTCACATGGAGCAATCCAAACAAGAAAAACCGGTGCGGGAAATCCGCATCAATCCCATTGTACCCAGCGAATCGGTCCTGGTCGCCACGGCCCGCAGTATGCGGCCACGCAAAAAAGAAGAACCCGCCCCCCGCGATACGCGCCGCCATGTGCCGGAGTGTGCATTTTGTCGTGGTAACGAGGACCAGACCCCGCCGGAGATCTCACGCTATCCCAAGACCGCCGAATGGGGCATCCGTATCGTGGAAAACCTCTACCCGGTACTGGGCAACGAACGCTCGCAACCCGGACTGGTTTTTGGTCTGCAACAGGCGATTGACGGCTATGGCCGCCATGAGGTGATTGTCGATCATCATCAACACGGCATTGCCATCCATGAGATGAGCGCCGCCCATTTACAAGACCTGTTTGGCGTCTATCAAACGCGCATGACCGAACTATATAAGATGGACGCGCGATTGAAATATGTTTTGGTTTTCAAGAACTTTGGCCCAGCGGCGGGTGCCAGCATGGGCCACACCCACAGTCAGATCATCGCCACCCCGGTTGTGCCACAAAATGTCCATGACGAAGTGGTCAACAGCGAGAACTATTACAAGCGTCACCACCACTGTATTTTTTGCACCTTGATCAACGAGGCCCTGACCTTTGAGGCCACCATCTATGAACGCGATTCCGGCCAGGTGGTGCGCCGCATCAATGTGGGCCAATATGTGGTGGAGCGCGGGCGGCATTTTGTCGCGATCAAACCCTTTGCCAGCCGCTACGAGTGGGAAGTACACATCCTGCCACTGGAACACCACAGTAATTTTCTCGATACCAGTGCCGACCATCTCGCTGACTTGGCCATCGTCATGCAACGCACCATGGCCAGGTTAGATGCCGTGATCGGCGGCGCGCAGTTTAATTTCTTCCTGCACACCCTGCCGCAAGGTGAGGAATTCCGGCATTGCCAGACGAGTTACCACTGGCACCTGGAGATCTGCCCGCGCACCAGCATTCCATCCGGGTTTGAGCTGGGTTCCGGTTTGTTCGTCAACACCATCAGCCCCGAACAGGCCGCCGAACGATTACGTGCAGTGCAACTATAAATGAGGTATAACTCTACTCACCGTCACGGGAAACAAAGCCGCCTATGAGCAATTTTCTGGTTATTTCTGCTGTGGGTGAAGACCGGCCTGGGCTGGTCGCCGATCTCACACAAATTGTCGTCAATTGTGGTTGCAATATTGAAGAGAGCCGCATGAGCCTGTTGGGTGGTGAATTTGCCATCCTCATGATGATCTCCGGCGCATGGAATAACGTCGCCAAGCTGGAAGATGCCCTGCCCACCATGCAAACCAAGTTGGGCATGATTATCGCCGTCAAACGCACCCAGGAACGTCCGCTCAGCCAGGAAAAGTTGCCCTATAACGTCGAGGTTGTGTCGCTCGATCACCCCGGTATCGTGCAACAACTCGCCAGTTTTTTTTCCAAGCGCCAGATCAATATTCACGATATGTACACCACCAGTCATCGTGCCCCGCACACCGGCTCTGTCATGTTTAATTTAAGCATGACGGTCGAAGTGCCGGCCGGCACGCACATCTCCACATTACGCGAACAATTTATGGAATTTTGTGATCACATGAACCTCGATGCGATCCTCGAACCGGTAAAGGTGTAAACCAATGACAACGCAGAACGTACCCGCCATCGGCAAGCCAGTACCCGATTTTTCCCTGCCCGCCACGTCTGCGCAAACCATCAGCTTGAAAGATCTGAAGGGCCAGCATGTAATATTGTATTTCTACCCCAAAGACAGCACGCCCGGTTGTACGCTGGAAAGCCAGGATTTCCGTGATCAATCCGCTAAGTTTCGCAAAGAGAATGCGGTGATCCTGGGCGTGTCGCGTGACTCACTCAACAGCCACGAAAAATTCAAAGCGAATGAAAAGCTGCCGTTTGAATTATTATCCGATGATACCGAAAAATTGTGTGCATTGTTTGACGTGATGAAAATGAAAAACATGTACGGCAAACAGGTCCGTGGCATTGAACGCAGCACCTTTCTCATTGATAGCAAGGGCGTGCTGCGCCAGGAATGGCGTAAGGTCAAGGTCGAAGGCCACGTCAGCGAAGTCCTGGCGGCGGTGAAACAACTCAACAAGGCCTGATAACACTGCATGCAGCAACGTAGTCTATTTTGCCTCGCACATCTTATTAATTACCTTCCCACTTGCACTTGGAATAATCCTCACTCATGAAAGCCAAACCGATTGAAGGCAAACGTCTTTTTATTATTGATACCAATGTTTTGATGCACGACCCCACATCGCTGTTCCGTTTTAAGGAACACGACATCTTTTTGCCGATGATCGTCCTGGAGGAATTGGATTCCAATAAACGCGGCAACACGGAAGTGGCGCGTAATGCCCGGCAAAGCAGCCGCTTTCTCGATGAATTAATGACGGATGTCGCCGTTGATCAGATCGAACACGGTATTGAACTGAAGAATGCCATGCATGCACACAATGGTCATGACAGTGTCGGTCGATTGTTTTTTCAAACCCAACTCTTGTCGTCAGAGTTACCCGTTTCATTACCCGGCAAGTCCGCCGACAACGACATTCTCGGCACCGCGCTGAGCGTACAGAAAAAATATGCGCCAATAAATGTCACCGTCGTATCCAAAGACATCAATTTACGCATCAAGGCCAGCATCCTGGGCATTCACTCCGAGGACTATCACAACGATCAGGTGTTGGAAGACGTCGATCTGCTCTATACGGGCACCTCTGAAGTGGACAAAACATTTTGGGACAGCCACGCCAAAGAAATGGATTCCTGGGTGGAGGCAGGCCGCACTTTTTATCGGCTGCAAGGCCCGGCGGTCGCCGGTTGGTATGCCAATCAATTTATTTTTCACCCCGAGGATGAGTTTGATGCAGTGGTGCGCGAGATCAAAGATAACTCCGCTGTCATAGAAACGGTACGCGATTACCGTTCCACTTCAAAAACCGTGTGGGGCATCCACGCGCGCAATCGTGAACAAAACTATGCGTTAAATTTATTAATGGATCCCGAGGTGGATTTTGTCTCTTTGGTGGGCAGTGCCGGTACCGGTAAAACCTTGTTGTCACTGGCGGCGGGACTGGAACAAACCCTGGAGAAAAATCTCTACCGCGAAATCATCATGACCCGCGTGACGATCCCGGTCGGCGAAGACATTGGTTTCCTGCCCGGCACCGAGGAAGAAAAAATGACACCGTGGATGGGCGCATTGATGGATAACCTGGAAGTCCTCACCCAAAATAGCGAAGGTGGAACATGGGGCCGCGCCGCAACACAAGATATCGTCAGCCAACGCATCAAGATCCGCTCGGTCAACTTCATGCGCGGCCGCACCTTTCTGAATCGTTTTGTGATCATCGATGAAGCACAGAACCTGACCTCCAAACAATTAAAAACCTTGATCACCCGCGCCGGCCCCGGCACCAAAATGGTGTGCCTGGGTAACATCGCGCAGATCGACACACCTTATCTGACCGAAACCACTTCCGGCCTGACCTACGTCGTGGATCGTTTCAAAGGCTGGCAACACAGCGGCCACGTCACCCTGCG
>JAYSTO010000001.1:0-3634 GCA_043719675.1 Gammaproteobacteria bacterium | reverse complement strand
GATCAACTATCAGAAAAAATAATCGCCTGTTTTAATGCCGCTTTAACGCAAGAAGAACTAATAAGTCAGCCCATACCGGATTTTTACCAGCCTTTTTTTACTAGTAATAACTATCCGCATAAAATGCGTGACGTTTTACGCGATGCGATCGTCTATATCGCGGTGAAGCACCTGGCAAATTCGCATTACTGGACCCCGCAACAAACCAATGAAATTTACAAAGTCAACATCAAATTATTGGCAGCAACCCCCCAGCAGGTACGCATAGCGCCGGATCAATATACTCCACACCCCCTGGAAATACTCACGAGCTGGCTCGGTGAACATATTGCATTTCATCTACAACACGGCCGACCTGCCGCCGCCTTAGAAGCCCATTACATTCTAATAGAATATTTACACAGCCATGCCAATGACGCGGGATTAAAACAAGAATTAATTAAAGTACTGCGACAAGTACAAAATAAAAATAAAGAACTGCAATGGTGGTCAAAGGGACAAGCCTTGCTGTCTGAGTTGATACAGGAACAAGAGGAGCCGGGCGCATTCATTGCAGCCAGGGCAGAAGCATTATTGGGGGCTGAAGCCTATCCTGGCAGTTATGGAGCCGCGCGGTGCGTTACCAATGCTGAGAAGATACAACAGCCCGCATACCGGCTAACAAGTATGAGCCTGGATGGGTTGCAGAAAAAATCGATCTCCATTCGATACAAAAACATCACTCATTTACATTTTCGCGCCTATGCGTTAGCACTGGAAAAAATGTTAAATGAAAATATCTACTCACAACCGGGTTTAATTCGCGATCCAAAAAGGTTTATTAGCTCGCCTGAGAATGTCCCGGTTTTTACCTGGTCAGAAATGCTTAGCCCAACCCCTGACTATACTTTCCATCATCACCTCGTCGCACCGGAAATAAATAAAAACGGCCTGTACTTTGTGGTTGCCTCGGCAAACGCTGACTTTTCAGAATCAAACAACTCTTTGGTCGGTGTCACCTTACTTATTTCTGATTTGGTGCTTATGCACCAAAAACCCAATAATACTTTCTATGAGTTTAAAGTGTTAAACGGCGAGTCGGGAGTAGCTGAACCGGGTACAGAAGTGGCCCTGTATTCCTATGAATGGGAAAAGAAGGCGCAGCTCGTACAAATACAGGAATCCGATAACGATGGCGCCGTGCAGTTTACGATTGCCCCCGCTGAGAATACCTATTTAAATTATTTTGTTTTGGCGGTTAAAGAAGAAAGCTTTTCCATCCAAAAAGATTTTTTCTATCATTTTCGTGAAGACAGTCCTGAGCTGAAGCAAAGCCTGGTATTTACTGATCGCGCCATCTATCGCCCTGGTCAAAAAATACTGTGGAAAGTGGTCGGTTATAAAGGAAACCGACAATCAGGGAAATTCCATACTGCCGAAGAAGGGACGCGCCTGGATGTTAATCTCATTGACACCAATCTCCAGGTAGTCACTCAACAGAGTGTCAGTTTAAATGAATATGGAACGGGTTCCGGTGAGTTTACGATTCCAACTGGTCGACTGTTAGGACATTGGAGCATCCGTGTTAATCCACCATTTGACGGCTCAAGCAGTCTTCGGATTGAGGAATACAAACGACCCACCTTTGAAACAAGCTTGACCGATGCACTGACGGATATGCGGTTGAATCACCGTGCAACCGTCAAAGGTGAAGCGAAATACTATTTCGGGCAACCCGTCAGCAGCGGCAAGGTAAGTTGGCGCGTGTTACGCCGGACGCACATCCCCGATTGGTACTGGTATTGTGGTTGGGGGGTATGGTGGGGAATAAATGTTAATCAAGCCGAACAGACCATCGCCCAAGGCACTTCCGTGATAAATACCGATGGCACGTTTGTCATTGAATTCTTACCCGAAGCCGATGAACAGGCCGCCAATAATCATGCCCTGTCATACAACTTTAATGTTCAGGTGGACGTAACCGATGAAGGTGGTGAAACAAGAAGTGCCTCCCGCATCTATCGTGCCGGATGGGTGACGGTCGAAGCAACCTTTGATATCACAGATTCATTTGTAAGATCGTCTGAGCATATTAATGTGACCACGAAACTGACCACGTTAAATGGCAAGGCTTTACCTGGTAATTCCCGGTTTAAAGTTATCCGCTTACAGCAACCAATGCAAACACCTTTGCCCGCCGATATAGAAAATACCAACATATTTGATCATCGTGCAGATCTGGAAAATTTTGCCACGCCAAGCGATAAACAACGAGAAAGATGGAATGGCGCGATTGACTGGGAGGCCATTGCAGCCAAATGGGCGGAGGGCGAGATCATCCAGACAGGGGCGCTGGTGCATGACCGGGAAGGCAAGGCGGAAATGCGGATACCGCCGGTTAACAACGACGGCGTCTACCGCATTTATTATGAAACAACCGATGCGTATGGTGAAACATTTACGATGGCGAAAAATTTTTTAGCCGTGTCGGCCCAGCCAGCATTAAACCTGCCATTTTTGTTTTTTGTTGATAAAGCCACTGCCAAGGTCGGTGAATCCATTCAGTTATTTGTTTACTCCGGTTTGCGTAATCAACGATTCACACTTGAAACCTATAAATATGATAAGCGCATTGCTAAACGGCTAATAGAGGCCAATCAGGATCACGCCTTTATCACCCTACCCATCCGTGAAGAAGATCGTGGCGGTATGAGTTTTCGATTGTGCGGTGTTCGGGACTATCAATCGATGCGGCAAGAGAATGTCATCAATGTGCCTTGGGACAATAAGGAACTACAGGTTAAATTTGTCAGTTTCCGCGATAAAATGCGCCCAGGGACAATGGAATCATTACGCATCCTGGTGCAGGACTATCAGGGCAAGACGCTGCCAGCGAACATGGTGGAGGTGCTTTCCTATATGTATGATCGCAGTTTAGATATGTTTGGCCTGCATAGTGTCCAAAGTCCGCTGCATGCCTACCCATGGAGTGGCACCAATACACAATGGGGTTTTAACTTATTTTCACAGACTGGGCGATCATTTTCAGGGCATTTTGCCGGACCAGCGGACTACCCTCGTTTACACGAGGACGATTTCGCCGTTATTTATAATTATGGCGTAGGCGGACCTGGCGCACGATCGGTATTGAAGGATTTTCAGTTTCTGCGTCGAACACGCGGCATCGATCCCTTTGAAGATCCATTTGGAACCATGGAGTGTGCAGCTGCACCTGCACCATCGATGGCGATGGAAGAGTCCAGTTCAATTGCGGCTTCACCGATGAGTGACGTATTTGATGATACAAGCCTAAGCAAACTGGATAATGCCGACCCTTTTGCGAGCCAACCGCAGCAACCAGCAGATGATGGCCCACAATTACGTTCTAACTTTTCGGAAACAGCCTTTTTTAAACCCCATCTGGTACTGGATAAGGATGGAACAGTCGGCATTGAGTTTCAGGTTCCCGATTCGGTGACCTCGTGGAACGTCTACGCACATGCCATCAGCAAGGATTTTTGCGGCGGCTCGCTTCAGCAACAAACCAAAACCGTCAAAGAACTCATCGTCCGGCCCTACATCCCGCGTTTCTTGCGCGAAGGTGATGAGGCGACGATTAAAGTAGTGGTTAACAACGCCGGTGAATCCGATCTGG